>JBEKPC010000025.1:0-42716 GCA_049521155.1 Bryobacteraceae bacterium
ACGGAATTCACGATCTCTCAGCCGTTGCGCTGGACGCAGCAACGGGACTGCCCCGGTTCAATATGCCCCTCGAACTCGGGCTCTTTCTGGGCTGCAAGAGGTTCGGCGACGAGCGTCAGCGTAAGAAGGCCTGTCTGATTCTCGACAGCGATCGTTATCGCTACCGCGCGTTCGTGTCCGATATCTCCGGTCAGGATATTCACGCACATGGAGGATCGCCCCACCAGGCAATTGTGGAAGTTCGAAATTGGCTGGTAGGCGTTTCCAACCGTCCGGGCTTGCCAGGAGGTGCGGAGATCGCGGAGCGCTACGATAGGTTTAATGCAGACTTACCAGGACTCTGCGCAGAAGTCAAACGCGAACCTACCGACCTGATTTTCCTCGATCTATCAGAATTGATCACGACATGGCTGCGGACCAGCCGTTAAGAAATCGGTAGCGCGAGCTTCAGCTTGCACCGTCGGCTTCAGCCGGCGTCTTCGCTCGCCAGTTTGCCGGAAAGCGCCTGCAATTCAACTATTGCTCATCCCTCCTACTTCGAAAAATAACTCCGCACCGGCGCCACCGCCCCCTTAATCGCCTCCCCAGAATCTCATTCAACTCATCGTCATCCGCCAGATCCGCGTCGCTGAAGTCCATCTTCGCCGACCGCCCCGCTGTCGCCGACTTCACTGGTTCTTTTCGGTCAACGAAATTTTCGGCTTTGCCGCTTCATAAGGCGCCGGATTCGGCGCGTTCGCAAACGCCGCCGCTAATGGCTGAGCCCCCGCGTCGAAATGAGTCATCGGCCGCAGTCCGAGAATTAATTCGATCGTCCGCAACACCGACGACTGGTTGTAGATCAAGCTATCAATGATCCCACGCCGCGTGTACGGCGATAGCGCGAACATCGGGGAGCGGTGCGAATCCACATGATCCGACCCGTTCTGCGCACTGTCTTCGATCACGAAAATCGCCGTTTTCGCCCAGAATTTGCTCTTTGTAACGCCTTCTACGATCATGCCCAGCGCGTAATCGTTGTCGGCAAAAGCGGAGAGCGGCGCCACGTGACCCGCCGCCGTGCCCGAGGTATGATCGTTGCCCAGCCGCATCACGATCAGGCGCGGCATGTTCCCGGACCCCTCGAATTCCTTCAGATCACTTAAGAAAACCTTGGCCCGTTCGACGTCCGAATAATCGAGATCGAAGCCCCGGTAATGCGTGTTCGTAATTGCCTTCAGAGACGGATCGCGCACCCCGTCAATCTGCACGCCGTCGGCTGCGGGAGTCTTTTTGTTGTTCGCCTCATGCCCGTAATTCCGCACCGTCAGGCCCGCCGAGACCGCGTTGGACCAGATATAGCCAGCCGGCGGCATGTTCGCAGGCTCGCCTCCTTCAAAGTCGTAAAAGTCGCGCCGCTTAGCGTAGCTCGACGGCCACAATTTCTGCGTATAATCCGGCGCGATGCCCGCCATTGCCCAATTTTGGCCATCCGCGCTCACATCCGCGTTGACGTAAAAATTGTCGAACAGCACAAACTCGCGCGCCAGTTTGTAATGATTCGGCGCGGCATTTTCATCGAACAGCGTCAGCGAAGGATCGCCGTTGCCCTTGCCGAGCTTGCCCATCACCTGATCGTACGAACGGCTTTCCTTGACGATGTAAATCACATGCTCGATCGGCGACGGCCGGCCCGGCTTGCTGTAAATCACGTTATTGTCGGCGATCTCGGCCACGTCCAGTTTCGAATCGTTATACGGCGAAAGCCCCTGCGTGGTTTTCGTGTATTGCGCCAGCGCATCGTCCGTCAGAGGCGGGATCACAGACATCGTTCCCGTCTGCAAATTACCCGCGTTCTCGCCCCGGGGATTCGGGAAGCTCTGCAACCCGCGCCCATTCAGCACCAGAATGGTCCCGTCTTTCAAAACGCGCGCCGCCGTTGGATACCAGCCGGTGGGAATGAACCCCAGCAAGCGGCTCCGTGGTTCCGAAATATCAGTCACCGCCACCGCGTTCGCATCGGAGCAGACTGTGAACAACGTTTTCTGATCCGGCGAAATCGCCAGCGCCGTTGGCGTCATGCCCAGCGGATGCCTCGGCGTCAGCGCGATGTTCAGCGTCTCGCTCAGCGTCAGGTCGTTATCTGCTGCCACGTTCACCACGAACACGCTATTTGTATTCGCCGCGGAGACGAACAGCCGCAGCGTTTTTTCTTTCGGCTTTTTTGAGCCCTCTTCGGCTTCGTCTTCCTCAGGCGTCCGGTTGCTCAACACCATATCGGTGGGGTGCGGACCCATTCGCACGCGCGCGACCTCACTGCCGGAGGAAACGTTGTATTCATATACCGTCGCATCGGCCCAGCTCGATACGAAAAACGTCTTCCCGTCGGGATGAAACAGAATCCGGTACGGCCGTCTTCCCGTTTTATATCGATCCCGCACCTTCCCCGTTTGCACATTAATCTCGACCACCGAGTCGTGATACAAATCCGCCGCATACATTAACAGCCCGTTCGGCGATACCGCCACGTCGCCGATAAAATCGTGCACCGTATGCTGCTCGCTGATTTGAAATTCCCGCGTTTGTTTCAACTCGCCGGCCGTGGAAAACGAAAACTCAAAAACACTGTAGCGCGATCCTCCGCTTACGTAGACAAATCTTCCATCCGGAGAAAACGTCAACCCCAGCCATCCGTCCGCAACTTTCACCCGCGATAATTCTTTCTTCGACGCCACCTCTATCACGCTGATACTAGGCGGTTTATATCCTCCATTTAACACCAATACAAATCTTCCATTGGGCGAAATCGCCGACGACATCGGCAGCGTATCGAGAGGCACCTGTTCGCCGGCTGGGGCGATTTTCCAGCCGGTCGGCAGCGTCACTGGCTGCGACATTAATGCCATGGTAAATAAAAGAAAAATAAAGCAATATCTCATTCGGAAAACCTCTGCGCGATGGGAAATCGGCGCCCGATGCCAAAAGCTTTGGTGGTCACTTTCAAACCTGGGGCGGCTTGCTGGCGTTTGTATTCGTTGCGATCTACTTTATTTACAATATCTTGCACCAGTGCGACGGGCAGTGCATGCGCCTCCGAAATTTGCTTTGGCGTTTTATACTGCTCGATGTAATCTTCTAAAATGCGATCGAGCACTTCGTAGGGTGGGAGGGAGTCGGTATCTTTTTGATCCGGCTTGAGTTCCGCCGACGGAGGCTTGCTGAAAACGCTCTCCGGAATGGCGTTATTATGCCTTTTGTTCGCTATTCTGGACAGCGAATACACCATGGTTTTGGGGACGTCGCTGATTACGGCGAGGCCGCCGCACATATCGCCATATAAAGTGCAATAGCCGACGGCTAACTCGCTTTTATTACCGGTGGTTAGCACCAATGCGCCGGTCTTATTCGAGAGCGCCATCAGCGTTACGCCGCGCAGGCGCGATTGCAGGTTCTCTTCGGTCACATCCGGGCCTTTTCCGTGAAAAGCCGGTTCTAGCACATCTCTTAAATGGCCATAAACCGATGAAATGGACACTGTATCGAAGCTTATTTGGAGATTATTTGCCATCTCCCGGGCATCGATTCCGCTGTGATCGGACGAGTACGGACCGGGCATGGCCACGCCGGTTACGTTCTCTTTTCCCACCGCCTCCACCGCGATGACCGCCGTGAGCGCCGAATCGATTCCACCGCTCAGGCCGATGAGAACCTTCGAAAATCCACACTTGCGAATATAGTCGCGCGTGCCCAGCACCAGCGCCTGATAAACGGCTTCGCACTCGTCGGTGAAATCCTCGTGAAGATCGCCGGTCATGACGAGATCTTCTTCAAAGGAGCGCGCCGACGCCACAATCTCCCCCGCGCCGTTCATGGCGAAGCTGGAGCCGTCGAAGACCAATTGATCGTTGCCGCCCACCTGGTTTACGTAGACTACCGGCTTCGAATAACGCTTCGCCGCGGCGCGATAGATGGCGCGGCGCACTTCGCGTTTTCCCATATTAAAAGGCGACGCGTTGATGCAGATCATGATCTCCGCGCCCGCGCCAAACAGTTCCTCCACCGGATCGCGCTGGTAGAGGCGATGCTTCCAGAAGCGCTTGTCGTTCCAGGCGTCCTCGCAGATGGTGAGCGCCATGGGCTGGCCGCGCAGCGTGAACAGGTCTTCGCGCTCGCCGGGCCGAAAATAGCGAGCTTCATCGAACACATCGTAATTCGGCAGGAGCATTTTGCTCTGCCGGAACACGATCTGGCCGCGTTCGAGGACCGCCGCGCTATTCAGCGCACGCTTGCCGGTATCGGCCTTCGAGCGGGCAACGTACCCGCAGATGACGCTGAGATCGAGGTCCGCCGTTTCGCGGGCCAGACGCTCCAGTTCACGCTCGCTGGCTTCGAGGAAACTCGGTTTTTCCACCAGATCCCGCGGAGGATAGCCGGTGAGTGAAAGCTCGGGAAACACGACCGCTTCGGCACCGCGACCGGCCGCTTGGCGGGCTGCCCGCGTCATCCGATTCACGTTACCCGAAAGGTCCCCTACCGTGGGATTGATTTGCGCCAGAGCGATGCGCATTGGAATCTTATATTGTAGCGAGTATGTCACTCGATCCTGATATCGGCATGCTCATCACCGAGATTGAGGCCAATCTCAGCCACGCTGAATCGATCACCCATGGCCTGACCGGCGAACAGTTCCAGTGGCGTCCCGCGCCCGGCCGGTGGTCTATCGGCGAATGTTTCGCGCACATGAATCTCACCAATCATATGGCGCTCCCGGCGATTGAAAGCGGCATTGCGAAAGGACGGGCGAGAGGAAAGACGGGCGAAGGTCCGTTTCAGTACGGCTTTCTGATGCGGAAGTTTATCGCCAGCCAGGAGCCTCCGGTGAAAAAGAAACACAAGGCTCCGAAAGTGTTCGCGCCGCCGGCGGAAGCGGATTTGGACAACACGCTCGCCGAGTATCGCCGCATTGCCGGTGAATTAAAGCGCCTGACGAGAAGCGCCGACGGCCTGCATCTGGCGCGCGTGAAGATCACGATGCCGGCGCTGCCGGCTGCCTTGCGGGCGATTGTAAGAATACCGCTGGGCGGGCAGTTTGTGTTGACGACGACCCATGATCGCCGGCATTTGTGGCAGGCGGAGCAGGTGAGAAATGACCCGGCGTTCCCGATTTGATGTTATATTTAAGTATAACTAGAGGAGAGCCATGCACACTACGAATTTGCGCAAGGTCGGCGGCTCGGTGATGCTGGCCGTTCCCCCCGCGCTGCTCGATATGCTGCACTTGCAACCGGGCGCCCAGGTCGGTATCGCGGTTGAGAGCGGCCGTCTCATCATAGAGCCGCAACAGCGTCGCCGCTATACCCTGAACGAACTGCTGGCCCAATGCAATCCAAAGGCGCGGCGCGCCAAGAAGGAGCAAGAATGGCTCGATAGTAAGCCGGTAGGCGGCGAGCTGATCTGATGAAGCGCGGCGAAATCTGGCTGGTCAGTCTCGATCCTGCCTCGGGACACGAGCAAGTACTGATCGTGTCGCCGGAGGCGTTCAACCGGATCACGAAACTCCCCATAGTTCTGCCGATCACGAGCGGCGGTAGTTTCGCGCGGACAGCCGGCTTCGCCGTGCCGCTGACAGGAGTGGGAACCAAAACCACGGGAGTCGTCCGCTGTGACCAGCCCCGCGTGCTGGATCTAACCGCGCGCGGCGGCAGGAGGTTGGAAAGCGTTCCGGACGCGATCGTGGAAGAGGTGCTGGCGAGAGTATCGCCGATATTTGAGTGAGGGGATTTCCCTCCGTTATTCATAGGCTTCGCGGCGGTGCGCAACACCGGTGACAATGACAAGCTTCGCTGCGTCGTCGATGATGTATAGCACGCGCCAATCGCCTACCCGGATGCGCCACAGATCTTTGTAGCCTTTCAGCTTCTTGCATCCCGCGGGTCGCGGTTGGCCGCCAGCGCCAAAATCTTACGATCTATCCGGACGAAAAGCGTCTCCTCAAGCGCATCCAACTCCTTTTGCGCCGAATGCTTGACTTCGAGTGAATATTTAAGCATGTGGGCGAGCCCGCTTTACGCGGCTTGCCCGGTATTGCTCGTAAGGAATGCTTTTCTCCTTACGCCGAGATTCAGATACGAGACCATCCCTGAAGTCTTCCCAGATGGCGCCGTGTTTTTTGAGGTCGATGAGAACCCCGACCTTGCGGCCTTTCTCGTCGGTGACAAACTGGATTCCACTCATGATTTCATTTTCCCTCAGGTGCTGGCGTCGGCGCATTTGCAGCATGTGCGAGTGGGACTGTCGAACGAATCGCGGGCCGCAGGTCAGGGATGGTCCCATCCGTCCCCACGGGTTCCTCCCGTTGCTTTCACCGCTTCGAGGCCGGAAAGCACGTGCGCGTGACGCCGCCGCCGAGGCGTGCTAAAAAGCTACGATGGATGGACGGTAAGAACATGGCAGCAACTCTTGATTGGTCCCAATGTCCCGCCGTTGAAAGCATCCCCGGCAAGGTCAGTGGCGCATGGGTGTTTCGGGATACCCGTTTGCCCGTCGCTACGGTCATCGAAAACCTGGAAGATTTGAGCGTCGAAGAAGTGATGGAGCAATTCGACGTGACACGTGAGCAAATTACCGCCGTTCTTGAGTTTGTGGCTCAAAGCCTTAAGACACCGCCCGCGCCGTCCCCGGTTTCAGAACTCATTGATGCTCATTCTCTTTGACCATGGAGCCCCGAGGGGAGTTTCCCGCGTCCTGCGCACCCACACTGTGGTCACGGAGAAAGCAAGAGGTTGGGAACGGCTTTCCAACGGCGGGTTGCTCACGGCAGCCGAGGAAGCGGCCTTCGATCTTTCGTTCACCACCGACAACAACCTTGCCTATCAGCAGAACCTGACGGTGCGAAAGATTGCCATCGTTGTTCTGACTGGTACAACGAAATGGTCTCGCGTTCGATTGCATCTTGAACGCATTGCTGCCACCATCAACGCGGCTACAGCGGGCAGTTATGCTGAAGTACCGATACCTTTTGAGTGAAGCGTTACCGCGTTTCGCAAAGGTAGTTTTCGGGATGACACAAAGAAACCAATTGCGCGTTGGAAGGCGGGCGGAGCAGCGTCACCCGGAAGGTCATGCGGGAAGGTCCCGGTCAATCGCAACTACGAAATTGCTTTAGCCACTGACGAGCCTGCTGGAAGTAGGCAGTCCCCACTTTTTCGCCCCCACTTTTTCGCCAAGTTGGGAAACGCCGGTAGCCAACCGGCGTGCAGGATATCATCCTGCCCCACACCGGAAGCCATCGCTAGTCGGCAACCTGGGCGGTTGGAAAATCGGCATTCCGGGCTTGCTCGACCGGCTGCGGCTCGAAGGGTTGTAGCAGTTGGCCGGTCAGGCTTGGGGCCATGGGGGTGTCGGTTCCGTATTTGGATGGCCATTGCTTTTTCGGCAGGTACCAGGTGCCGAACAGTTTGTCCATGAAGGGCAGCATGGAGGCGTAGTTTTTGTTGATGTTCTCGTCGTTGGTATGGTGCCAGTGGTGAAAGGCGGGGGTGGAGATCAGAAACGATAGCCAGCCGAATCGCCAGCGCACATTGGAGTGGATGAAAAAGCCCCACAGCGTACCGACCAGCATCACGAGCAAAGGCACCACATCGAGTGTCTGCCCCCGCATGGGCTGGGCCAGACCCAACGCGTACATGGGAACGAAACCGCAGAGGCGGACGAAGACGATGTCGACCGGATGGGCGTGAGTGTTGACCAGCCAGTCGATTTCCTCCGGGCTGTGATGGACGGCGTGAAAGCGCCAGAGCAAGGGAATTTCATGGGTCCAGCGGTGCCCCCAATAGAATCCAACTTCGCCTACCACCAGCGCCGCGGCGGCGCGGGTCCATAGAGACAGGCCCGATGCCCAGGAGTGTACCGATTGCGGCACGAAATAATGCAGGGCCCAGGCGATGAATGCCATCGGGATCACCAGGAGCATTTTGGGGAACAGGCTGTTGATGAAATAATAGCCCAGGTCCAGGAGAAAAGACTTGCGGAAAATCTTCTGGGGGCGAACGCCGAAAAGCCTCTCCAGCGGAACGAAAATCACCACAATCAGCAGCAACCAGATGCTCAGCCGGAGGACGTCCAAGGCTACCGGAAGAAGATGATGTTGCAGCCGTGGGAGGATTTCCATACTCTGAAAACCAAAATGAGGTAGCCCCTGTGGCGCTACCTCATCTATCGTACGATAATTGCTGCTGCTCTTAGCTCTTCACTGCCTTTTTCGATCTGAGAGCGGCCATGCCGATCAAAAGGCCCATGAGGGCGAGGCCTGGAATCCAATAGCCCGGCTCCGGAGTCAGATTGACCGAGACGCCGTCCAGGAGAACGAAGGGCGGAGGGCCCGCAGGGCTGCCTCCAGCCATGAAGGAGAGCAGATCACTAGTGCCATCGGCCTTGAAAGTGAATGACTGGAACAACCAGCCACTGAAGCCTTGACTGGGGTTCTGATAGTCGATTGTGGATTGCGTCGGGTCGCCGCCGAAGCCGACAGTCCACTGCTCAGAGGTGGCGCCGGTGAAGCCAGACTGTTGCGCCCCTCCCCACCAGAAGCTGACCGTATAAGTTTGGCCGGCGGTCAGGCCGGAAATGGTCTGGGAGATGGTACCGGTCTCGAAATCGCCATCCGAGGCGAGATAATTGCCTCCGGCGGGGCTCGTCGCGGGCAAGCCGTTGTTCGAACCGCTATTCGGGCCCCATAAAATAACCGGGGCACTGAATTCGGTGCTATAAGCGCCGGTCGTATCGCCGCTTCCTGGAGTGAAAATGAAACTGTAGGCTGTATTCGTCCAGCCCGTGGCAGTGACAACGCCAGTCGTACTAGAAGAGGGTAGCTGGCCACCATTGCCGTTCGTACATGCCGGGGCGGGAGCTGGCGCTCCGGTACAAACTGTCGACTCGAAGCCTCCGTTTGTGACCAGGTCCGCCTTCGCGGAATTGGCGAATGCCACGAAAGCCAGGGCTGAAAAAACTGCCATGCCTGTCTTCCGCAGCGTGAAGTTCGTCGTTGTGTACTTCCTGGTCATATGATCCATGATTCCTCGGTTCTCAATAGTATTGAACACTTACTCTCAAGAAAGCAAGCTAAACCTAACAGCGGCTTGATTTTGATCCGGTCCGAGCCATCGTACTAGAGTCCTCTCCCGATGGTTTGTGCGATATATTTTTCATTTACTTTTTGTTCTAAGGTCTTCGCTTCATAGCGACCCATTCCCATGTGCGGAAGGCGGATCAGTAAAGATGATCGGCCGTACCTGTTTATGCCGGTAGGCCAGGATGACGAATTTTTTGGGCTGGAATACGTGCGGACCACGGCGGCGTTCATGGCACGCAGTATACTGGCAAAGAAAGCATGATGCGATATACCGAGTTGTTTATTGATGGCGGCTGGCGCCCCGCCGCGCCCGGAAACATTGAAGTTCTCTCGGCCTCGACGGAAGAAGTGATTGGGTCGATTCCGGAAGGGACTCCGGAAGACGTGAATGCGGCGGTGGATGCGGCGCGGAGGGCGTTTCGAGGCTGGTCCGAAACTGCGGCCGGGGAGCGCGCCGACTGGCTCGATAAAATCGCGGCGGCTCTGAAGGAGCGGACGGAGCAGATTGCGCGGACCATCGCGATGGAAGTGGGGTCGCCGATTTCGATCTCGACGTCGATTCAAGCGGGGCTGCCGGTGGTGGTGACGGGGAGCTACGCGAAGCTGCTGCGGGAGGCGAAATTCGAGCAGGAGATTGGAAACTCGCTGGTGGTGCGGGAGGCGGCGGGCGTGGTGGGCGCGATCACGCCGTGGAATTATCCGCTGCATCAAATTATGGCGAAGGTCGCGCCGGCGCTGGCCGCGGGCTGCACTGTGGTGCTGAAGCCGAGCGAACTGGCTCCTTTAAATGCGATGCTGCTGGCCGAGGCGTGTATCGCGATCGGACTGCCGGCCGGAGTTTTGAACATCGTCACCGGACACGGGCCGGTGGTGGGCGAGGCGATCGCGTCCCATCCGCAGGTCGACATGGTGAGCTTCACCGGGTCCGTGCGGGCGGGAAAACGCGTGGCGGCGCTGGCGGCGGAGACCATCAAGAGAGTGACTTTGGAGCTGGGCGGCAAATCGGCGTTCGTGGTGCTGGACGACGCTCCGTTTGAGAAAGCGATTCCCAACGGGGCTCGCAATGCAATGTTGAATTCGGGCCAGACGTGCTCGGCATGGACGCGGATGCTAGTCCCGCGCAGCCGTCAACAGGAAGCGATCGACCTGGCGGCCGCTGCGGTGAACGGCTTGAAAATCGGCGATCCTCTGGATGCCGGGACGCGCGTCGGTCCTCTGATTTCGTTCGCGCAGAGGGAGCGCGTCGAAGGCTACATCGCGAAAGGCCGGAGCGAGGGCGCAAAGCTGGTCGCCGGTGGAGGGCGTCCACAGGCGTTTTCAAAGGGATATTTTGTGGAGCCGACGGTGTTCGCCGACGTGAAATCCAAAATGACCATCGCGCAGGAGGAAATTTTCGGGCCGGTGCTGTCGATTCTGCCGTACGATTCGGAAGCGGAGGCGGTGGAGATCGCCAACGATTCGATTTATGGCCTGGCTGGTGGAGTCTGGTCGGGCGATCCGCAAAGGGCGATGAACGTCGCTCGCAAAATGCGAACGGGGCAAGTGGATGTGAACGGCGGCCGCTACAATCCGCTGGCTCCGTTCGGAGGATACAAGCAATCCGGCATTGGACGGGAACTGGGAGCGTTCGGGTTAGAAGAGTATCTGCAAGTGAAGTCGATTGCCCGATAGTCAGGGCAGTACGCGGATCTTGATATTCCGAAACCACGTTTCCGATCCATGGCTTTCAAGGCCGATCGGACTTTCTGTAACGATCGGCGTTTCCGCGCCCTTCGGGAGCATTCCCCGCAACGCGGCCTGGACGGCGGGATTCGTCGTTTCGAAGCTTAGCACCTGAACGCCGTTGAGCCAGTGCTCGACGTGATCGCCGTGAACAATCAGGCGGGATTCGTTGAATACTCCCAGCTTCCAGTTGGCGCCCGACGGCGCGAGAATCGAAAATAGCGCTCCGGTAATACGCGTGGGGTCCGCTACCGCGTCGAGCGAGTAAATATCCACCAACGGATACTCCAAGCCGCGCAGATACTTCACGCCGGAGCGGCCGAGCTTCGCCAGCTTCCATTCGAACTGGAGCTCGAACGATTTGAAAGTCTCGACCGTGCGGATGCTCTCGAAGCCATCGGTGCGCGCCAAAGCCTTCAGGCAGCTGTCTTCAATGACCCACGAATTCGTAGGAAAAGGTTTGCCGGCCGCCTCCTCCCAGCCTTTCGAAGTTGTGCCATCGAAGAGAGGACGCCAAGGTTGATCCTGAGCGGCCGCAAACCCCATGGCCAAAAGAACTGCGCCGGCGACCCCGAGCCTCATCTTCCAAGTTTAGCTGGATCAAGCCCACCAGGCGCGATCTCGCGCATGCAAGTTATCCTAAGAATTGAAATCATGAAACATGTTCATTACCTTTGGGACGATCAGAAGGCGAACACCCTCTCTCCCGCCGAGCGCCTTGTTTATCGCTCCAATTTGTTGGGCTACGACCAGCGCATAACCAATACCGGCGGCGGCAACACGTCGTCGAAATTAATGGAAAAAGATCCGCTCACCGGCCAGGAGATTGAAGTCCTGTGGGTGAAGGGATCGGGCGGCGATCTGCGCACCAGCAAGCTGGAGAATTTTTCCTCGCTCTATCAGGACAAACTGCTCGCGTTGCAGGCGATCTATGCGGCCGGTCACGAAAAGGGTCCGAAAACGCCGCATGAAGACATGATGGTTGGCCTGTTCACGCATTGCACTTTCAATCTAAATCCCCGCGCGTCCTCGATCGATACTACGCTGCACTCATTCGTCCCGCAGAAGTTCGTCGACCACATGCATCCCAACTCGGTGATCGCCGTGGCTGCTTCGAAACGCTCGAAAGAGCTAACCCAGGAAATTTTCGGCGATGAAATTTCGTGGACGCCGTGGCTGCGTCCCGGTTTCGAGCTGGGTCTGGAACTGGAGCGCATCGCCAAGGCCGAATCGAAGGGCAAAGGCGTGATCCTGGGCCAGCACGGGCTGATCAATTGGGCCGACGACGATAAAGAATGTTATGAACTGACGCTGAACCTGATCGAAAAAGCGGCCGAATATATTGAGGCTCGCGATAAAGGCGAGAAGACGTTCGGCGGCCGGAAATTTGAAACAATAGCCGATGCCGAACGCGACGAATTGCTGTTCGAACTGCTGCCGTGGCTGCGCGGTCAGGTCTCGCAGAAGAAGCGTTTCATCGCGACGATTCAATCCGACCCGACCATTCTGCGCTTCGTAAATAGTCACGATGCGCCGCGACTCGCGGAGCTGGGAACCTCCTGCCCCGACCATTTTCTGCGCACGAAAATCAAACCGCTGTACATCGATTGGAATCCGCAGAAGGAAAATCTCGACGCGCTCAAGACCAAGCTGACTGCGGGTCTTGAGCAGTATCGCAAGGATTACGCCGCCTACTATCAGCGCTCCAAACACGCGAATTCGCCCGCCATGCGCGATCCGAATCCGACCGTAATTCTGATCCCCGGCATCGGAATGATGGCATTCGGCAAGGATAAGAGCGAATCGCGCGTCACCGCCGAGTTCTACAACTGCGCGGTGGAAGTGATGCGCGGCGCCGAAGCGATCGACGAATATATCGCTCTGCCGCAGCAGGAAGCCTTCGATATTGAATATTGGCTGCTGGAAGAAGCGAAGCTCAAGCGCATGCCTCCGGAAAAAGAACTGGCGCGCAACGTGGTCGTGGTGGTCGGCGCGGGCAACGGCATTGGGCGCGCGGTGGCGCATCGCGTCGCGAAGGAAGGCGCCCACGTGGTCTGCGCGGACCTCGATGTCAACGCCGCGGAGGCCACGGCGAAGGAGTTGACGAAAATCTATGGGCTCGGCATCGGCGTCGCGGGCACCGGCATTTCCGGGTGCGGGCCGGCCATCGGCGTAGCTGTAAATGTCACCGATCGGGCCAGCGTTCGCGAAATGTTCAAGCAGGCAGTGCTCGCTTACGGCGGCGTCGATAACATCGTCGTCACAGCGGGCGTGTATGTTTCGCCGGATCGCGCCGGCCACGTGACGGACGATCAATGGAAGCGGACTTTCGATGTGAATGTGATGGGCGGATACCTGGTGGCGGATGAGGCTCGGAACATATTCGCCCGCCAGGGATTGCGCGGAAGCCTGGTCATCACCACCAGCGTGAACGGGGTGGTCGCGAAAAAAGGCTCGCTCGCTTACGACGCATCGAAGGCCGCGGCGAATCATCTGGTGCGCGGCCTGGCGGTGGAATTGTCGCCCCTGGTGCGCGTAAATGCGCTGGCGCCGGCGACGGTGGTGGCGGGCTCCACCATGTTCCCGCGCGATCGCGTGATTGCTTCGCTGGTGAAATATTCCATCGCCTTCGAAGAATCCGATCACGATGACGTGCTGCGCGACAAACTGGCGAATTACTACGCGCAACGCACACTGACGAAGGCCGCGATCACGCCGGAGGATCAGGCGGAGGCGGCCTACTTCCTGTTGTCGGATCGTTCGTCGAAAATCACCGGACAAACCGTGCAGGTCGACGGAGGCTTGCAGGAAGCCTTCGTCCGCTGATGCATTTAGTCAGTCTCGGCGAAATTTTGTGGGACCTGATCGACGGGAAAGAACTCCTCGGCGGCGCGACGTTTAATTTTTCGGTGCAGCTTTCGCGCCTGGGTCACGATGTTTCGTTCCTCAGCGCCGTAGGAGATGACGAGCGTGGCCGGCGCGCCATCGAGATGGCGTCGCAATTGGGCCTGTCGACAAAATTCATTCGCATCGTGAAAAAAGCGCCAACGGGCACGGTTTCCGTCAGGTTGGACGCGCAGGGCCAGCCGTCGTATGAGATCCGTCGCCCCGCCGCCTACGATTTCGCCGCGCTCGCGCCGCTCGGGATCGATCCTGATTGGATCTATCACGGGACGCTCCAGCTCATGGAGCCGCGCATGCGCGCTCTGCTGCTCGATCTGATCCGCCTCTATCCGCAAGCGCGCCGATTCTACGACATTAATTTGAGGAAAAATTCCTACAATGCAGCGCTGGTTATGGAGCTGCTGGAGCTGGCGAGCGTCGTTAAGCTTAACGATGACGAGCTTTCCCAAGTGCAGCAGATGTCCGGAACCACGCACGCGTCGATGGAAGATTTCTGCCGCGGCTACGCATCGCGTTTCCATTGGGACGCGGTTTGCGTCACCCGTGGCGAGCGCGGCTGCGCGATCCTGCAAGGCAGCGAATATGTGGAGGTGAGCGGCGTCCCAATCCAGGTCGTCGACACCGTGGGAGCGGGCGATGCGTTCGCCGCGGCATTTCTGCACGGCCTCGATGCGGGCTGGCCCGCCGCTGAAATTGGCGCCTTCGCCAATCGCCTGGGAGCGCTGGTGGCGAGCCGCCCCGGCGCCGTGTAGTAGCAATCCCCGCCCTACGGGACGGGGTTATAACCCCTTGGCGTGAGAGTCTGTGTGAAAACCTCGGAGCTGAAATGTGGGGCGGGCTATTTAGCCGGCAGCCTGCTTTCAGCAGGCTTTTCCGTGTTGAAACAGAAGCCGCCCTGAGTGCGGCTGCCGGCTGATAGCCCGCCCCACATTTCACACAGACTCGTCAGCCAGGGGATTCGACAGCTACTTCTTCGCCGCCGTCGTAGCCGTCTTCTTCGCCACTGGCTTCTTCACCGGAGGCGCCGGCAGCGATTCCAATCTCAAACATCCTGCCGCCGCGCGCAATCGAACCGCCGGCTTCTTATCGTCGAGCAGCGGAATCAGATTCGCTTCCAGCTTTGGATCGTTGCGCAGAGCGATCGCATGACACGCCGCCGCTCGCACTGACCCTTCTTTGTCCTGGAGCGCATCGATCAGCGCCGCCAGCACGCGCGGATCTTTGTCGTCGGCCAGCAGCAGCGCGGTCGCCGCGCGGCCGGAGATCGTCGGGTCGTTCAGAATCCCTTGCAGCGAAGAAATTCCCATCCCCAACCCGGGCACCGGCGCGAACCCGGCTCCGGCGCGAATGGCGACCATCATCAGTGGCCGCGGCGTTTGCAGCAACCGCAGCGCATCGCGCTTCTGTTTGTTGAAGAAGCTGGAGGATGCCTTCACGTCGCCGCTCAACACCGACAGCAGCGCATTTTCCCCTTCCGGGTCCTTCAAAGTCCACAGCGCCTTCGCGGCAGCGAAACTCACCTCCGGCACTTCGTCGTTAAGCGCCTTTTTCAGCGCCGGCACCGTATCTTTATTCTTCAAATCCACCAGACTAGTCACCACCGCGACCCGCACCTGCACGTCCTTATCGTCCAGCATCCCGTTCAGCGTCGAGATGTAAGGTTCATGCACGCCGATCAATCCCATCGATTGCACCGCCTGCACGCGCGTATCGGGATTCTTGTCCTTCAACGAGTCGCTGATAATTCCCCAAGCCTTGTCCTTCATAGGAGCTGGAGTTTGCGCAAACAAATAAGAAACGAAAATCAGACCAAGCAAATATCTCATCAAGATCCTCTCAAACATTCTGGCTACTGGCTGCTGGCTACTTCTTTCTCAGCGCGCCAGCGCTACAGCCAGCAATAGCGCCCTCTGCGTCCCTAAATATGAATCCTTGGTGTCGAACGATTCGGTCAGCGCATGCGCGTCTTTCCCGATGCCGCCTCCGCCAATCGTGATCGCGGGAATTCCGGCGTTCATGGGCACATTCGAATCGGTCGACCCTTCGCCGAGCTTCCCCGAAAATCCGAAAATCTTCGACACCGCAACCGCCGTAATCACGATTCCCGAATCGGACGAGGTGCTTCCCGCCGGCCGCAGACCCACCAGGTCCGGCGTCGCCGAAACCGGTCCACGGCCGTTCCAGCGCTTATTCTCTTCCGCGACCGCTTCCTGCACCGCGTTCTTGAATTTCGTATGCACCGCTTCAAGCGACGCTTTATCGGAGGACCGCATATCCACCTCCATCCACGCCTCAAACGGAATCGCATTCACTGAAGTTCCGCCTCCCACCCGACCCACGTTGAACGTGGTTTTCGGATTCGCCGGGACTTCAAACGCGTCGATTTTCGCAATCGCGCGGCCCATCGCCTGAATCGGGTTCGCCATGCCGAACGAGCCGAAGCTGTGCCCTCCGGGTCCTTTGAACGTCACACGATAACGGTAGCTCCCGACGCCGATATTGGTGATGCTCAAGCCGGTGCCGTCGACCGAAATGAATTTGTCGATCTGTCCCTTCAAGCTGTCGGCGAAAAGATTCTTGGTGCCGCGCAGATCGCCGAGCCCTTCCTCGCCGGTGTCCGCGACAAACGTAATCGTGCCCGGAGTCTTCACATTGGCGTCCTTCAATGCCTGGATCACTCCCAGCATCACTGCCAGCCCGCGGCAATCGTCGCCGATTCCGGGGCCTTTCAGCACCGTCCCTTCGCGCGTCACCTTCACGTCGGTCTCCGGCGGAAATACCGTATCGAGATGCGCCGCGAACACCAGATTCGGATGCGCGGACGCGCCGGGACGAACGCCGATCACGTTGCCGGCTTTGTCCATCCGCACGTTTTCGAGCCCCAGGTTCTTAAACAGCCGCTCGAACTCCTTGCCCCGAGTCTCCTCTTTAAACGGAGGCGCTGCGATCTCGCAGAAGCGCGCCTGCTCATCGATGAAATGCGCTTCGTTGCGCTTGGCCGCGTCAAGCGCGGCCTTCACCACCGGATCCTCGGCGAGCTTCGTCGCATCCTGAGCGGCCAGAAACGTCGCGCCCAAGAGGATAAGAGTGATCTTCATATCGTTCTATTGTCACCGAACCGCGCGCTAAAATAGTAGTCCATGCGGTTTGTACTGATTTTGTTGACCTCCGGAGCTCTGTTCGCGCAGCGGCAGACCTTCGACGTTCAAATGATGCTCGGCCTGTCGCGCGTCAGCGAGCCTGCTCTTTCGCCTAACGGGAAGCAGGTGGCCTTCACGGTGCAAACGGTCGACGTTGACAAGAACATCAAGCCGACGCAAATCTATGTGGTCCCCGTCAGCGGCGGCTCGCCCGTCCAGTTGACGCGCGATGGCAACGATAATGAGCGCCCACGCTGGTCCCCCAGTTCGGAATTGATCTATTTCATTTCGGATCGCAGCGGCTCCGCACAAATCTGGGTCATGGACAATGCCGGCGGCCACGCCCGCCAGATCACTCATCTCTCTACGGAAGCCGGCGGCCTTCTGGTTTCCCCCGATGGGAAAAAGCTGGTCTTCGAATCCAGCGTCTATCCCGAATGCGGAGCCGACGACCGCTGTAATAAAGATAAGATCGACGCTGAAGCCAAGAACAAAGTAAAGGCCCGCATTTACACGTCGTTGCTTTACCGCCATTGGACCGCTTATGAAACCAAGCGTCGGCAACATTTGTTGGTGGTCGATGCCGACGGATCGAACGCCAAGGATCTGACGCCGGGTCCGCACGATGTTCCGCCGTTTTCGCTCGGAGGTCCCGACGATTACACGATTTCCCCGGATTCCCTGGAAGTCGCCTTCACCATGAACGCCGATTCCGATGCGGCAACCAGCACCAATTCAGATATTTATACGGTTCCCATCGGCGGGGGAGAAATCCGCAAAATTACCATCGGCCTGGGCGCGGACAACGCTCCGCTCTATTCGCCCGATGGAAAAATGCTGGCGTTTCGTTCCCAGGAGCGCGCCGGATATGAAAGCGACCGCTGGCGATTGATGGTCCTCGATCGCGCCACCGGCAAGACTACGAATCTATCGGAAAGCCTGGATCGTTGGGTCGAATCCATGACGTGGCTGCCTGATTCGGAACGGCTTGTCTTCACGTCCGAAGATCGTGGCAGCACCGGTTTGCAGATGATTTCGGCAACGGGCGGCGGCGCGCGGATCATCATCCCAGGCAAAATCACGTTGGATGACGTGCAATTCACTCCCGATGGCGAAACGATGATTTATACGCAGCAAAGCGGATCGAAACCGGTCGAGATTTTTAAAGCCACAGCCGGCTCCGGCACCGGTATTGCGCTCACCCATTTCAACGACTTGGCGCTGCAAAATTCAACCGTCCGGCCGCTCGAAGAAATGTGGGTCGACGGCATCCAGACATTTATCGTGAAGCCGCCAGATTTTTCCCCGGTGAAAAAGTATCCCGTCCTGTTTCTGATCCACGGCGGTCCGCAAGGCGCGTGGGGCGAGACTTGGAGCTACCGCTGGAATCCGCAAGTATTTGCATCGGCAGGATATCTGGTCGTGATGCCGAACCCGCGCGGTTCGACCGGCTACGGCCAGAAATTTATCGACGACATCAATGGCGATTGGGGCGGCAAGGTTTACGACGATATTATGGCGGTGGTCGATCATGTCGAAAAACTGCCCTATGTGGATGCCGATCGCATGGCTGCGGCGGGCGGTTCCTTCGGCGGCTACATGATCGACTGGATCCTGGGGCATACCACCAGATTTAAAGCACTTATATCGCATTCCGGGGTCTACGACCTGCGCAGCATGGCGGGCGAAACGGAAGAATTATGGTTCCCAAAGTGGGAGTTCAACGGCATGCCGTGGGACAATCCGGAGCTGTATGCCAAATGGTCGCCGAGTTTTTTCGCCAACGGCTTCAAAACGCCCACCTTAGTGATGCACGGCGAGCTGGATTACCGGGTTCCAGTGGGGCAAGGGATGCAATTGTTCACCGCGCTCCAATTACAGAAGGTGCCGTCGAAGATTGTCCTGTTTCCCGATGAAGGACATTGGATTTCGAAGCCGCAAAACAGCGTGTTGTGGTACGGGCAGTTCCTGGAATGGGTGGGAGAGTGGCTCAAGAAGCCGTCTAATTGAGGCATAAATGCTTGTTTTATGCCCTCTACGGAGCCTTAATTGAGCATAATTTCGCCGGTTGTGACAACGAGACGAATTGGTCTTCCGGCGCCCGGTGACGTATGCTGATTCTGAATGTCCCTTGAATTCAAGAATGTTTCCGCGCCTCCGCTGAAGGAGTTCCGGGCGGTTGCGCCTTCGGGCGCGATCATCGGGGTAATTGGCGAAAAGAATGCCGGCGTGACGGAGTTGTTGAAGCTCGCCTGTGGAATTTTGCAGCCGGAGCAGGGCGAAGTCGTGGCTCCGCCGGAGAGGCGATTCGTGGCGTTGGGCGAAACGTTGAATCTGGCGCCGGCAGCGGTGGTGGCGCTCGATCAGGCACTGGCGACGCAGGATGCAGTGGTGCGGGCGCGGACGCTGACCGGGCTTGACCGGCTGCGGCGCGCAGGCTCGACTGTGTTATTGGCGTCGCACGAAGAACGCCTGCTCGAAACGTTGTGCGACGAAGTGTGGTGGCTCGAAGCGGGAACTCTGGCCGCGAAGGGCGATCCACGCGAGACGCTGCGCAAGTACCGGCGCGCGGTATCGGCCAAGATTCGCGCCTGGGGCGAGACGATCCCGCCGCGCCTGGCGCCGTCGCATCGAAGAGGAGACGGAAGGGCGGAAGTGATCTCGCTCGAAACGCTGGGCACCGACGGCAAGCCGACCATCGTCTGGAAAAGCGGCGAGATGGTGAGCATCAAAGCCAGCGTGCGATTTCACGAGCCGGTGCAGGACCCGGTGCTGGGTGTTCTGATCCGCACGCAAATCGGGTTTGAAGTGTACGGGACCAACACGGAACTGGAAGGCGAGAAGATCGGTCCGCGCGCGGCGGGCGATACAGTGACGCTGACGGTTTCGTTTTTATGCGACTTGTGTCCGCATCCTTATACGGTAACGATCGCGTCGCACGATCCGGATGGAACGGCTCACGACTGGCTGGAGGATGCGGTGGCGTTCACGGTGACCGATGAAAGGTACACGGCGGGGGTGGCGAATTTGAGGGCTAAGGTGGTGGTGGAGAAGTAGGCAGCCGCGCCGTCCTGTCACATGCGGCGAGCACCGAACATCGTCATGAGATGATCCTGCGCCAGCTCATCCAGTACGGTTTTTAGCTCGTCCTCAATCGCCTTCTGATTCCCGCCTTTGAACTTAAAAACTGCCTGGCTCATTTTTCGGTGCTCAAACATGCGCCCCAGGCGCGCACGCTGGCCTGTGGTCTTCCAATTGACAACGAAATCAGCGATGAGCAAATGAAACAGCGCGTAGTATGCGGTTGAAACGGCGCGTCGCAGGCTGGATTGCTTTGGTTTCTTCCCGCCTCGCGCCGCAAGATGATAGGCATCTTTCAACAAGTCATCTGCGAAGGGCATTGGGCTCCGCCCAGGTCTCTTCCCGAATAGCCGCCTGTTCCGATACGCTCCTGAAGTTGTGATACGGGAAAACACCCAATTTTGCTGCGCGCTCCAACATACCAAGAGTTCCGCGTACTTCCAGATGGAGCTTCTCTGCCTGTTTTCGTCCTTCCGTTTCATCGAGAAGGAGCGTGGTGATCCCCAGCTCAAGTGCTAACTGGATCGCCTCCCGCTCTCCGATATCCAGCCCCACGAGTGCTGCATTCGTGATTGAGGTCACAGAGCGCACATCCAGCCAGGAAGGAATTTCGGCGATCCACTGTGATACCTTTTCGCAGCGTTCGCGAGTGCTGTAATTCTTGAAATACAGCTTGCGGAATCAGGACCTGCCGAAAAGAGCGGGCAAGAGATCAATCTCATCAATCAGCAGAAGATAGTTCAAGGGCGAGGCGTCGGCGACAACGATCATGCGTGCTGTTCAAAACCGGCCGCGTCCTTCTCCAGATCCTCGACGCTGTAGGCATGGTCCCAGATCTGGCGGTCCTTGAGAAAGCCATCGAACTCATAGCGAGTCTCGAATCCCAAGAGTTGGCGGGTCTGATAGGCAGAGAGCGCGCCGGATCGATAGCCCTCAATGGCGAAGGCTTCCAGGGCTTCCCGTGCAGGGATGCTGAGCGAGGTCGTCGGGAAGAGTCACGATGATCTGCATGATCTAAGGTTAGCAACTTCACTCCGCGCGCAACGATTGCATGGGGTCGGCGTCCGCGGCGCGGCGGGCGGGGAGGTAGCTGGCTAGCGTCGTTGTTGCCAATGCCAGTAATCCGACGGCGGCGAAGGTCAGGGGGTCTGTGGCGCTGACTCCGTAGAGCAGGGTTCCCAGCAGCTTGGTTAATCCAGCGGCGCAGAGCAGGCCGGTGGCTGCGCCGATGATCGATAGCGTCAGGCCTTGGCTCAGGATCAGGCGCAGCAAGTCCCAAGGGCGCGCGCCTAAGGCCATGCGCAGGCCGAACTCGTGCATGCGCTGGTTTACCGAATAGGAGATCACGCCGTACATTCCGAAGGTGGCCAGCACCAGGGCCAGCAAGGCGAACAGGCCGATCAGAAAAAGAGAGAAACGCTGCGTGGAGAGAGCGCTACCGGCGATCTGGTTCATCAGGCGCAGGTCAGCTACGGCCAGCTCCGGATCTTGCTGGCGGACGGCCTGGCGGAACTGATTCGCCAGCAGCACCGGGTCCGAAGACGAACGCACCGCGATGAACAAATTTCCGTCGGTTTGTTGGGAATGCGGCATCCAGAAAGCGGGGCGGATGGAGGTGCTATCGGGCTGGTCCTTCACATCGCGCACTATGCCGATGATTTGGATCCAGTCCTTTTCCTTCGGATGGTCGTCAAATGAAATGCGTTTCCCGACCGCGCTCTCGCCCGGCCAGTAACGGTTCGCCATCGACTCATTGATGATGACGACGTAAGGACCTTTCTCCGGTTCGTGGCCGTCGAAGAAACGACCGTTGAGGAGCGGGATTCCGAGGGCCCGGAAATAATCGGGCGAGGCGATGTGATAGCGTGCCGTGGTCTTGTCGTTGTAGGCGTCGGAACGGCCTTCGACTCGCCAACCATCCATGTTGCCGTCGTAGCCGGTCCAGGGAAGGTCGCTGCCGGCGCCGACCGATTCTACGCCCGGCAGCAATTGGAGATTGGCGATCAGTTGCTTGTAAAATGCGACCCGCGAGTTTTCGTGATAGCGCGGATAGGGCAGAGAGAGGGACGCGGTGAGCACCTGTTGCGGCTTGAAGCCCGGATCGGCGCGCAGCAGATTGACAAAGCTGTGGAGCATCAATCCGGCGGCGATGAGGAGCACGCATGCCAAGCCTGTCTCTCCTACGACGAGGAAATTCCGGAGACGCAGTTGGCTGGCGCCGCCGGTCGAGCCGCGAGCGCCTTCGCGCAGGCTCTGCTGCAAATCGGTGCGGGAGGCGGTGAGCGCGGGGACAAGTCCGAATAGAAGTCCGGTGAGAACGGCGACGATCAGCGTGAACGCGAATACCGTGGAATCAAGGCGAATGGCCGAGGCACGGGGGAAATCCGCGGGAAGAAACGTCAGCAGCACACGCACTCCACCAACGGCGAGCATGGTTCCGAGCGCGGCTCCGGCGAGGGCGATCACCATACTTTCCGTCAGCAGTTGGCGCACGATGCGTCCACGCGCGGCACCCAGGGCGGAGCGCACGGCGATTTCACGGACGCGGGCGCTGGAGCGGGCGAGCAGAAGATTCGCGGCATTCACGCAGGCGATCAACAGCAG
Organism: Bryobacteraceae bacterium; assembly: GCA_049521155.1. Taxonomy (GTDB): domain Bacteria; phylum Acidobacteriota; class Terriglobia; order Bryobacterales; family Bryobacteraceae; genus Palsa-187. The sequence continues at coordinate 22,561 of JBEKPC010000025.1, forward strand.
CAATCCGACAGCGCCGAGGAGCACGAGCAGCATGCGCTGCGATCGTCCCACGGTTTCCTGATAAAGAGGAATTAAGTAGACGCGCCAGCCATCGCCGGTTTTCTCCTTCTTGAGCTGTTCGAGAACGGCGCTGAGATCGGCGTGACCTTGCTCGGATCCAATCCCGGACTTCAGCCGTCCGATGATGTCCATGTAGTGCGAGCCGCGATATTTGGGATCTTCATCGAAGATGAACTGGGTCCAGACGTCGACCGTCTCGCCGTCGGCGACCGCCTGGAAGTTGTTGCCGGGATGCTGGGCGCCTGGCGGCATGATTCCGATGACGGTATACGACTCGGTATTGAGCTTGATGGTGCGGCCAAGGATGCCAGGGTCGGATGCGAAGCGCGCGCGCCACAGATGATCGCTCAGAATGGCGACGCGGCTGCGGCCGGGCTGCTCGTCGTCGAAGGAGAAATCGCGGCCGCGCGCGGGGCTGATGCCGAGCGTGCCGAAATATCCCCCGCTGACGGCGAATCCACGCAGCATCACCGGCTCGGAGCCGATGCCGGCAAGCTGCACGTCATGACGGGTCATCCCGGCCATGCTTTCGAAGGTGCGATTGCGCTGGCGGAAATCGCGAAAGTCATATGGATTCAAAGGAAATTTGGGCTGCGTGTCGCTGTTGAAATAAATACGCACCAAGCGGTCGGGATGCGGATAGGGCAGAGGCCGCAGCAGCACACCTTGAATCACGCTGAAAATCGCGCTGTTCGCGCCGATGCTGAGCGCGAGGGTGAGCACGATCACAATGGTGAATCCGGGTGTTCGGGCGAGGGTGCGGACGGCATAGCGAAGGTCGTTCCAAATGGTTTCAATATAATTGGTGCGGCGCATATCGCGGCATTCCTCCTGAATTTGGGTGTACCCTCCCAGGCTGCGTTTGGCGGCGGCGCGGGCGTCATCGGCGGACATGCCGTGGGCTCGATTTTCCTGAGTCAGATGGTCGAGATGGAAAGAAAGTTCGCGGTCCAGTTCGCTTTCGACGCGCGTCCGGCCGAACAGAGAACGGAGGCGCAGGACGAGAATATCGAAGAGGCGGATCATGCCGACGCTCCCATGCGGATGACGAGTCCGACGGCGCTCGACAGGCGCTCCCATTGGGCCAGCTCTTTTCGCAATTGCGCACGTCCGGCGCGGGTGAGGGTATAAAATTTGGCGTCCCGACCACCTTCAGTGACGCGCCAATCGGAGGAAATCCAGCCTTGTTGTTCCAGGCGATGGAGGGCGGGATACAACGCGCCCTGGCTGACTTGCAGGACTTCGTTTGATACCTGCTGGATTCGTTTCGCGATGGCCCAACCGTGCTGCGGTTCGAGAGAAATAGTGTTCAGGATCAGCAGATCCAGCGTGCCCTGGATCAGATCGGACGGTTTGCTCATTTTTAAGCTACCCCTAAGTAATCTACAACAACGGATACCGGCGGGGCGGCGAATGGTTACAGCGCGTAGGAATTTTTTATTACTTTCCTTCGAGAACGAAGGTCGGAGCCAGACCGGTGAGCGTCGAGAAACTCTGTGAGCCGCTGATGCTTAACCAACTGGAACAGCCGTGCACTTTTCCATAAAAAGAATGCGGGTGAACGTCAACCTGCATCTCCTTCATCATGAGGCTGCCATACTGTATCAGTGGGAACACGACTTTCGCCGGATCGGCGACTTCCTGCACCACATAAGGCGTCCGCATCGCCTGGCGAAGCGCCTTTTCCCATCCGATGCTATCGGTTTCCGAGCCGCGGAAAGAATGCTGATCGGGCGAATCGTCGTTAGGCTTCAAAATCAGCTTCGTCCGATGCTTCATGACGAAGTCGGGCAGATCCACGGTGTGGCCTTTGTGCGTGGTTTTCGCGGCCTGGACAATGCGCGTCCAGGGAATATGATCCTCGATCGCCTTGCGCTCCGCGGCGGGAAATTTCGCGGTGATAGCGTCGTCGGTCAACAGATCGAAGATCGCGCGCTTGGCGCCCACCTCCGTCCGGAAGCTGTTCACCATGCATACCGCATGTTCCTTGTAGGCGCGCACCATGGGATGCGAAAGATCGAACCGGACCAGAAATTCCTGAAGCCGGATGCGGCGGTACAAAATATCGATGGCGAATTCGCCGCGGCGCAGCACGCCGTTGCGATATTCGAGCTGGTCGGGCGAAACGACCTCCGTGGGATAACCCTCTTTGGTGAAAAAATCCGCCAGTTGCGCATGATCGCTCGCGCTGCCTGAAAATGGCTGTTTCAGCTCAGCAATCGCGATGCGAGGCTTTTTCTGTTTCCCGCCGAAATCCTTGTACGATTTGACCAGCGCGCTCAGCAGAAATTTCGTGCCGCCCAGCTTTTTCAATTTGTATTTCTTGCGAAACTCCTTTACCGGCGGAGCTTCATAATATAAATCGCTGAGCGTATCGCCGTACAGCACTCCGGCCGGCGCTTCAGCGCGATGATTGGTAAATTTGAGAGAACCGTTATTGAACACCGAATCGAGCTGTCCGGTGACGCCCGCACAGGAATATCCGGGGTCCACCTGGGCCAGCATTCGTTCGGCCGGAAGGAGTTGGATGCGGGCCAGCAGAGCCGGCGTCGAGAGGGCCAATTGTTCCACCCGCGCGATTGCCGAGGAAACGGTCGCGGCGCTTTTCGCCAAAGCGGCGTAATCGCGGCCGCTCAAAAAATGAGGGCGCAATACCGGTGAGATCGCTCGTCCCCCCAGCTTGGCGGCCTTTAACTGGTCCTGGAGAGACTGCGCCCATCCGAGATCGATATAAGGGCCGCTCTCAATTAACTTGTGATAACGGGCGATAGCCTCGCCGACCTGAGTCATGTGTCTTAACGGTTAGTATCGCATGGCGAACCAACACTTGAAAAGACAATCGCATCAGAAAATGATACTTATCCTATTGAAATTAAAGCGTTTATCGAAAATAATTCACTTTTAGCGCTGATTCTGCTTTAAGACCTTTTTCCTCAATCGGATGGACTTCGGAGTCACTTCCACTAACTCATCTTCCCTAATGAATTCAATGGCCTGTTCCAGGTTCAGCAGGCGCGGAGGCACCAGCCGGATCGCCTCATCGGCACTCGACGCGCGCATGTTGGTGAGCTTCTTTTCCTTGACAATATTGACATCCAGGTCCGAATCCCGCGCATTTTCGCCGACAATCATCCCTTCATAAACTTCGGTGGCGGGCGAGACGAACATATCGCCGCGCTCCTGAAGATTGAACAGCGCGTAGCCGGTGGTTCTTCCGGCGCGGTCCGCAATCAGCGAACCCGTGGGCCGAGTCGGAATGTCGCCCTGCCATTCGATATAACCATGGAACAGCGAGTTCATGATCGCCGTGCCTTTGGTATCGGTCAGCATTTCGCTGCGCAGCCCGATTAGCCCGCGCGAAGGAATTTTAAATTCCAGACGCACGCGGCCCGATCCGTGATTCACCATCTTCTCCATCTTGCCTTTGCGCGCTCCGAGTTTCTCAATCACCACGCCGACAAAACCTTCAGGACAATCGATCACCAGCAATTCCACCGGCTCACTCAGCACGCCGTCGATTTTCTTGGTCAGAATTTCCGGCTTGCCGACGGAAAGCTCATAGCCTTCGCGCCGCATCATCTCGATCAGAATCGCCAACTGTAGTTCGCCGCGGCCCATCACTTTAAATGCATCGGGTCCGCCGGCCTGTTCCACCTTGATCGAAACGTTGGTCAGCAGTTCCTTGTCCAGCCGATCGCGAATATTGCGCGACGTGACAAACGTTCCTTCGCGGCCGGAAAACGGCGAAGTGTTGATCGCGATCGTCATGGCGATGGTGGGCTCGTCGATCTGGATATGCGGCAGCGGATCCGGTGTCTCCGCGCTGGTCACCGTCTCGCCGATGGTAATCCCTTCGACGCCGGCAATCGCCAGAATATCCCCGGTGCGGCCGATCGTTTCATCGACACGCTTCAGTCCTTCGAACGAATAAAGTTTGGTGATACGCGTCTTGTGGAAAGAACCGTCGAGCTTGGCAATCGCCACTTCATCGCCCAGATTAAGCGTCCCGTTGAACACGCGGCCAATCGCTAAACGGCCCAGATAATCGCTGTAATCAAGGTTCGCGACGAGAAGTTGCAGAACATTATCCGGATAGCCGCCCGGCGGCGGAATATTTTTGAGAATCATCTCAAACAGCGGCTGGAGCGTCTCCGGCTCGCCTTCCACGTCGGGCTTGCTGAAATCGGTGCGCGCGATTCCTTCCTTGCCGTTGGTGTAAATCACCGGGAAACTGAGCTGATCTTCGGTCGCGTCCAAATCGATAAACAGGTCGTAGACTTCATTCAGCACTTCCTGAATGCGCGCGTCGGGGCGGTCTATCTTATTAATGACGACGATCTGCGGCAGATGCGCTTCGAGCGCCTTCATCAAAACGTAACGTGTCTGCGGCAGCGGACCTTCGCTCGCATCGACCAGCAAAATCACGCCGTCGACAATCTTGAGCGCGCGCTCCACTTCACCGCCGAAATCGCTGTGACCTGGGGTGTCGACAATGTTGATCTTGATGTCGTGATAGCGAACGCCGGTGGCCTTCGCCAGAATCGTGATGCCGCGCTCGCGCTCCAGGTCGTTCGAGTCCATCGCTCGCTCGATGACCGCCTCATTCTTGCGGAAAATCCCGCTCTGACGGAGCATCGCGTCGACCAGCGTGGTCTTGCCGTGGTCGACATGCGCAATGATGGCAACGTTGCGTATAGTTGTATTCTTCTCGTGAGATTGCATTCGGGTGTTATCTTTAATTTGTGCGCGCGGCGCGGAGTCGTGCAGTAGCGCGCAAGCGCGGCGCACCTCTCGATTATCTCATGCCTTCGCCTCCCCAGTTAGAAGCCGACGAATTTGCTCCCCACTCCTCGCTGCCCTCAGTGGTCATCGTGGGACGGCCGAATGTGGGAAAATCGACGCTTTTCAACGCAATTTTGCGGCAAAGGCGCTCGATTGTCGGGGACGAGCCGGGCATCACGCGGGACCGGATCGCCGGCGCAGGCAACTATCGCGGACGCCCTTTTGAGCTCATCGACACCGGCGGCATTATCACCGACGACAACGAAATGATCCCGCGCGAGATCCTGAAACAGGCGCGCGTGGCATTAGAAGATGCCGCCCAAGTGATCTTTCTAATCGATGGCCGCTCCGAAATTACCGGCCCCGATCGCGACCTCGCGAAGATGCTGCGCAAGCTCGGCAAGCCCGTGTCGCTGGTCGTCAATAAGATCGATAGCCAGAAGCGTGAGGTGCTCACGCACGAATTTCATACCTTAGGCTTCGAGCATCTCTTCCCCGTCTCCGCCGAGCATCACCTGGGCCTCGACGATCTGCTGGAACATATCACCGCATCGTTTCCCACGGACGTGGCGCGCGCCACAAAACTGGAACATCCCGTAAAGGAATCGACCGCCGCCGAGCACGCCAAGGAGGCGCCGAAAATCAAGGTAGCGATCATCGGCCGCCCCAACGTCGGCAAGTCGACCCTGTTAAACGCGCTCACCGGATCGGAGCGCGCCATCGTTTCTCCCATCGCAGGAACCACCCGCGATGCAGTCGATGAAACCATCGTCGATAACGGCACCGAATACGTCTTCATCGATACCGCCGGCATCCGCCGCAAGGGTAAGACGAAGCTCATGGCGGAGAAGCTAAGCGTCGTCATGGCGCGCCGCCACCTGCGCATGTGTAACGTAGCTTTGTTCGTGATCGACGCCAGCGAAGGAGTGCTCGCGCTGGATGCGACCATCGCCGGCTACGCCCATGAAGAAGGCCGGGCAATTGTCATCGCGGTCAATAAGTGGGACGTCACGAAAGAAAGAGACCGCCGCAAATTTCTAGAAGACCTGCACGACCGCCTGAAGTTTCTCGATTACGCTGAGGTGACGCTCATATCGGCGCAAAAGAAACAAGGCACGCGCGGCCTGTTCCCATTGATCAAGAAAGCCTACGATTCCGCCAACGCCCACATCAGCACCGGCGCGCTAAATCGCTTCGTCGAGCACCTGGAATGGGAATACCGGATGAAGATCTACTACATCACCCAAGGCAGCGTGCGTCCGCCGACATTCATCGTGTTCACGGATAAAGCCGGCGATATGCATTTTTCAGCGGAGCGTTTCCTAATCAACCGCCTGCGCGAAAAATTCGGATTCGAAGGCACGCCGATCGTGATTAAGACGAAGCGTAGATAACGTGCCGGAGATCAGCCGCTTTTTCGGCATCATCATCGCGATGTTCTACAACGATCATCCTCCGCCGCACTTTCATGTGCGCCACGGCGGCGACCGCGCGACGATCGGAATTGAGGATCTCGCCTTGCTCGATGGAGAACTTTCACCAACAGTTCTCGGACTCGTCATTGAGTGGGCGGCGCTCCACCGGCTGGAATTGTTAGACAATTGGAACAGGGCGCGCGCGCAAACGCCCCTATCCGAGTAGAGCCTTTGGACTAGCCATGCTTAAAGATGTCGTTTCCGTGATCCCTTCAGATCCATCCCGTCTACAGATTCGTTTTGACGACGGAGTGGAAGGTTTCGTCGCACTCGACGAACTCGTGCCCTTCGAAGGAGTTTTCGCATCTTTGCGCGATCCGTCGGAATTCCGCAAAGTGCGCGTCCATCCGGAACTGGGTGTTGTGTATTGGCCAAACGGCGCCGACTTGGATTCCGATGTTCTCTATACCCGCATCGCAGCGGCTTCCGTCGGTCGCAAGATTTTCGAAACGCGTTAAGAGTTCAGCAAGAGTCGCCAAACCCACTGTCACTGACCCACTTCGCGGGAACCGAGTCGAGTGAGACATCCCCACAGCAGACCTCTATCGAGTCACCGCTCTGCATCTCGATGGTTAATAAATAGGAGGCATCGCCCAGTTGTTCGAGGTTCGTAGTATTTATCGAACTGCTTGGTCCCCAGGGTAGAAGTCTGGGGCACCGAAGCTCGGTTACGCCGCGTGCGAAGAGCGTGGTTTTATCGAGCTGACCAGTCCCAGTTTTCAATGCGATTTGGAGCGTACCCTCTCTCCAGTTGAATATCAATAGCTCTAACGTCGCGTCGTGCAACCCGCCTAGTATTTGCACCAGCACCATCAACGAGCTGAAGGCAACTTCCTGCGTTCGAGTTGGGAAATCCGTTTTTCTAACTTGCCCATCCGTGGCGCCAATTCGTCTAGTCGGCTAAGCCGCGTTTCGACAGAGTGTGCCATATCGGAAAATGCTTTCAGTATCTCGGCATGGGAATCGTGAATCGCCTTAGTTACTTTGTCGACCATCTTCGCAAGCGCCCGCGAGACGTTTTCGTCAAGCTGCCTAACGGCAAGATCCTGCTTCGTTGCCGGCTCATTACTCACCCCCACCTAATACCACAAATCCAACCAATGTGGGATCATATCCACCATGCGCTTCTTGCTCTCCCTCGCCGTCTGCTCGCTCGGCTGTTTCCAATATGCCTTCGCCCAACAGGTAATGGACGACGAGTTTGCCAAGACTGTCAAGGAATGGACCACCAAGCCCGAATTCATGAGCCCGCTCGTCGACCATCTTCCTAAAGGCGGCGCCGTTCCCAGCCCCAAGGACGTCCTCGGCTACCACATCGGAGCACCCAAAAAGCTCACCTATTACGCCGATATTCTGCGCTACTATCGCACCCTGGCCGCGAAATCGCCGCGTGTCAAAGTGCTCGACATCGGAAAAACAGATGAAGGCCGCGAATGCGTAGTCGTCTTCGTCGGCTCCGAGGACTCGATCAAGAATCTCGACACCTACCGCCAATATCTCGCGCAACTCGCCGACCCGCGTAAGATCAGTGACGCCGATGCGCACGCCGTGATCGCCAAGGCCAAGCCGATTTATCACTTTATGGGCGGCCTGCACAGCGCCGAAACCGGTCCGCCTGAAATGTTGATGGAGCTGGTCTATCGTCTCGCTACCGAAGATACGCCGCTGATCAAAACCATCCGCGACAACGTCATTGTTTCCGTGACCCCTGTGGCCGAGCCTGACGGCCGCGACCGCTACGTCGATTGGTATTACAAGTACAAAATCAACGAAACCAGTGAGACCGATAGCATGGGCAACCCTCCTTACTGGGGAAAGTATATTTATCACGACAACAATCGCGATATCAATTACTCGCAGATGAGCTCTCAACGCCTGCTCACCTGGTACCTGCAATGGCACCCTCCGATCATGCATGAGCTGCACGAATCGGAGCCTTTTATGTATACATTCAGCGGCCAGGATCCGCAGAACCCCACGCTCGACCCCATTCTTTACGGCGAGCTTCCCTGGTTTTCCGACTTCGAAATGGAGCAGATGATTAAGTTTGGCATGCCCGGCGTCTGGACTCACGCGTTTGTCGATATGTGGTCGCCCGGCTACCTCGGCTTCATGTCTTCGAATCATAACGGCATGCTGCGCATGTATGAAATTTTCGGCAATGGCGGCGCCAACACCATGCATCGGAAAATCACCTCTCCCGAAGGTGGTGGTGGACGCGGCGGCGCCGGAATGACCGCGCGCGAATGGTATCGCCCCGTGCCTCCTTACGCCGAAGTCGATTGGTCGGCGCGCAACAACACGAACTATAGTGAGACAGGCGTGCTCTCCGCGCTCCAGTTGACCGCCGCGTTTCCGCAGATCATTCTCGAAAATTTCTATAAAAAGAGCCGCAATTCCATCGATGCCGGCCGGAAGGACGCAATCCATGGCTACGTGATTCCCGTCGGCCAGGATCAAACCCGCGTCGCCTTCATCGTGAATACGCTGCGCTTCCAGGGCATCGAAGTCGGCCGCGCCAAAGCCGAAGTGAAGCTGACCGAAGGAACCTATCCCGCTGGAACGTTCATTATCAAACGCGACCAACCCTACGGCCGCCTGGCGAAAATTCTGCTCGAAAAACAAAATTTCCCCGACCCCGCCTTGACCACTTACGACGATACTGGCTGGACCATGGGTTTGATGACGCATTCCAAAGTCGTCGAGGTCGAAGATAAAGCAGTGCTCGATATTCCTACCGATACCGTCGACAAATTCGAAATGCACGGCACCATCCCGGCAGCCGGCTCCGCGCCCGGCGGCTACGCCGTCATCGAAAATGGATCGAATAATCTGGTCACTTTGCGCTACCGCTTAAAGGACACCGCGGTGCGTGCCGTGGAGCAGTCTTTCAAGTCCGGTGATCAGGAAATCCCCGCCGGATCGCTGATTTTCCCGGCTAATTCGTATGAAAAATTGAAGGCCGCGGTTGAGCCGCTCGGTTTGAAAGCAGTCGCATTGACCGCCGCTCCCACCGTTCCCATGCACGATGTCGACCTCCCGCGTCTCGCCGTTTATTCGACATGGGGAAGCACTCAAGAGGTCGGCTGGGTGCGCTACGCATTCGATAAATTTGAAGTGCCGTTCGACCTTATATATAAGGAGCGCGTCAAGCAGGGCAACCTCCGCGCCGCCTACGACGTGATCGTGATCCCCAACCAGGGCCGCGGATCGAAGGGGCTGGTTTACGACATCGAGCCCAAGGCCACGCCGATGCCTTACAAGAAATCCGACGATTTCAAAACGCTCGGCATGTATGGCGAATCGGACGACATCAGCGGAGGCATGGGACTCGCCGGCGTCGTCGAATTGCAGAAGTTCGTCGAGCAGGGCGGACTCATGATCACGCTCGGCACGGCCAGTTCGTTCCCCGCCGATTTCGGCATCACGCGAAAAATCGAAGCCGCGCGCACCTCTGCGGCATTCTATGCTCCCGGCCCGATTGTGCAGGCGGAAATCACGCGCCCGGCCCATCCGGTTTTTTACGGATACACCGAGAAGGAGCAGCCGGTGCGATGGGCCAACGGTCCTCTTTTAACGGTTCCTTTGGCCGATCGCGAATCGCAAGTGCTGATGCGTTTCCCTGGCGGCGACGCGGGCGTGCTCAGCGGCCTGATGAAAGGCGCGGCGGAAATTCGCGGCCGTCCGGCGATCGTCGATGTCCCTGTCGGGCAGGGGCAGGTGCTGATGTTCGCCACCAACCCGATCTATCGCTGGCAGAATTTCGGCGAGTTCAACATGCTGTTCAACGCCATCCTGCATTACAACGATTTTAAGGTTAAATAAGGCGCGCTAGAAAAACTCTTCCTTTCCGCATTGTTCAGTGGAGGAAGATTTTTTCAGATGCGGAAATTAATTTTGGGTTTCATCGCGGGCGCGGCGCTGGCTTCAGCAGGCACCATCGATTCGAATACGGTCGCTTTCAACTTGGCCGCCACCGGTTTGCCGACCAACACCACCACCGCTCAGCCGTCCGACACGCTTATCTCCCAATTCCAGCAATTCAATCCCGCCCTGGGAACGTTGACCGGAGTCGCGTACGTTGTCACCTATTCGCAGAACATGGAGATCGAGGCGCAGGTGATTTCAAACTCCGCCGTGCCGGTCTCAGGCAACTTCGGAGATTTTGTGGTTTTCGAAACTACCGGAGTCCCGCAGTTTTCTCTCGGCTCTCTCCAGGGCACCGTCGGCTGCACCCCCAGCACGGAACTGAACCTCTGCGATCAAACCGCCACTAAGTCTCAAGGCCCGATCGTAATTGACACCGCGATTTCGAACATCAACGGTTACACCGGATTATCGACCGTCCCTTTTCAGGTCGAAACCATAGGGGAGATCGCCGCTACCGCCGGCGTGATCGGCCCCAACCTCTTTTTCGATAGCACCGGTCTCACCGGCAATATCTTTCTTCAATACACCTATACCGCGCCAGTGGCCTCGACGCCGGAGCCGGGATCGCTCGCCTTGCTCGGAACTGGCTTCGGATTGCTGGCGTTGCTCCGGTATCGCCGAAAATAACTTTTCTTCCCGCGAAAAAACGCACCGTTTCTGCGCCTTACCAAGTGGCGAGGTACCTCGCTGTCTTTCGGAGGAAAGAAATAAAATGATGCGTTTTGTTTTAGGCTCCCTGCTATGTGCAGGTGCGCTTTCGGCGGGGACGATTAACTCTTCCACGGTGAATTTCATCCTGGATACGGGCGGAGGACCCGCGCCGACGAATATTTTTGACTCGTCGGTTACCCAATTCGATCCCACCTTAGGGACCTTGACGGGCGTGACCGTTTTTATGAATGCCACCGTCATCATGGATTTGCAGGCACAAATCGAAGGCCAAGGGCAGACGTCGATCTTTGGAAATTTCTCCGAAGGCGCATTCTTGAATGACCTTCCCGGCGTCCCCGAATTCGATACCTATCTGGAGGTCGAGCAATTGCATTTCGGTTGTAACGGCACAGGAAACGACGAATTAACTGGTTGCAGCGTCACGCAATCGTTCAACTCCGGTCTGAATGTCGATAGCGGCGAACCGCTCGCCCCCACCCCCAATTTGAATGCCTACATCGGCAGCGGCAACGTCCCGTTTGAGGTCGGAAATTACACCTCGATTTCAGGTGTCACCTCGATGCCGGCCTTGACCGACACCAACAGCAATTTATTCTTTAACAGCACCGAAATCGACGGAAGTTTTTTTCTTCAGTACACCTATACAGCCGCTACGCTCGCCACCCCGGAGCCGGGAACCACCTCGTTGTTAGGAGCCGGTTTGGTGTTGTTCGGGCTGATGCGCTATCGAAAGGCTTTCCAAATAAGAACGGCGGCGCCGCAGAGAAATCCAAGGAGCGCTTGAAACTCCTGGTTTTTTTTGTAAATAGACCACCGAAATCGTCTCGTACTGCTTCCGCCTAACCGCGGAAGCAGTTTTGGGACGCGCCGGGCATAAGCGTCGTACTCGGGAAACAGCTTCCGCAGATGCTGTTCCTCGAGTTCGACCACCGGCAAGTAAATCAACAGAAATACCACCGCGAACAGCACCCCCAACTCCCATCGCTGCGCCGCGATCACCAGCCCCGCCGCGGTGAGCAGCGTTCCTATATATAAAGGATTGCGCACGTAAGCGTACGGCCCTCCATCCGCCAGCGTCGTATTTTTTTCCAAATGCCCCGCCGCCCAGGCGCGCAGAACCAGTCCGAGAATCGACACCGGAAGCCCGATCTCGAGCGATTTCGCGGCCGGCGCCGACAACCATAAGAACGCGGCAACCAGTACAAATCCTCCGGGGACGCGCAATTTCGCCACGCGATCAGCGTAAGCCTTCGGAAAATTCACGCCGGCAGCGCCTCAAGAACGTCCTGGGGAGAAATGGCCCGCATGCTCTCGTGAGTTTCGGCGGCGCGTTTGTAAGTGGTCGCGACATCGGCGCGGCGCAGCACGCGGATGGATCCGCCGTAAGGGCCGTTGCGCAAAGGGTCGGTGGGGCCGAAAATCGCCACGCCGGGTTTCGAGAGCGCGGCCGCCAGATGCAGCGGGCCGCTATCGACTCCGATCACTGCCTGCGCTCTCCGCGTCGCGTGAATCAATCCGGCAATTCCCGAAAGATGCACGTGCGCGCCGCGAATTCTGGAAAGAACTTCCGCCGCTTCCGGAGGTCCGTTCACCACGAGGGGAACATCCAGGCGCCCCGCCAGTTCCTGATAAAACTCCGCTGGCCACTGCTTCGATCCCCAGCCGGCCAGAGGGCTCGTCAGGACGAATTTCCCTTCCGGCAACTCGCCTTCGGCCGATCCTTCGGGCAGTGAAAACGTGTGCAGCAGACTCGATGCGCCCGCCGCCGCGACCAGTTCCAGATTTCGATCGACCACGTGTTTCATGCGCGCTTCGACACAGGTGGAATAGAACAACGCCGCCGCTTTTTCGCGCACCTGGGATCGATGAAATCCGGCGATCCGGTCGGGTCTCGCTGCCGCGGCCACCAGCGCGGACTGCACCAGGCCTTGAAAATCAATAGCTAGATCGAAACGGTTCTCGCGCAGTTTACGACGCGTTCGGATAATGCCGCTCAGGGTCCGCTCGAACGGAATCACCTCGTCGACGAAAGGATTATTTTCGAGCAAAGGCATCCAGCCTTCGCGAATCACCCAGGTAACATGGCTGTGCGGAAAACTATGTTTGAGGCTCGCCACCGCGGGCAGCGCGTGAATCACATCGCCCATCGCACTGAGGCGGACCACTAAGATGCGCATTTTTGTCTGGCGCGAACGTGATCAAGGAGCGCCGCGAAGCGCTCCGTGTCTTCCTGTTCCAAATGGATCTGCGGCTGGAGGCCATCAGACAGCTCCGAAACGTAATCCACGCAGCGCAACCCAGCCACCAGTTCCGCGCGCGCCGCAGCGGGAAGAATCGCGTTGTCCGGAGTGGCGATTAACACCAGAAGCTTCGCGCCTTCTGGTTTTGATTCCGCCAATCGCGCGGCATGTGCAGCGAGAAGAGGATCGAAATATCCGCTAACCACGGTCGCGCCGGAAGCTGCAACGCGGGCAGCCTCGGTGCCATCGATAATCTTTTCCCGTGTGTCCACTAGTTAAGGTATCCTGACTCAGCCGAGCCGTGACCATAGGGAGCGGAGTGCTGACGTTTCTCTCAATCCTCTATTTCAACAGGTCCAGGGCGGCTCGCGCTACTCGATCCGGTTCGACGCGAGTCATGCAGCGATGGTCGATCGGGCATTCGCGCTTCAGGCACGGGCTGCATTCCACCGGTTCGCGCACGATGCGCGCCAGAGGACCGGTAGGTCCTGTGCCGATATCGTCGGTCGCTCCAAACACCGTCACCGTAGGTACGCCGAGCGCGGAGGCGATATGCATGGCTCCCGAATCGTTGGTGAGATAGACGCGGCAAGCCGCGGCCATATCTATAAATTCGGCAAGCGATGTTTCGCCCGCGAAATTTCGCGCCGGAGCCGTGCAGGCCTGCGCGACGAGGTCACACAACTCGCGTTCCGATGCCGATCCGAAGATGGCGATCTTCGCGCCCACGTCATTTGCCACGCGGCTGGCAGCGGAGGCGAAGCGTTCAGGGAGCCACTGTTTCGCCGTTCCATAAGCCGCTCCAGGGCTGACGCCGACAATCGTTTCGCCCAGGCCGAAACTTCGAAACCGATCGAGACCGGCGACGCGCGCAGCCGCTGCGCCGTCCAGGCGAATCATTTCATTGTCGGGCAGAGTGCCGAGAATGCCGGCCCGATGCAGCAGTTCAAGATAGTAAAACCGCTCATGCCGAGGAATTTCCCCGCGTTTGGGAACCGGAATGGCGCGGGTCAACAGTAGACTGCGTCCATCCCGCGCATAGCCGATGCGCTCAGGGATGCGCGCGATAAACGCGACCGCCGCCGCTTCGAAAGCATTTTGCAAGAGAATCGCACAATCGAAATTCTCAGCGTGCAGTGCGCGGGCAGCGTCCCATTTTTCAGCCAAACTTTTCGGCGTGTAAGGAATCACCCGATGGCAAAACGGCTCCCGTCCATAAAGGTCGGCCACCCAGGGCTTAGCAAGAATGGAAATCTCCGCGGCAGGAAATCTTTCATGAAGAGCGCGCAACGCCGGCAACGACATCACCGCATCCCCAACCCAGTTGGTAGCCCGCACCAAAATCTTACGATAGAACACTCACCACCAGTGTAGTTGTCCCGCCATGCGCAGCATGCGGTGCTGCCCTCCTGGCTACTGGCTACTTCTTGAGTTCCACCAACCCCACCATTTCCACCGGATAGTTCCGTTCCCGCCACGCGTCGAACCCGCCTTCGAGCGGACGCACACGGGTGATGCCGTATTTTTTGAGGACCAGCGCCGCACGGGCGCTGCTAGCTTCGTTTGGTCAAGTGCAGTAGAGGATCACGTCGCGATCTCGCGGGATCTCCAGATGCCTCTCCTCCAGCTCTTTTCTGTCGAACCACAACGATCCGGGGATTTTCGCGCCATCGGACGCTACTTCCTCCGCTGTCCGCAGATCGATAATCACCACGTCGCTGAGCCGCAGCTTCAAATCCTCAGGCCGGATGCGCGCCATCCGCAGGCTCTTGATGAAGCGCCATCGCTGAAAATATTTCCAGCCGATCCATAGCGCCAGCACCCCGCACAGCACCACGATCATCCAGCCGCCCAGCCTGCCCGCATACGCCGCCACATCTTCCAACTGTGTGCGGAATAAGTGTCCCAGCAGTATAAATGCGCCGGCCCACAGCAGCCCGCCCAACCCGTCCGCGCCCAGAAATTTCCACCAGGCCATGTGCGATAAACCCGCCATCGGCGGAGCCAGCGTGCTCAACCCGGGCACGAATTTCGCGACCACCAGCGCCCATCCGCCCAGTTTCCTGAACCAATACCGGGTGGAGGAAACGCATGAATCGGGTTCCAGAGAAATGCGGCACAACAATTTTAAAACCGAGGAGCCCCGCTGGCGTCCGATGCCGTACCACACGCCATCCGCGGCCATACTTGCAGCCAGCGCGAGAGAGAGCGCCCCGGCCCAGGAATAATTGGCCGTGCCAATCAGCGCCCCCATTGCCAGCAGCGCGGGCATGGCCGGAATCGGCGCGCCCAGT
Source organism: Bryobacteraceae bacterium (assembly GCA_049521155.1). Lineage (GTDB taxonomy): Bacteria > Acidobacteriota > Terriglobia > Bryobacterales > Bryobacteraceae > Palsa-187. The sequence goes on from JBEKPC010000025.1 coordinate 38,014, forward strand.
TGCTCCGCCAGCACCATTGCGAACAGCAACAGATACCCATGCCGCAGGAAAAATTCCATCGGCTGGTGCATCGCGATTAGGCCTGCCGTGTCATTTCGATATCGATCGTAATGTGCACTTGGTCGCTGATCGCTACGCCGCCGGTTTCGAGCACTGCGTTAAAGATTAAGCCGAAATCGCTGCGCAGGATCGTTGCCTTCGCCGACGCGCCGCGGCGGAAAAGACCGAACGGGTCTTTTACTTCGGGCGTAAACTCCTCGACGTCGAGGTCGATGGTTTTGGTAACTCCATGAATCGTCAGGTCGCCCACCACCTCGAAACCGTCGTCGCCCGACTTCACCACCGCCGTCGAGACGAATGTGATGGTGGGAAATTTTTCGACGTCGAAAAAGTCAGGGCTCTTCAGGTGCGCGTCGCGCTGCGGCTCTCGCGTGCTGACGCTCGCGACGTCGATAGTCACGTTGATTGCGGACGCGCCGGGATTTGCTTCATCGTAATCCACGGTGCCGGAAACTTTATCAAAGTCGCCCTTCACGTTCGAGATCATCAGATGGCGGACCTTGAACTGGGCGTGGGTATGTGCTGTGTCGATTTGGTAGGTGCTCATATTTACTTCACTATAGATGATGGATCCAGCACTGCGATGCAGCCCAAATTGCGATAAAGCTGTTTATAATCGAGGCCGCATCCGACTACGAATCGATCCGGGATTTCAAAACAGCGAAAATCGACCGGAACCTGCACCATCCGGCGCACCGTACGATCGAGCAACGTGCAGATGGCGATCGAGCGCGGAGCGCGGCCTGCCAACGTTTGCAGCAGATAGCGCGTGGTCAGGCCGGTATCGACGATATCTTCCACCAGCAGCACGTCCTCGTCCTGAATCGGATCGTCGAGATCCTTGGCGATGCGAACCATCCCCGGCGTGTTTCCGCCGAAACTTGAAATGGCCAGAAAATCGATCCTCACCGGGATGTCGATCGCGCGCGCTAAAGCGGTGAGGAAAAAGACAGATCCCTTCAGCACGCCGACCAGTTTAATTTCCCTCCCGCGAAATTTCTCGCTGATTTCAGCCGCCACTTCGCGGATGCGCGCGGTCACCTGCTCTTCCGTAAACAGGATGCGTTCAATGGGCATGTTTGAATACTAGATCTTGCAAGTCTTTTTGATAAAAAACCTGAATGTTCACGTGCGGATAAATCGCGCGGAGGAGTTTGATTTTGCGGTTTTTCCTAGTCACCAGCGCCTGTTTCATCGTTGTAAGTTCCACGTACAGATCGAGTTCGGGTAAATAAAAATCCGGCGTGAAGGCCTCCATCACTTTGCCGTCTTTGTCCCACTGTAGCGGGAAACTGCGTGGTTCGTATTCCCATTCGATACGATAGAAATCAAGCAGGTTGGCGAAGATCTGCTCGCTCGGATGGCCGAACGCGACCTTCTTCAGGTTGGCTTGGCCGGCCGGCGTGATGCCGTGCTGGGCGAGTTGGAGGCGCGTTTGAAACTGGATTTGCGCTTCGGCGGCGCCCGAAAGTAGTCCCTGTTCAACCAGATTGCGTGCGCAACAAGCCGCGCGCAAAATCTCCGCGGCCTGCGGCGCGTCCATGAATTCGGTGTTCAAAACGACGTCGAAGGCCTGCCTGGTTTTCCCAAATCGCGATTTGCGCAGGCGCTTGGCTTGCTTGTCCAAATCGGCCAGCGTTGCTCTCGCCGCTGTTCTTTCCAGGCGCTGATCCAACATCACGTTGCCGGCGCGCCTCGCTTCCGGAGCAATGATTCCGGCCCGCAGCAGCATTGGCAAAGCGTTGAAAAGAGACTCGGCTCCGGGAATCGCGATGACTAAATGGTGTTCCGTGGCCATGCGTGTCAGAATCAAAACGGCGGCTGGTTTCCAGGCTTTTTCGGGGATTTTTGCTTCGCCGAATTCATGCGTCATCCATTGGCCCAGGCGGGCTTCGGTAACCAGCTCAAAATGCAACAGTTGAGCCGCGGCGTGCGCGACTTCTTCCCATCGCGACGCCGGATCGCCTGAAATTGTCAGCAATGCCATCCGCTACAATCGAGCATACCAATGGTTTTAGGCGTCGATATCGGCGGGACGAAGATCGCGACGGGTCTGGTCAACGGGCGCGCAGAAGTATCCTCCGCCAGCTCCGTTCCGACGCTTGCGAATCAAGGGTATGACGTTTCCATCCGGCAGGTTTGGGGCGCCATTGAAGAAAGCCTTACAGGCGACGTAACGGCGATCGGCATTTGCGCGCCGGGCCCTTTGAATCCGAAAACGGGCGTCATTTTGAATCCGCCGAATCTTATGGGTTGGCATAACGTGCCGCTGCAACAGATGGCGCAGGATCGATTCGGGATGCGCGTGCGCGTGGAAAACGATTGTAACGCGGCAGGCCTGGCCGAGGTCCGGTTCGGAGCGGCAAAAGGTTGCAGCAGCGTGTTTTATGCGGCGATCGGAACGGGAATCGGGTCGGGCATTATTCTGGATGGGAAGATTTATCACGGTAAAAACGGCGCCGCGGCGGAGGGCGGGCACGTCTCGATCGATTACCGCTGTGAAACGCCTTGCCGCTGCGGGTCCCGCGGGTGCATTGAGGCCTTGGCGTCGGGGCACGTGCTGGAGCGAATGGGGACTTATGATCTCAACGAGTTAGCGGTTCAACTCGGAGCCTGGCTGGGGAGCGTGGTGAGTTTGCTGGATCCCGATATGATCGTGATTGGCGGCGGGGTGTCGAAGATCGGCGAGCCGCTATTCGAGAAATTGCGGGAGATTGTGCCGCAGCGGACGGTGAATCCGCATGCTCGCGATCTGCCGATCGTGGCGGCTCATTTTGGCGCTGAGGCGGGGATTGTGGGTGCCGCGGCTGTTGTTATGGCGGCTTAAACGGGCATAAAGTGCCGGAAATGTCGCTGGACGAGCGCTTAAATGACCATAATTTCGCAACCAGTGACCATCGCTCTTGACGCGACTTACAGCCTCGGCAAAAATCTATCCGGCGTCGGAGTCTACTCGCGCGAAATCATGTTCGGACTAGCCCGCACCCACCCCGATCAAAAATTCCGCTTCTGCTACCGTCCGCACCGTTTTCTAAGATCGTTCCAAGACACACTTCCCCCTAATGCCTCCCGCCGTCTTGTCCACGGTGCGCCATCCGCCGGCATCTTCCACGCGTTAAATCAGCGGGTCGACGCGAAAGCCCGCCGCACGGTCTCCACTTTTCACGACCTGTTCGTCATGACCGGCGATTACTCTTCACCCGAATTTCGCGCCCGCTTCACCGCCCAGGCCCGCGCCGCCGCCCAGCGCAGCGATCTCATTATTGCTGTATCCAGCTTCACCGCCTCGCAAGTCGAGCATCTGCTCGCGGTTGAGCCTTCGCGCATTCGCGTAGTCCATCACGGCGTCCGCGCCTCTTCAACCAAATCCAAACCGGAAAATCTGGTGCTGTCCGTAGGCGCCATCCAACGGCGTAAAAACATCGCCCGATTGGTAAAGGCCTTCGAACTCCTACCCCCCGACTGGCGGCTCGCCTTGGCTGGCGCTCCCGATGGATTCGGCGCCGCCGAGGAACTCCGCGCGGTGGACGAAAGCCCGGCCCGCAGCCGTATTGACGTTCTGGGCTACGTCACCGCAACTCAACTGGACCAGCTTTATAACCGTGCCGCCATCTTCGCTTTCCCGTCCCTCGACGAAGGTTTCGGCATGCCGATCCTCGAAGCCATGGCGCATGGCGTTCCCGTCCTGACGTCCAACTGCTCCGCTATGCCGGAAGTCGCAGGCGATGCCGCGCTGCTGGTCGACCCGCTCGAAATCGGAGACTCGCTCCTTCGGCTCTCGGCCGACCCGGCCTTGCGAGCCGACCTCAGCCGCCGCGGCCTCGAAAGAGTCAGACAATTCACCTGGGAGTCCGCCGTCGAAAAAACCTGGACGGTATACGATGAATGCAGATGAGAGTTTTCATTGCATTATTATTTTGCTGCCTGCTTCACGCCGAAGATCTGCTGATCGCCGCCGCGTCGGATCTCGCCCCGCTCGCGCCGAAACTCCAGCAAGCGTACAAAGAGAAAATCCGTTTCACGCTTGCCTCCAGCGGATCCTTGAAACAGCAAATTGAAAATGGCGCGCCCTTCGATGTCTTTCTGTCCGCCAACGAGCAATACGTGCGGGATCTCGGCGGCCTGGTATCGGATGCGACGGTCTATGCTATCGGCCGCATTGCGCTATGGTCGCCCAACGGTTCCGTGGCATCGCTCGCCGACCTGAAAAAAACCTCCATAATTCATCTCTCGATTCCCAATCCGCAATTCGCGCCTTATGGAGTGGCTGCCAAGCAGGCGCTCGAATCGCAAGGTTTATGGAAAGATGTCGAGCCCAAAATTGTTTACGGAGAAAATGTCCGGCAGGCTCTCCAATTCGCCGAGAGCGGCAACGCCGAAGCGGTGATTACTTCCTGGACGTTATTGCACGGCAAAGGGACGCTGCTGCCGGCGGAGTGGCATTCGCCCATCCGGCAAACCGCCGCGATCGTGAAGTCGACCAAGCAGCCGGAGGCTGCCCGGCGCTTCTTGAAATTCCTGCTGAGCCCGGAAGCGCAGACGATTCTAAAAGACGGTGGATTATGGTCGTTTAAGGCTTCTTCGGGACACGTTTAACGACGATTATCGGCGATTTTCATTGACATGATCTTCCGCTGCGCGCT
>JBEKPC010000026.1:0-42370 GCA_049521155.1 Bryobacteraceae bacterium
TGGATTCGGCCTCGCGCCATTGGTCGCGAGCTCGCTGGTGAGTCTGGATATTCTCTCGGTGCCGGGGGCGGCGGACACGTTGCCGGGGAGCGATTTGACGGTGATTATCCGGCTTTAATAATAAATGGCGGACCAAATTCAAAAATTGACACCCGATCGGGACTTGCAGTGCTTCTACTTCGAGCCGTCGGCGATCGCGGCGTTGAGCAGCGCGTCGGCAAGCGGCTTCACCGTATCGGGGACGTGGCGGCAGCAGTTCGATTGGGCAGTGATCGAATGGAATCGCGACAATGTTTACGAACATCCGGCGTTGCGCTATCTTCCCGATGGCGATTTGAGCGGGTTGGTGCTGATGTATCAGGAGACGCGAACCAATTGCATTCCGCTTGATTCGGATCTGTACGCAACGGTGGCGTGGCCGTCGCTGCGGCTGTGGGGAGCGGCGGATAATACCATCTATTATGTGCCGCTGGCGGGCCTTGCGACGCCGATTGCGGGAAGTTATCAGAACGCATACGCGGACTTCACACTATCCGGCTCGGGTACGCCGGCGGCGGGAACTCACGTTGGGATCGCGTACCTGGAAACGCATTATACGTTCGAGTTCGATGGCACGACCGAGATCGCGGATGCGCTGACGTCGATCGCGTACTTCATCAATCTGCGTCCGAACGCGTTTCAGCCGACGGTGCTGCTGGCGACGGTAACGGGTTCAACAATTCGCATGTTTTATACCGGTGGGGAGGATACTGACAGCACGTCCGGAGCCAATGGGAATTTGTTCGGGATGTATACGTACTCGGAGACTGCGGCTGCTACATGGGATTCTCCGGCACAGACATTTGCCAATGGGACGAGTCCCACCGAATGGAATGTCACGATCGATTTCAGCACGCTGCAAGGCTACCTGACGCCCGATTTTTCGGACACCCTGATTGCGGTGCCGACCAATGCAATTCGAAAAATGAGATGGACTTACGCTGCGGCCTTGCAGGTCGGGCCGTTCGTGCGCAGCGAGTTTGAGGTGGTGGTGAGCAACTGGTCCGTGACGGGAACGAACGGCACCTACTCGGTCGCGGGGCCTGGGAGCCGCAGGGCCGAAGACAATTCGGTGGAGATGGTCTACAGCGGATCGTGGACGGACTCGCGTGGAAATTTCTCAGGTGGCACAATCAATTGTTCAACGGCTGTCGGAGATTTCGTAACGTGGACTTACACTGCGTCCGAAACACACACGCTTTATTTGGGCACCCGATATCTGGGACTCGCGGGCGCCACGGGAGCGACCGTTTCGATCCTCGTCGACGGAGTATCCGCGGGCAGCGTGAATTTATTCATCACGCAAGAAGACGTATTGATCCGCTGGCCAGTGGGCGAATATGCTGCGGGAACTCACTCGATCACGGTGACGAACGCCGGGCCAACCGGTGATTATTTCTATTTTGACTTTTTTGAAATGGCGGTGCCGACGGCCGATCTGCCGACGTTTCCCGCGGAGCCGAAGCTCACGCTGGCCACCGATTGGGACACTCTGCACTCGATCTCCCTGGCACCGGACAGGACGGCATGGTTCATCGATGCGCTCGGATTCACGGGGCGTCAGAATCACTACGCCGGCGCTTTGTGGTTCTATGAGTTGATTCCCACCGGCTTCACTTTCGCGACCGGCACGGTGACATTTTCGGGAACGATCACGGTCGCCGATGGGGATGCTTCTCAGACCATGCAAGTGACAATCGATGCAACGGCGTTCAACAAAACGATGCATCCTGGCGACACTCCGGAGACGCTGGCGATCGCGTTCGAACAAGGAATTAACGATGGGTCGACGGGAATCTGGGCCAGCGCATCGGGCGGAGTGCTGACCATTACTTCGCTGTTGATCGGCGCCGCTGGGAATAGCTACTCTCTTTCCGCGGTGGCGACGAACATGCCGGGCATCACGGTGACGACCAGTGGAACAGCGCTCGTGGGAGGCGTGGATGGCAACTGGTACACGGATTTGGCGGCATCCCCGCTGCTGAATCGGGCCGTGCGCGACTGGAGCCTTAGCTTCTTCACGGCGCTGCAAGGCTACGGCATCGACATGGCGGTGTCGTTCAGCATGGAACTCGGCAATGGGAACCCGTCGGCGTCAGCCGGAATCGCGCAGGAAGGACCGGCAGGCGATCCGATCTTATTGCCGACTCCCTCGCTTCAGACCAACTTTTCGCCCACCAGCCTCGCGTTCTGGCAGCAAGTTTATTCGGAAATGGCGGCGATTCAGGCTGCGGCGGGACTCACCCCGTTTCTCCAGTTCGGCGAAGTGCAGTGGTGGTATTACCCTAACAACGGATTCCTGCCGACCGACCCTGCTTACGTGGCCTTTTCGGGAATGCCCTTCTACGACGCCTGGACGCAGGCACAATTTCTGGCTGAGTACGGGCGTGCAATGACGGTGTTCACTACGAACACCGTCGATCCAACAGCATATCCGGATGAGATTGCATTTCTGCAAGCGGTGCTGGGAGACTTTACCAATTCAATCATGGCTTATGTGCGGACGACGCAGCCTTCGTGCCGGTTTGAGGTGCTTTATCCTACTGACGTGAACGCGGCGGCATTCAATTCGGCATTTAATTTCCCGCCCTCCGCTTGGACCCCGGCCGCATTGACCATCCTCAAGACGGAGTGCTTCGGTTACACTCTTGGGCGCGATTTGGATGAAGCCGAAGCTTCGATCGAGTTCGGCGCGTCTCTGGGATTTCCGGCATCGCAACGCAGTCATTTGGTGGGTGTCAGCGATTCGACAACGGCGTGGCTGAAGGAAGCGCAGATGGCCGAGGGCAAAGGGCTGGAGAGCGTGGTGCTGTTCGCGGTAGATCAATATTGTTTGATTGGATACGCCACCCCGCTTCCGGAGAGCTTGCGGCGCAGCATCAGAATGGGCAACTGATACACTCAGAAGCGTCCCTTCGCTCGCATGTTGCAGGTTCAGAACGTTTCCAAAGTTTATCGTTTATATCGCCGGCCGGCTGACCGGCTGCTCGAACTCCTGCCGTTCTCAAATCATTCCGCGCCGGAGGAATTCTGGGCGCTTCGCGATGTGTCTCTGAATGTCGAGCGCGGTGAGGTGCTGGGCGTCATCGGGCCGAATGGCAGCGGTAAGAGCACTCTGCTCCAAATTGTCAGCGGGATTTTGGAGCCGACGCGCGGGCGAGTAGTGGCGCGTGGCCGCATCGCGGCGCTGCTCGAATTAGGCGCCGGATTCAATCCCGAGTTCAGCGGGCGCGAAAACGTCTTTCTGAACGGCGAAATCCTTGGTATTGCGCGTCGAGACATGGAGCGGGTGTTCCCCGAAATCGAGCGTTTCGCCGAGATCGGCACATTTATGGATCGCCCGGTCAAAGAATATTCGACCGGCATGTATGTGCGTCTTGCATTCTCGACGGCGATTCACGTCGATCCTGAAATTCTAATCGTGGACGAGGCGCTTGCCGTAGGCGACGCGATTTTTGCGAATCGCTGCATCAAAAAATTCGTCGAGCTTAAGGAACGCAAGGTGACCGTGCTGTTCGTCTCGCATGATCTGGGTCTGGTGAAGCGTTTGTGCGATCGCACCGCATTGATGATTGACGGGCGCGTCGCCGCGTTCGGAAATCCCAGCGAGGTGGTGAATCGCTACGTCGGGCTGGTGCTGGAACGGCAGGAGCGCGATGAGCCTCGCGGCGATTTACCCAAGGCCGGCGCGAGTTTTCGGCATGGCGACGGAGCGAGTGAAATCCTCAGCGCGGACCTTTTTAACGCCAGTGGCGAGGTTACACGCAATTTACAGCCGCACGATACGGTCAGTATTCGCGTGCGTGCGCTGGCCAAGCGCAGTCTGGAAGACCCCGTGGTCGGTATCCTGATTCGCAACCGTCTTGGCATCGACGTATTCGGCACCAACACGCGCATCGAGGGCGTCGATCTTGGGAATATTCCCGCGGGTGAAGTGTTTGAAGTTGGGTTCACGTTCGATTGCCTGTTGACCCGGCAAGACTATACACTGACGGTTGCCACGCAGCATCGCGAAGGCTACAGTCAGGACTGGCTGGACGATGTGCTGGCTTTTTCTGTGACCGACGCGCGCGATGTGGCGGGCTTGGCGAATTTCAAAACGAAAGTGGACTGGCGCCGCATTTCGGGCCCTGTATCAAAATGATTTACGCAATCGTTCTAGGGATTGTCGTGGCGGTCTTGTGCGGCGTCACGCTGGTGAAGACGCTCTCGGTCCACACCGGTAACGATTTTCTTGTCGCCGGCCGCAAGCTGCCTTGGCCTGTGTTGGTCTTTACGCTTCTCAGTTCATGGATTGGCGCGGGAAGCCTGCTGGGCGGGGGTGAAAACGCATATAGAAACGGCTTCGTCGCGCTGTGGCAACCGGCCGGAGGCTGGGTAGGATTGATGATCATTGCGCTGATCGCGGGTCGCGCGCGACGCTTCGCGCAGTTCACCGTTCCGGACCTTCTCGAAGCGCGTTACAACGCCACCGCGCGTGTGATGGCGACCGTCGCGATCGTGGTTTCTTATACCGTGATCGTCAGTTATCAGTTCAAAGGGGGTGGCGACATCCTCCATTTGATTTTTCCCGATCTTCCACGCGCGACCGGCATGTACATCATCGCCGGATTCGTGATCGTGTTCACGGCGGCGGCCGGCATGGCGTCTATCGCCTATCTGGATCTGGTGATCGGCGGGTTGGTCACCATCATCGTCACGATTGCGGTGCCGCTAATCCTTTCCGATGCCGGCGGCTGGACTGAGGTGCGGCGCGTGCTGCCGCCCAGCCACTTCACTCTGCTTGGCGACGTTGGATTATCGAAGGCGCTCGGGTTTCTGATGCCGACGATGCTGCTGTTGGTCGGAAACCAGGGCATGTATCAGAAGTTTTTCTCGGCTCGATCGGAAAAAGACGCGAAGTACGCGGTGGCAGGATGGATTGTAGGAACGCTGTTCCTGGAAACGATGTTAATTGCGGTCGCGGTGATCGGAAGCTCCAAATTTCATACAGAAGCGCCACGCGAAATTATTCCATTGACCGCCCGAAAAGGCCTGCCTGTGCTTCTTGGCGCGATTTTGCTGGGAGGAATTTTCGCGAAAGTGATCTCCACTGCGAACAACTATTTGTTCTCTCCGGCGACGAATCTCATTCACGATGTCTATGGGCGCTTCATCAATCGGAACGCATCGGAGCGGCAGATGCTCGTCGTTTCTCGCGTGTTGGTCGTCGCGCTCGGCCTGTTCGCGCTGTTGCAAGCCTCGCAGTTCGAATCGGTGTTGAAGGCGTCGCTTTATGCATATACGATCTACGGCGCGGCGGTAACACCCGTGGTGCTCGCGGTATTTTTCTGGAAACGCGCGACCACTTCGGCGGCAATTACATCGATCGTGCTTGGAACGGTGGTCACCATCGCATGGAACCTCGCGCAGGACCGGTTGGATTGGCAAAAAGATATCGACGCGGTTTATCCTGCGTTGGCGGCGTCGGTGCTGAGCCTGATCATCGTGAGTTACGCGACGGCGAAACCATCGGAAGAAAAACTGCGTCCGTTTTTTGAGTAGGAATTATGAATCTTGCCGAAATTCAAGCTGCATTAAGAGAAGAAGGATTAGACGGATGGCTGTTTTTCGATCATCATCGCCGCGATCCTCTGGCCTATCGCGTTCTAAAGTTCACGCCCAATTCCATCGTTTCACGGCGCTGGTATTACTTCGTTCCGGCGCACGATGAACCTCGGGGCTTGGTCCATCGCATCGAGGCGCAGACGCTGGCCGAGCTGCCTGGAGAGATGTCCACTTACGCAAGCTGGGGCGAAATGGTCAATGGTGTGCGTAAGTTGGTGGGCGGATCGAAGCGTATTGCGATGCAATATTCGCCCAAATGTGCGGTCCCTTATGTGGCAATGGTCGACGCCGGAACGGTCGAACTGATTCGCGAAATTGGAGTCGAAATCGCGACATCCGCGAATCTGGTGCAGTATTTTGAAGCTCGCTGGTCGAAGGCGCAATTGGAAGGGCACCTCGAAGCTGGACGGCGGATGGATCGAATACGCCGCGAAGCGTTTGAACGGATCGGCGCGAAGCTGCATGCGGCGGAGCATGTGACGGAGTGGGATATTCAGCAGTTCATCGTCGGCCGCTATCGGGAGGAAGGACTTTTCGCGGATCATGCACCGGATATTGCGGTGAATGCGAATGCGTCGAATCCTCACTATGAACCGAAGCAGAATGCGTGCTCCGCGATCAGGAAGGGCGATATTGTGCTGATCGATATGTTTGCGAAACTCGATCAGCCGGACGCCGTGTACTACGACATTACATGGATGGCTTTCTGCGGCCCGCAGGCTCCGTCCGCGCTGGAGCGTGTCTTCCACATCGTCCGAGAGGCGCGCGATCGCGCCATTCGATATGTGGAGGATGCAGTGGCTGCCAAACGTGAATTGTGCGGCTACGAAGTGGACGATGCGGCGCGCAGCTTCATTCGTGAGCAAGGATTTGCCGAGTATTTTTTCCATCGGCTGGGGCATTCCATCGGGCCTGAAGTGCACGGAACCGGCGCCAATATGGATAACCTCGAAACGCACGATGAACGCAAAGTGATTCCGGGAACGTGTTTCTCGATCGAGCCCGGGATCTATCTGCCGGAGTTCGGCGTGCGCAGCGAAGTGAACGTTTTCGTGGATGAAAACAGCGCGCGTGTGACGGGTGAGAAACAAGAAGCCGTCGTTCTGATTCAATAAGTATGCGAGCCGCGATGCTGCTGATCGCTCTTTCCGCCGCACAGGCCGGAGTCGTTTCGCGCGATTGGGAGAACGGCAAACTCACATTGCGGCTCGATGACGGAGTGGCTGAAATCGAGTGGATCAGTGGGACTGCGTTCCGCTTTGCACATGGTCTAGCGGCGGTCCCGGCGGTTCCGGAAATTAAGCACGATCCGGTCGTGACCGAATTTGAGGATGTTCGCGGCACCTTGATATTGCGCGGGCTCTACATGACGATCGAGATCGATAAAGCCAACGCGAAGGTTCGTGTGAGTGCGAATAGCGAAACAATCAGTACACTTTCGGCCGATGGAGTTGGAGTGCATGTGACTCCGCTGGGCAAAGTTTTTGGTCTGGCAGGTCCTGGAGACTCGCAGCGATTTTTCTTTACCAGCGGCTATGGCATCTTTATACGCGCCCCGCGGGATTGCACATTCGACCTCAGTAACGGACTGGTGCATGCGCCCACTGCGATGGATTTGATCTTTTATTACGGGCCAACTCCCAAAGAACTCTTCGAACAGCATCAGAAGGTGATGGGCAGAATCGAAATCACAGAGCCATCGTCTGACCGTTTGCCGTCCGCGGCGACGCCGCTACCCGACACGCCGCTGGATTCATGGGAGGCTCTGTCGCAAATGGTGCAGACGCTGAATCAGTGGAGTTTGTCGGCGATCCTTTATCCGGGGCTGAATCTTTCGACGCTGAATGGGGCAAAAGGCGAAGTCGGGAAACGCGCGGCGGACCTTGCGGCGATGATGCCGTTGCTCTACGGCAACTCTAGCCATATGGAAACGCGCGAGGCTTGGGCTCCGTATCTAACGACCTATTTGCGCGAGGCGTACGATCGCGGATACCCGCTGATTCGGCCGCTTCCCTTCGAATTCTCCCGAGACAAGAACCTCGACGCGCAACCGGACGTTTTCATGTTGGGCGACGAAGTGCTGCTCGCTCCGGTCGTCGCGCCAGGTGAACATCGGAGCCTGCAACTCCCGCGCGGCCACTGGACCGATCTGCGCACGAACATCGAATATCAAGGAAATCAAGCGATCGAAGTTGAGGCGCCCGCGGGCCAAGTGCCCACTTTCGCGCGCAATGGAGCTGTTTTCCCGCTGGCGTCGAAGAAGGCCATGGAACTGCATTACTTTCCTTCGCTCGGAGGCGAATTTTTTCTTTGGGAGCCAGGACCACGGGCAAACTCGCAATTTCACGCGGCGCCGGCTGGCGATTTCACGCGAGTCGAAATTGAATCGCAGGTCGAGCGAACCTACGAATGGGTGATTCATCATACCGGGCGGCCCGTGAGCGTGGTAGAAAACGGGACGAGCTACAAGGCCGTTCGCCAGCGATCTTCCCTCAAGCTTGGAACGTGGTGGCACGACGGGGCTCGGAATGATCTGCATGTGATGGTGTACGCTGAGGCCGGAGCTGACACGATCGTGAATATTTCTTTCTGACATGTTCGATGAAATCCGGTTTGTGATTCGGAAGATCCCACGGGGCAAAGTCGCCACCTACGGCGCGGTTGCAAAAGCGGCTGGATTTCCGGGGGCGGCGCGGCAGGTGGCGTGGGCTCTACGCGGAACCGACGGCAGATTGCCGTGGCATCGCGTGCTGGGCTCCGGAGGAAAAATTCTGCTGCCGGGAAGCGCCGGCGCCGATCAGCACTTGCGTCTCAAAGCCGAGGGAGTCGCGTTCCGCGGCGGAAGGGTCCGTATGGACCTTCATGAATTCGATATTATGAAAGTGTCCCTATGAAACAGATTTTGACCATGATGTTTGTGTGCGGCGCTGCGTTTGCGCAGACCAAGTCGACTTCCGCCGCGAAAAAAAGCCCGGCGCCCGTGCGGAATTTGCTGGATCCTTCGACGCTGAAAGCGAGAGCGCCTGAGACGTTCAAGGTGAAGTTCACCACCACGCAAGGTGATTTCGTGGTGCAAGTGACGCGCGCCTGGGCGCCGATTGGCGCGGATCGTTTCTACAATCTGGTGCGCGGGAAGTTTTTCACTGATGTAGCGTTTTTCCGCGTAATTCCTGGGTTTATGGCCCAATTCGGCATCAGTCCAGATCCTAAAGTGACGGCCGCCTGGAGCAATCAAAATCTGATGGATGAGCCGGTGAAGCAATCCAACAAGCGCGGCTTCGTCACGTTCGCCAAAACCAGTATGCCCAATACCCGCACCACCCAGATGTTCATCAACTATGGAGACAATTCGCGCCTGGATGCGGATGGGTTCGCTCCTTTTGGCGAAGTGATCGAAGGGATGGACGTGGTCGACAAGTTTTATTCCGGCTACGGCGGCGATCCTGATCAAGGCTCGATCTCGCAGTTGGGCAAATCGTGGATCTTAAAGAATATGCCCAAGGTCGATAGCATCAAGTTTGCCGCGATTGTGCCGTTAGTGCCTCCAACTCCGGCTGCAACGAAGTCGACTACGGCCAAAGCTCCCGCGACGAAATCGACCACCACCACCAAACAATAGTCCGTTTTTGCTATAAAACAGATTAGAGGGTTTCTGTTTTGAGGAAAAACGCGGAAAACCGTGTCTGGCTCCTTTCGGATCACCACGATACGATTCTTAGCCGCGTTCTTCTTTTCCACAGAGATTTTCAGAGGCTAACTGCGGCATCCAAGAGCCGAAAAAGTCATTGTTACGCGACGATGAAGCGGCTATGGTTGGTAGGTCCTCATGACATCGACTGAACTGGCGTACGAAAAAGGCTTGCCTGCCAATCTCGACGCCGAGCGTTTCGTGCTCGGCTCGATTCTGCTCAACGATGCCGTTTACCTGCAAGTCGCGGGCGCGGTAGAGCCAGACGACTTCAGCCTGGAAAAACACCGGCGCATTTTCGCCCGCATGAAGGACCTGTACGATCGAGGCGAGCGCCTGGATCGCGTCACGGTGGCCAATGAGCTGATGAAGCAGGGCCAACTCGAATCGGTGGACGGGCTGGGCTATCTTGTTTCCCTTGATGATGGGTTGCCTGAGATCGCGAATCTCGAAAGTTACATCCGCATTGTCAAGGATAAGGCGACGCTGCGCAAGCTGATCTTCGCGGCGGAGAAGGTGATCAACCGCTGTTTGCTGGGCGTGGATGAGCCGGACGAAATTCTCTCCGGCGCCGAGGAATCGCTGTTGAAGCTTGGCGAAACGCGCTCGGGAGAAAGGCTCATTTCGCCGTCCGACGTGCTCGCCACGTTCCCAGGCGGCATCAACGCGTTTCTCGATCCGACGCAGCGCATTAAAGGTATCAGCACCGGCTTTACGAAGTTTGATGAAATGACCGGAGGGCTGCATGGCGGCGAACTGCTGATCCTTGCGGCTCGCCCTTCGATGGGAAAGACCGCGCTAGCGCTCAACATCGCGCAGCATGTCGCGACGCATCCTAAAATGCGCAAGCCGGTCGCGGTTTTCTCACTCGAAATGTCTTCATCGAGCTTGCTGAATCGCCTGGTCTGTTCCGCGGCGCGAGTCGATCAGCACAAATTTCGCGCCGGATATCTGAATGCCGATGAGCGCCGGAAACTTCAGTTCGCGCTTGCCGATTTGACGGAGTCTCCGCTGTTTCTCGACGATACGCCGGGTGTTCATCTCATGGACGTGCACGCGAAACTGCGCCGCATGCAGAGCAATGAAGGGCTGAGCCTGGTGGTGATCGATTATCTTCAGTTGATGAGCAGCCGCGGACGGTCTGAAAATCGCAACCAGGAAGTCAGTGCAATTTCGCGCGGCCTGAAGCTGATGGCGAAGGATCTAAATGTGCCGTTTCTCGTGCTTTCCCAGTTGAGCCGGGCATCGGAAACCCGTGTGGGCGATCATAAACCGCAGTTGAGCGATCTTCGCGACTCGGGATCGATTGAGCAGGACGCGGATCTGGTGGCGTTCATTTTTCGGGAAGAGGTTTATAAAAGAGATCGAGAAGACGTGAAGGGCGTGGCCGATTTGATCATCGCCAAGCAGCGCAACGGGCCTATCGGAACGGTGCCCCTCCGGTTCCTCGGTCAATACACACGCTTCGAAAATCGAGTGGACGACTTGCCGGAAGAGCCGATGGAGTAAACTGGCTAGTTTGCTTCTTGAACTTGATTCCATTCAGAAACGTTTCGGCGGCGTAACCGCGCTCCGCAAAGGCACCTGTACCGTTAAAGCCGGGGAAGTCCATCTCTTAATGGGGGAGAATGGCGCGGGCAAGTCGACGCTGATGAAAATCGTCGCCGGCATGATCTCACCAGATGCGGGCCAGGTGCGGTTTCGCGGCCAGCCCGTCCGGTTTCGCAATCCGGCTGAGTCCGCGGCCGCCGGCATCGCGATGGTGCATCAGGAATCGCTGCTGGCGCCGCATCTATCGGTCGCGGAAAACATTTTTCTGGGGCGCGAAGACCGTCATGCTCTGGGCTGGATCAATCGCCGCGAAATTGAAGCGCGCGCGCGGCGCCTGATCGAGCGGCACGCGTTTCCGTTGCAAGCGGAAGCGTTGGTGGGAAAACTCAGCCCGGCGGGAAAACAGATGGTCGAGATCTGCCGCGCCGTCCAGCAGGGCTCTAGCCTGCTGATCTTCGATGAGCCGACATCTTCGCTGACCGATTCCGAAACCCGCGAAGTTTTCCGCATCGTGCAGGAGCTGCGTTTGCGCGAAGTGGGCGTAATTTATATCACGCATCGCCTGGAAGAACTGCGCTCGATCGGCGATCGGGTCACGGTGCTTCGCGACGGCGAAACCGTGCATTCGTGCATGCTGTGTGAGCTGACCACGGACCAGTTAATCCAACACATGGTGGGCCGCGCGGTGAACTCGCTTTATCGCCGCGAGCCTTTGCCACCGGGCGCGGAAATGCTGCGCGTGAAGGGCCTGACGTGTGAACCGCTGCTACACGACATTAGCTTCACACTGCACGCTGGAGAAATTGTCGGCATGGCGGGATTGATCGGCGCGGGACGCACGGAGCTCTGCCGCGCGCTGTTTGGAATCGATCGCATGGATTCGGGCGAGGTGCAGGTGGATGGGAAAACCGTGCGCATCCGCAGTCCGCGCGATGCGGTTCGCGCTGGAATCGCGCTGGTCCCTGAGGATCGGCAGAAGACGGGGCTAGCCATCGACCTTGCCATCGCGCCGAATATAACGATGGCCAGTCTCCGTTCGGTCAGTAATATGGGTTTTCTCAATTTGCGTAGTGAGCGCCTGCTCACCTCCGAGCACGGAACCCGCCTGCGGCTTAAGTATGATGGGCCTTCGCAACTCGCGCGCCGCTTAAGCGGCGGCAATCAACAAAAGGTTGTGATCGCGAAATGGCTGGCGACTAACGCTCGCGTGATCCTTTTCGATGAGCCGACGCGCGGCATCGATGTGGGCGCAAAAATGGAGGTCTTCGAGACCATGGACCAACTGGCCCGCGCCGGCGCGGCGATTCTGATGATGAGCTCTGAGATGGCCGAAGTGCAATCCGTGGCCGACCGCATCCTGGTAATGAGGCAAGGCAGGCTCGCGGGCGAACTTCCGCGTGGCGCTTCGCAGGAAGATATTTTGCGACTCGCCGCATTTGAAGAAAAGGTGGCGCAGTGATTCAACGCCTGCTGCCGTTCGCGACACTGGTTGCGCTGGTGGTTGGTCTGGCCATCGCTTCGCCGCACTTTCTGACCGGGCCGAATCTATCGACGGTGATTCGCCAAACCACCGTGATCAACATCATGGCGCTCGGCATGACGATGATAATTATTTCCGGCGGCATCGATCTTTCGGTCGGCTCGATCCTCGCGCTGGGCGGCTTCATGGGAACGCTTTCGTTGCAGAAAGGCTATTCGATCCCTGCCTCGATCGCTATCGGGATCGCCGCTGGAACCATGTGTGGATTGGTCAACGGCACTCTGATTACGCGGCTGAAAGTGAATCCTTTCATCGTTACATTGGGCACCATGGGAATTTATCGCGGCGTCACGCTGCTGATTTCGAACGGACTGCCCGTGCATGAGATTCCTCTGAAGTTCGCGTTTCTCGGCTCCGGAACGGGGATCTTCGATATTCCCATCGTGTTGTGGATTCTACTGGTCTGTGCGGTCGCGATGCATGTCCTGCTGGAGCATACGCGCCTGGGACGGTATGCGTTTTCGATCGGCAGCAATCCGGATGCGGCATTTTATGCGGGCATTCCTGTCGCGTTTAATATTACATCGGTGTACGCGATTGCGGGCGGATTGACAGGGCTCTCAGGGATGATCGAAGCTTCGCGTCTGATGAGCGGACAGCCCACCGCCGGGCAAGGTTACGAGTTGCAAGCCATCGCCGCAGTGGTGATCGGCGGAGGAAGTTTGCGCGGCGGCGAAGGCAGCGTGCTGGGAACTCTGGTGGGCGCGTTTATCATGGGCTTGTTGTCGGATGGCAGCGATCTGCTAGGCATCAATCCCTACTGGCAGCAGGTGATCATCGGCGCAGTGATCATCGTGGCCGTGTGGCTCGATGAACTGCGGAAGCGGCGCGGGGTGAGCTAGGCTAAGGACGAGGGCGCCCGCAATGCAGCAGGAAATTGACAAGATTCAAATTAGCGATGAGGGGTTCGTGGCGCTGTCGCATTCTCTAACAAGCGCTCTCAACCTGCAACCGGGCGATGAAGTAATCGTCCACCATGATGGGACGAGAATCGTCCTGCAACGCACATGAACCCCAGGCGCGTTCGCCGCTCGGAACCGCGCCCGTTCGGCGAGGGAAGGGAAGATGTCCATTTGACCGAAAGGTGGGAAGCGCCCATGACGGATGAAGAGGCGGACGACTTCCTGAATGGGCGCTGAAGAGATCAGATTGGTTTCAGCGGACCGCTGCGCCGGCTCAATTCGCCGACGGCTTTTCTGCGTGATCGATCACGATGATTTCTACCGGCCCTTTGCCGGAGTCGAGCTTTAGCCCGAGTTGTTCCTGGAGAGCTGTAAAGATCGTGGGCCCTTCCGGATCGCGCGGAGGAGCATCGGCGCCTAGGGGTGGGAGACCTACTCCCGATAGACCGGCCGAACCTTGGTCAGGAGTCCATTTGAGCTCGAAATCGTACTTTCTATTTAGCAGTGTCCGGTCCACTATCGTGCGGCCCATAATCTGCGAAAGAGCCAGAATGAGATCTGAAATGGGAATCTGCGAGCCCAGAAGAAATCCTCTGTCCATGTTGATCATTCCATGTCCTATGTTAGAGGCTTCCACCAGACTGTCATTCTTCTTTAGTTTTGGTCCTCCCTTCGCCACGGTTAATACGAATCTGGAGAGTTCTTTCGTCTCGCGGTGCACTTTGAGCTGAAAGCGGTCGGCTAAAAGCGCCTGTAGCATTGCCTGCCTGCGGCGTAGCCAGGCCTCTCGCTGATCGTCCGTGAAATTCGCTGGATCTGGCGGCAGAACCCGATTTCCATCGTTATCCGGAAGCTTCGCGACGATGTCGTAGCGATCCGAGTTGACCCAGCCTGATCCTCCCGAAATCTGGTATTGCCGCACATCATAGGCCTGTTGTATGAGGAAGTTCAACGTCATGCCGGTCATGTTCATCCGGCCTGGGTCCCCGCGCATTCCTCTTCCAGGACCTGCCGGACCGGTCGGCTTGACGGACACGGCCTCGAACTCCTGCGCGAGAGCCAGAAACGATGCAAGGGTCACGCTCGCGGAGATCGTCGCTATCTTCATTCTGTCAGGCCTCCCTCAATCGAGAGTTGTTCTTCCGCAGCTTCGGACATGCCAGCTTGTGCGGCCTAATTCTTCACCGCTTTGAACGTCAATTCGATCGACGCTGGAGGAACGTGTTTTATGGAGGACGTCACTTCCATGCCGCGGCGGCCTTTTTCTTCCAGCAATTCCTCTAAAGCCTTTCGTGCCGATTCCACCTGCTGCGGTTCGTAGAATTGCTCCACGCTGACCCGTATTCCGCGGTCCTTCAATCGATGGATTACCTCGTCGGAGGAAACGCCTTTGAAGTTTTCAAATTTTATCGAGCGGATGATTTGCGTCTGCACCTCGGCTTGAGCGAACAGCAGCGCCGCGCCAAGGATGAGGCTTTTCATAAAATTAAACATGCAGTTCGATGGCCGTACTTATGCTATTTAAATCGCATCCGATCAGATGCCGTGCGGGAAAAACAGGCACACCTGTGACGTTCAGGCTTCGAAGAACTCTTTCATCGCGTCCACCGTGTCGCGAATATCTTCCTCGCTATGAGCGGTGGAAATGAACCCCGCCTCAAATTGCGACGGCGCGAGATAGACGCCTCGCTCCAGCATGAAGTGGAACAACTCCCCGAACCGCAGTTTATCGCTGCGCGCGGCGGATTCCCAATCGGTGACCGGGTCCGGCGTCAGGAAGAAAGTGAACATGGAGCCGACCCGGTTCACGGTTACTCCCGGTGGAACCCATTCGCACAACTGCGCGCCGCGCGCTTCGAGGATTTCGTACACTTCGGGATGCGCCACCAGGTAGCGCAGCATCGCAAGGCCGGCCGCGACCGCCAGGGGATTGCCGGATAATGTTCCAGCCTGATAGATCGGCCCCACCGGCGCGACCTTTTTCATGATATCGGCGCGGCCGCCGTATGCGGCCATCGGCAAACCTCCGCCGATAATTTTCCCGATGGTCGTCATGTCGGGAAGAATTTCAAAACGTTTTTGCGCACCGCCCAGCGCCACGCGAAAGCCGGTCATGACCTCATCGAAGATCAGCAAGGCTCCGTGACGTGCGGTCAGCTCACGCAGAGCTTCGAGAAAGCCCGCAACAGGCGGAATGCAGCCCATATTTCCGGCCACCGGTTCGACGATCACAGCGGCGATCTGCTCGCCAAGTTTCGAAAACGTCTGCTCCACCGCGGCGATGGAGTTGTACGGAAGCGCAACCGTCGTCGCCGCGAAGGCCGCGGGTACGCCGGCCGTATCCGCGATGCCCAGAGTCGCCATTCCCGATCCAGCCTTGACCAGCAGGGAATCGACATGGCCGTGATAGCAACCCTCGAATTTAACGGTCAAGTCGCGGCCAGTGAATCCTCGCGCCACCCGCAGCGCGCTCATGGTCGCCTCAGTTCCGGAGTTGACCAGGCGGACCATTTGCATCGACGGAACCACGTGCGCGATCAGCTCCGCGAGTTCGACCTCTTGCGCCGTCGGAGCGCCGAAGCTGGTTCCGATTTCGAGAACCTGGTGCAGCGCGTCCACCACCGGCAAGGGAAGATGGCCCAGAATTAGCGGTCCCCACGAGCAAACATAGTCGATAAACGAATTGCCGTCGACATCGAACAGCTTCGAACCCTCGCCGCGCGCGATAAACAGCGGCGTTCCCCCCACGCCTCGAAATGCCCGTACCGGCGAATTGACGCCGCCCGGAATGTGGGCTTGCGCCCTTCCAAACCACTCCTCGGATTTGGTGGTCTTCATAATACGACGCGGGAGTTTTCAGGAATCACACGATTGAGGAAAAAATTCATCAGCACTTCCTGAAGTGTGCCGTTGAGATTGCGCAGCAGGCGGCTTTTCAATTCGCCGTAAGGTTGCGTCCCGGCGAACAGGTCCTGCATCAGCGCGCGGAATCGAGGACTGCTGCGAATATACTGCACCATGCGCGCGGGAACCGAGTTGAACAGGAAGCTGCCGAGGAAAACTCGTTTCGCCAGCGTCGCCGCGAATTCCAGATCCAGAGCGAACTCGCGCGCCAGCAACGCTCGATAAGCCGCGGCCTTTTCCGCGATGCCGTGTGCATCGTCGATCACTACGCGACTCGCTAGATCGCCGGAACGCATCGCGTAATAGAGGCCTTCGCCGGTGATCGGATCGACCAGGCCGCCCGCATCCCCGACGGCGAGCCATCCTTCGCCCGAGACGCGATTGCCGCGCCATCCCGGGGTCTCGAGCGACGGCAGCATATGGCTATAAAATTTTCCATCCTTATAGGAGATGCCGCGCTCATTCATGTACGCTTCGAGTCTGGCGCGCAAGGCCTGCGCCGGCTCGCCCTTGCCGCAGATGCCCACCGAAAGATGGCCGCAGCGCGGGAAAACCCAGATGTAACCTTCGAGGCGCGGTAAAAATTGTATATCGATATGATCCTGCGACGATGGTACGTAATATCCAAGCGCCGTCATCGTATCCTTCGCGCCCCACTGCGTCCCCACCTCGCGCAAAGGATTGCGGGCGCCCGTTGCGACGATACAAAAATCCGCTTGCGCCGTGCCGCATCGGGTGCGCAGATTCCACCCTTTTTCGCGGCGCTCCAGGCCCATTACGCGGGTCTGTTCGATCGCGGCGCCCGATTTTTCGGCGCGCGTAAGCAGCATGCGGTTCAGATCCATGCGCGAATAAATCACCAACGGATGCTCCAGATGCATCTTCACGGCGCCGGCGCGGGGCGCGGAAAGCGTGGTCTCGCTGACGAATTTCTTGGGCGTATCGTTGTCCACCAGGAAAGGGTATTCATGATACGCCTTATAGGTCAGCCCGCCGCCGCAGGGCTTTTCCCAGGCCAGCTTTTCGTCGAAAAGGATCGTCTTCAGGCCGGCGCTGGCCAAACGTTCCGCGGCAAATGCTCCGGCCGGGCCTCCACCCAATATCGCGACCGTTTTCATGGTTGCTTGTCCACCGGCGGATGATTCGGCGGCAGCGCAGGCAAGCCCGCCGCGCCATGCGGATTCGCGCCATCTTCGGCGTGCGCGCGCACCACCCATTTATTTCCCTTGCGATCCAGCGTGTAAGGCATCTGCATCCCGCCTCCGCCCGCCTTGGGTGTAAACATCACGTTGGCATGCGCCTCATTGCCGCCGGAAGCGAACGTGAGCGATGAAATGTCCACTTGCATTAAATCCACGTTCAAACCCGTTTGCGCCTGGCGCGCCTTCAAATAGTCAACGATGGTGCCCCGCACCGCGTCCTTGTTTTGGATGTCGGGGGCACACGCGGCCAGCAAGGAGAGGGCCGTAAGCAAGGCCAATTTTCGCACTTTCTGATTATACTCTGGCATGGATCGCGAACTAACTCAACAACTCCGCAATTCGATCTGCGTCGTTCGGAACCACGACCGGCTGATTGCCGAACGTGGAAGCGATCCTGACGCCTCCCGGCGCCTCCAGTTGGCCGGTGTGATAGCGATAAATATAATCCGTATCCTTCAGTACGTTGCCGGTCAGCACCGCGACCACGTCGGCGTCGTGCGCGATGGTTCCCGCTGCTGTCAATTTACGAATTCCTGCGAGGGTTGCAGCGGAGGCAGGCTCGCACCCGATGCCGCATCGTCCAATTTGTGCTTTCGCGTCGGCGATCTCCTGCTCGGTCACTTTTTCGACCACGCCCTTCGATGCTTGCACTTCATGCCATGCCTTGGGCCACGATACCGGATCGCCGATGCGGATCGCGGTGGCCAGCGTTTCCGGCTTCGCGACGGCGCGGAACGGACCCTCGCCGGCACGCTGGCTGAACTCGTAAAAAGGAGCCGAGCCCTCCGCTTGAATCACGCCAAGACGCGGCATCTTATCGATAAAACCCTGCGCATGCAACTCGCGTAGAGCCTTGCCGAACGCCGACGTGTTGCCCAGATTTCCGCCTGGCAGCACGATCCAATCCGGCGCCTGCCAGTCGCGCTGATCCATCATTTCAATCACGATGCTCTTCTGCCCTTCGATGCGAAATGGATTCATCGAGTTCAACATATAAATGCCCAGCCGCTCCGCCAGCACGCGCACCAACGCCAGAATCTCGTCAAAGTTCGCTTCTACCTGCAACGTGCGCGCGCCGTATTCCAGCGCCTGCGCCAGCTTCCCGAACGAAATCTTTCCGTGCGGAAGGAAGATCAAGGGCTCCAAACCAGCCGCCGCCGCGTACGCCGCCATCGATGCCGAAGTGTTGCCGGTCGAGACGCACGCCACTCGCGTCATCTTCAGCCGTCGCGCTTGCGCCACGCCGCAGGTCATTCCGTTGTCCTTGAACGAACCAGTCGGATTGAAACCCTGATGCTTAAACGTCAGCCGGTCGAGTCCTCCATAGGCAGCGGCGATCGGCCCGTCCAGCAGCGGCGTGTTTCCCTCCCGCAGCGTCACCACGTCTGATACATCATCCAGAAACGGAAACAATTCGCGATAGCGCCACACGCCGCTTTGATCGAGAGGGGCGTTGCTCAACCGCCGCTCGCGAAATGTCCGTTTCAGATCCTCCGTGGGCGCGGAAGGGCCATCATAGACAACTTCTAGCAACCCGCCGCATTGCGGGCAATTGTAAAGTACCTCTTCGATCCCCAAATACGCACCGCACGATTCAGTGATGCAATGCAGACTAGCCTGCATGCGTGCTCACTTCGGAAAAACTGACTGCGTTGCCGCCCGGTTCGCGCACCGAATACTCCGTGGCCCCATAAAACGTGGTGCGTTTAGGAATCAGCACCGGCGCATCGGAAACAGCGGCGATCACTTCGTCGAGATTCATGACGTGGATATAAAGGATGCTCGAGGATGGGAAATCCGCCATCGTGGGAACGTCCTTCGCTACGCTGGCGCGCGTCTGATACATGATTTCAATCGGCCCGTTTTTCAAGATCACGAAGCCCAGTGCGTCGCCCTCGGGAACTTCTACCGTGACGGCGAACCCAAGCCGCTTCCAGAAATCGAGGCAGGGCTCAATCGCCTCCACCAGCAGGATCGGCGTCAATGATTGCATTGTGAAAGCCATATCTTCTAACTTTAAACGAATGTTGTCCGTCCATCTGGAAAACGGCGTAGTGGAAATCAAGAAGCAGCCGCTGCCGCGCATCGCGCAGGGATTTGCGCGGATTCGCCTTCTTGCCGCGGGCATCTGTTCCACCGATCTCGAATTGCAGCGCGGCTACTACGGCTTCTCCGGAACGCCAGGTCATGAGTTCGTCGGCGAACTGGCCGATGGCACTCGCGTGGTGGGCGAAATCAATCTCGCCTGCGGCCACTGCGATTGGTGCGCGCGCAGCCTTGGCCGGCATTGTCCGAATCGCACCGTGCTTGGAATCGTGAAACATCCTGGCGCATTTCGCGAATTCTTGACGCTCCCCGTCGTGAACTTGCATCGCGTGCCGAAGTCAATTTCAACCGAGCACGCGGTTTTCGTTGAACCCGTCGCGGCCGCCTGCGAGATCCTCGATCAGATCCGGATCGCCAAAGGGACGCCAATCGCGGTGCTTGGCGATGGCAAGCTCGGCCTGCTGATCGCACAGGTTTTGCAGGCGCATGGCGCAAAAGTTTTGCTGCTTGGCAGGCATCGCGACAAGATGCGTTTCGTGGAGTGGTGCGGAGTCACGGCTGAGATATTGCCGCAAAAACCGCCCAATCGCGCTTTCCCGATTGTGGTCGACGCAACGGGTTCTTCCGAAGGATTGCGCGCTGCGATCGCAATGTGCGAACCGCGCGGAACAGTCGTCATGAAATCGACCGTGCATGGATTGGTGCCCATCGATACCGCGCCGGCCATCGTGAATGAAATCACGCTTGTCGGCTCGCGCTGCGGGCGCTTCGAACCGGCGCTGCGGATGCTGGCATCGGGAAAAGTCCGCGTCGGCGATTTGATCTCGGAGGAATTTCCGCTCGATCGCACACCGGATGCCTTCAAACGGGCCAGCACAAAGGGGATATTGAAGGTTTTGCTGCGTCCGCCGGATTCTCTGCTAGGGTTGAAGGGATGAACACCACCGGCACGGCAATTCTGACCCATCCAAGCCCATGCGGACATATTGTGTATCCCTACAGGGACGAAGCGCAGCTTGTCGATGCGGTCGCGCTCTACGTGGGCACGGGCCTGCGGAACGGTGAATCGGCCCTCTTGCTGATGCAGGACTCTCATTGCGAGCCGATTCGACGGCATCTTCAAGAGAGTGGCTTCAACGTGAGCGAACTGGAGTCCAGCGGAAAGCTCATCTGTGAGACTGCCGAAGATCTATTGCCGGCCTTTCTGTTCGATGGGATTATCGACGAACACAAGTTCAAAAAAATAGTCGGGGACCTGATCGGGAAAGCGAAGGGTTCTAGCTCGACGGGTCAAGTTCGTGTTTTTGGAGAAATCGTGGATCTCCTCTGGATGCCGGAACCCAAAGCAACAGCGAGGCTGGAAGAATTGTGGAACGACCTGATCAAACACCATTCGGTACCTCTTTTGTGCGCGTATGCCTTGGGCGGGACTCGGCCCGACGCGCTTCATGACTCTTTGTTGGCGTGTCATTCAGAAGCGCTTTAGGTTTGCGCAGTACACTAGCTGTTGATGAAGCGACTGGTTCTGCTTTCCGCGATCCTGCTCAGCGGCTGTTCCGTGAAGCGGTACGCGATCAATCAACTTGGCAATGCGCTCGCCGGGACGGGCACGACCTTCTCCGCCGACGATGATCCCGAATTAATCCGCGCCGCCGTGCCGTTCAGTCTGAAGCTGGTCGAGAGTCTTCTTGCGGAAAATCCTCGCCATGAAGGTCTGCTGCTGGCGGCGGCGCGCGGCTTCACCCAGTACGCCTACGCCTTCGTGCAAGAAGACGCCGACGAGTTGGAAGACACTAACAAAGTCGCGGCTACGGCGATGCGCGCCCGCGCCGCGAAGCTTTATCTGCGCGCGCGAAACTACGGCCTCCGCGGCATCGAAGTGAAGCATCCGGGTTTTGCGGAGCGCCTCCAAGCGAATCCCAAGGAAGCGGTGAAGGCTCTCAAAAAATCCGACGTACCCCTCATGTACTGGACCGCGATCTCCTGGGGCGCGGCACTATCGGCGTCGCACGATTTCGCCATGCTCCCGGAAATTCCCCGCTTCGAAGCACTCCTCGATCGCGTAATGGAAGTCGACGAAGCCTACGACGAAGGCACGGTCCACACGTTCATGATCACCTATGAAATGGTCCGTCTGAACGGCAAAGGCGACCTGGCGGCACGGGCGGCGCGGGCGAAAGAGCACTTCGATCGGGCCATCGCCCTGGGTGGTGGTCATCAAGCCGCGCCTCTGGTTTCCTACGCGGAGAACGTTCTCGTCCGGCAGAAGAATAAGACGGAGTTTCAGGAGATGCTGCGCGGCGCTCTGCGCATCGATATCAACGCATCGCCCGAAACACGCCAGTTGAACCTCGCCGCGCAGAGGCGGGCGCGATGGCTGCTCTCGCGAACCGACAAGCTGTTCCCCGCGCCCAGTTAATGCGGATGCAATCTGACGAACACCTCACTGTAAATCGCAATCCCCAGCGCCGCTACACCTAGAAAACTCCCAAAGGGAAGCTCATAGGTCGATGCGTCCTTGCCGGTCAGTCGGATGTAGAGCAACCCACCCACCGCTCCGATCAGCGACGCGGAAATCAGCGTCAATAGCGCCGCCGGTAAGCCCAGAAACGCCCCGATCATCATGATCATTTTGACGTCGCCCAGCCCCAGCCCCTCCCGATGGCGGATTTTTTCATACAGCCATCCGGCCAGCCAGATGGACCCGCTCGATACCCCGGCTCCAATCACCGCCTCGCCGATCGATAACCATCGCGGACCCCATGAATAAGGCAGCACCAGCACCACCAACTCCGGCCGCAGCGGCGCGAACCACGCCAGGATTAACCCCAGCAGCGTCCCTCCCAAAGTGAATTCATCGGGCAAGATCCGCTCTTCGAAATCCGAAGCGATCAGCGTGATGATGATCGCTGAGAATAATGCGTACTTCAACGCCGGCAGCGTCACCCCGAACGCCGCCACACTGATCGCGAACGCGATGCCAGTGACCAGTTCGACGACCGGATACCGCAGAGGGATGCGAGCGCCGCACCGCCTGCATTTCGCCCGCAGCAGGATGTAGCTGAGCAGTGGAATGTTGTCGTACCAGGCGATCGTCTCTTCGCAAAACGGGCAGAACGACCGCGCCGGCGTGACTACTGAAAGGTCGCGCGGCAAACGGTAAACGCAGACATTCAGAAAACTACCAATCAGCAGGCCGGCCAGGAATGCGAGAAAAATTTCGATCATCGAAGAATCTCATTGTACGCGTCGAGCGTCGATTGCACCATCTTTTCCACCGAAAATTCCCGCATCGCTTTCTCTCGTCCCGCCGCGCCCAGTTCAGCCGCGAACGAAGGATTGTCGAGTAATCGCCGCACCGCCTTGGCGTAGTCTCCGTCGCGAACGATCAGTCCGGTGCGTTCATGCTCGACGACTTCAGGTAATCCGCCGACGCCGCTCGCAACGACCGGTACTCCCGAAGCCATAGCAGCGATCGCCGCCGACCCGAGCCCTTCCATCTCACTCACGTACAGGAAGACGCTGGCGGTTGATAAATCGTCGAACAGATTCATGGTCAGATGAACTGGAATCCCCGGAATTTCTTGATACTTGCTGGGCACCGCGACGACGCGGCCAGGCTCGGGCCTCGAAGGCGATGCAGGAATCGGGATGCCGTCGTAGACCACGCGAATCACTCCTCGTCCCACGCCAGCGTCTCTCAATTTTCCAGCCGCATACCGCGATACCGCCAGAAACAGCGTGGCTTGAAGATACTTCCAGTGCGAGGCAATCGATTGTTTGACCGGGAACCCTACCCGGCGCGATACCACCAGAGGCCGCCCAAAATTCGCCAAGGCGGCGTAAGTGTGCACGCGCGAATCATGCGCGTGAACCAGATCGGCGCGCCTCAATTCGCCGAACAATCTTCTGAGGGGGCGTGCCGGGAGTCCACGCTTCCGCGCCTCGGCCAACAGCGGAGAACCTTCAGGAGCCAGCAGCGTCGCGTCCTTCAGCCGCTCGACCAGATACAGAACCTGCCACTGCCCACCCTGCATCTCCCGCCCCGTATCGACGTGTAGCGTTCGAATCACGGCCGCCCCGGGCTCATGAACCGAGCCTTCGCATACTTCACGAAGTTATACAGCGCCGCCATGTTCGCGATCGCCAGTCCCTCCACTCCATCCAGGAATCCCGCCTTCAACACGTACGTTCGAAAAAATGTCCATGGAGGATCGAATAGCAGCCGCGCCCAACTTGGCTTCTCCTTTGTCGCAAGCAACTGCTCCGCCGCCAGCGTCGTGTATCGGTCCATCGTCTTCAAATGCTCCGAAAGCGAACTGCACGTGAAGTGCAACAGATTCGATTCCAGATCGCCCACCCGGCCATCGACCTTCACCGACTCATGCACGAACTCCCCCACCCACCTCGCCTTCGACCGATGGTATAAACGCACCTTGCGATCCGGATACCACCCCGAGTGGCGAATCCATCGCCCCAAATATTGCGCCATCCGAGGCATTGTGTACGCATCGAACTGCGGATCGTTTTTCTTGATCTGCCAAATCTCCGCTTCGAGCGACTCGCTTAACGATTCATCCGCGTCGATCGAAAGAATCCAGTCGTGCGAGGCTTCTTCCGCCGCCCGATTTTTCTGATTCGCGTAACCCGGCCACGGGCACTCCACCACCCGCGCGCCCAGTTTCTCCGCGATCTCCACCGTCCGGTCATTGGACCCGCTGTCGACCACCACGATCTCGTCGGCGCAGCGCAGGCTCTCGATCGCGCGCGGCAAATTCCGCTCCTCGTTATAAGTAATGATCGTCGCCGAAATTTTCACGGTCCGATAGTGCGGATCGGAGCCGCCGTGAAAGAGAGAATGAAAATGACCAGCGCCAGCACTCCCAGCCATGTGCGCGTCCGTCCCACCGGGCTCGGATCCACGATGGCAGGATGCCGCATTCCGAAAATCAGCAGGAATACCGCCCAAAATAGCCACATATAGCCCATCTTGTAGGCCGACGTGAACAATTGGAATAACCCCAGCACCGCCAGAATTCCCACCGCGAAGCGCGACCAGATGCGCGTCCGTTCGCCCAGAAACGCGTACAGCACGTGCCCGCCGTCAAGCTGTCCGATCGGCAGCAGGTTCAGCGCCGTCGCCAGTAATCCCACCCAAGCCGCCCGCGCCACCGGATGCAGATAAATGTCTCCCGTCGCGACCCCCGGAAAAATCATCCACTCGAATAATCGGACAATCAGCGGCGTCCCGAACACCAGCTCCCCATGGGACCCGATGCCGTGTACCACCTTCGATAGCGATACGCCCACAATCAGAGGCAGGATCAACATTGCGAATCCCGCCAGCGGCCCCGCCACGCCAATATCGAACAAAATTCGTTTCGACAGGATCGCCGACCGGATGCGGATGAACGCCCCGAACGTCCCGATCAGCGTCGGCGCCGGCAAAAAAAATGGCAGCGTCGCGTCGACCCGGTAATATCGGGCCGCCATGTAATGTCCCATCTCATGCGCCATCAGAATCGTCAACAGCGTAAGCGAGAACGGCAGCCCGTCCAGCAGAAACGAAGGATCGTGCCACATCCGCACGTACCCGTTCAGGTCCGTCTCAAAATCGAAAGGACGCGACGCCGCAAAACTGTGCGCCATCTCCGCGCCCACGATGGTCGTCGTCACCAGCGTCAATAACAGCAGCAGCGCGTGCAGCCAGTAGCGATGCCGCGGACGCGCCGGTGCCCAAGCCGCAGCATCGAACACGTCTTGATGCGGAAACGCCGTCGGCGCCGGGGGATAACCGTTTGCGGACAAGTGCCGTCCTATTGCAGCGTTTGCAGTTCCTTGCCGGGCTTGAATCGTACCGCCTTGCCCGGAGGAATCGCCACCTCGGCCCCGGTGCGAGGATTGCGGCCGATGCCAGTTTTGCGCGGGCGTACGTTGAAGATTCCAAACCCGCGAAGTTCGATGCGCTCGCCCTTTCCCAGCGCCCGTTTCATGCTTTCAAAGACCGTCTCCACCGCCATCTCGGCCTTGGTCTTGGTGATTCCGGTCCTGTTGACCACTTCGTTAATGATGTCGAGTTTGATCAAAGCCGCCTCCTGAAACCCCATGATAGGATTAGGGTTATTCTCATGTCAAGCGCCGCCGTTTCGCCCGACCTGTTTCGCCGCGCCTGCGCCCTCTTCCCCACCGGCGTCGCCGTGCTCTCGACCAGAGCCTCAGACGGCACTCCGCACGGCCTCACCGTCAACGCCTTTTGTTCACTTTCTCTCACTCCGCCGCTCGTCTTCGTTGCCGTCGACCGCGTTTGTAGCTTACTCGAAACATTCGAAAAATCCGGCCATTTCGCCATCAATTTTCTGGCGAGCAACCAGCGCCATCTCTCCGTCCGATTCTCCGAACTCCCCGAAGGCCGCTTCTCCGGCGTATCCTGGATTCCCGGCGTCGAAGGAGCTCCTCTGCTCGACGGAACCCTCGGATCCATCGAATGCCGGACCACCCAAATCATCAACGCCGGCGATCATCGTGCGCTCATCGGAGAAGTCATCGCCGCTACCATAGGCGAAGGCGACCCGCTGGTATTCTTCCGCAGCGCGTATACAATAATCAAATGAAACGCCGCGATCTTCTCACTGGACTCGCTTTGGCCGGCATGAAATCCAGCGCGCAACCCCCCGTCTCGGAATCGCTCTACATTCCGAAACCGCAATTGGTCGACGACCGCCGCTTCCTCCATGACTTCATGGACGAATTCGCCTTCGTCGACCTGGTGACTGTCTCACCCACTTTGCGAATCACTCATATCCCCGTTTACCTCGACCGCGCCGCCGGCCAATATGGAACGATTCACGGCCACATCTCCCGCCAGAATCCTCAGCACGCGACCTTCGACGGCAACCAAACCGGAGTCATCGTTTTCCACGGACCGCACGGCTACATCTCGCCCACCTGGTACGCCAAAACTGGAAACGTAGTGCCCACCTGGAACTTCGCCGTGGTCCATGCCACCGGCAAGCTGCGCCCGGTCGAAGGGAAGAAGGAATTGAACGATCTGTTAGCTACGCTGATCGCCAAATTCGAGAAATATGAAGGCACCGGCTATGACTTTTCGAAAATCGACGACACCTATAAGTACGGTCTCATGTCGGGCATCATCGGCTTTGAGCTGGAGATTGAACTTCTCGAAGGCAAGTTCAAACTAGGCCAGGATCGCAGCCCAGCCGACAAGCAAAGCATGCTGAAAAAACTGAAAGAAGGAAAATCCCCCCGCACCCTCCCCGAATTCACAGTTAGTTTCTTCGACCGCAAACCCACCGCCTGAAAACAGCCACTCGACCTCCGGGCAGGGAAACACTTTTGCTGTGGGGCGGCGCCATGCGCTGCCAGCGATAGCGATGAAACGCCGACGCTTCCGAATCGCTACCGAGCCGTGACCACAGGGAGCGGTGTCCGGCCTAGTTCTCCGTAGGAACCTTTTCCATGTGGTCGATCACCAACACATCGACCGCCGCCTTCTGCGATTCCAACTTCAACCCCAACTGCTCCTGTACCGCCACAAAAATGGTCGGTACCTCCTCCGCACCGTCGCCGCCGCGCCCGCCTCCATCGGGAGGAGGTGGCGGAACACCTCGCCCGCCCATCATCGCGCCCATATCCGGCGCGAAATAGAGCACGAAATCGAACTTGCCTTTCAGCTCCGTCTGATCCACCACCGGACGATTCACGAACCGTTCGAGCTGATCGGCGAACTCCGCCATCGTCGTTTTATTGGCCATCAGCTTGGCCTTCCCCGGCATCATGATCATCGAAGGACCCCCGCGCCCTCCCCCTGGCAGGTCCGGAAACCCGTCCTTACCCAGAGGCATCTTACCCGGTCCTCCGCGCCCTCCCGCCCCGAACTCTACCGGAGATCCGTCATCAGCGCCAGCCTCGCCCACCTTTTTCGCCGGCTCTTCTTCCGACTGCTTCATCTTCGAACCCTTCTTGCCCACCGTCAGCACAAACGCCGGCAGGTCCTTCTTTTCGTGATGAAGAGTCAGTTTAAACCGGTCCGCAAGAAGCTTTTGCAGCATCACATGAAACTGCGCTTTCGTCGTATCAGGGGCCATGGTTGCGGTGATGTCAAACCGCTCTGAATCCAGCCAGTCAGGCCCCGAAATCTGGTGAACCTTCACGTCATACGCGGCCGCCATAACCTCCTTCAACTGGACGTTGGTGTAATTAATGCGCCCCGGATCCGAGCTCCCCGGCCCTCCGCGCATCCCCACCATCATTCTGCCGGAATCCGGCGGCGCCGCAGGCTTCACCGAAGCAGCCTCAAACTCCTGGGCGCGCGCCAACGAAACAATCCCCAAGCCAATAGCAAGTAAAATGCGCATGTGCACTAGACGCATCCAATTCCCCAACGTCACACTTTTTTAAAAAACGAATACCCGCACGGCTCTCAACCGAGCCGTGACCACAGGGAGCGGAGTCCTTTTCCGGATCCTCGACGGCCGTTTTCTGCAATTCCAAAACGGTCCCGCATTGTCTCCGTCCGCTGCTGGAAGTCGCGAGCGGTTAAGGGTGCCCGAAACTCAGCGGCTGCCCTGCGTCAGCTTTGCTTCGTAGTCGCGGAACGGATTGAAGGTGCACTTGATCTGCGCCAAGTCATGCGCCAGCCCCGTTTCCTCGCGATAGAGCTGCGTGACGCGTCCATAGTGTTCAAGCACGAAGGTCTCGCTGGGTGTCATCCCGGTTTGCAAAGCTCCTTGCCGGTCGCGCGCGCCGCTATCCGGAACCTGGCGATATCGAAGCTGCCCTTTGACTACGTTCGAGAAATACTCGCCGCGCAGCGCCCCTCCGGTACCACTGGCGGACTGGTATATGTTTTGGATCATCACGGCCAGGAATTCCTCCATATTGGGGTAATTTTCGGACCACGTGCTGCCGTTCGCCTGCTTAGCCACCACGCAGCCAACCGCGGTCTTGTTGACGTGTCCACGCATCTGGCGGTAGGAGTGCGTGAGTTCATGGACCAGCACGTGATCGGGAGCCAAACCCGCGATTTGCTGGTGAGTAAACCTTCCAGGCGTGAAACCAATGACGGTGTTGGAGCCGCCCCCTGTTCC
Organism: Bryobacteraceae bacterium; assembly: GCA_049521155.1. Lineage (GTDB taxonomy): Bacteria > Acidobacteriota > Terriglobia > Bryobacterales > Bryobacteraceae > Palsa-187. Next base: position 28,587 of record JBEKPC010000026.1, read on the forward strand.
CTTCATCGGCTCCATCACAACCTGTCCCGTAACCGGGTCCTCGATCCTATGGTGGGCCCGATCGAGTGTCGGCGTGGGAATGGGTCTGCCCCAACTGTCGCGCACGTTCCTTTCGGCGGGCGTAGCGGATTTGAGATTGGTAGGGGCGCTGAACGACCAAAAGTCCTTCTCGCAGCGATGCGCCTTGTAGGGATACATCGCGATACTATGCTTACCTTTGATGGCTCTCAACCAGTGGAGCAATATCCTGCCAACATGGTTAGAGTTGACGATGCGCAGATAATGCAAAACCTCGGATTCATACTTCTTTCCGCCTCGGACATCGAAGCCCGCGCCGTCAATCGAAATCAGGTTGTGAAAAACGACCACCTCGCCTCCGTTAGGCCTGCGGAGTAGCGCGGAACGCCGGTCCCTGGCCAGGGCTGTATATGCCGATCGAGATAACCTTGAACTTGGAGGTCGCTATAGCTTTCGACCTGTCTACAGAGCCCGGCGGTACAAGCGTAAATTGGCATTCCGCGCCAATCTTAAATTCCGGAACACGAATTGTCCCGTGTATATTCTCCCCTTGCTTGAGCGTCCAGATGCCGACTGCGAGAGTCGCTGTTCCGGAGGCGTAGTTCGAACGCGACGACATCATCCACCCCGCCTCCTGGGACTCAATCCTCTCCATCCAAAAATAAAGGTCGCTTGGGAACGGCGGATCGGTCTGATAAAAGACCTGCTGGCAACCGGGCCGGCGAAACGGAACGTCCGTGGGCGGTGTCTTGCTGAAGCGGGGACCGTCTTGATTCGCCTGGCTAGACGGTGTCCCCGGAACCTGCGTCCCCACCACGATTCCCGCTTGGCGTGGCTGGATGAAATCGATATTCGTGGGAAGACTCTTAATAACCGTGCATCCCTGCGTCTGGCCGGTCAGGGTGAACTGAAAAGTACTACCTTCATTGACCGGGTAGCGAAACCCGGTGATATCGCCTTGCGGCCCGGTTGCGTTGGCCAGTTGGAAATCGCAGACCTGCCTTCCCATGTCATCCGCATTTCCTCGATTCCTCAGGGACGCCTGACCGCGCAGCCAGGAAGATGGAGGCTGGTCGGTCACCAGTGCCCAACTGACAGGGTTGAGATCGGGCAATATAAATCTCGTGGCCACCAACTCCAAAACAAACGGCTGACCATCGCTGGTGCAAATAAGGAGCGCCATGCCGCAAATATGATAGCGGAGCAGTCGAGCACGACGCAATGCGGCGCAGTCTTCACCTTCACAATGAAATCAATCACCTACTGGCTCCTGGCTACTCTCTTCTTTGCTACCCTCGATAGTAGCTATGCCCCACTCCGGCATCCAGGACTCCCTTCGTGAGCGTGGCGTCCGGCTCACCCGGCAGCGCCGTATTCTGCTCGACCTCATCGACCATTCCGGCCTCCATCTCGATGCCGAAAGTCTCTATCAGCTCGCCAAGAAGAAGGATCCGAAGCTTAACCGCGTCACCGTCTACCGGTCATTGAAATTATTCAAAGAGGGTGGGCTCGTCGACGAGCTCGACCTCATGCACCACTCCGGCGATCAGCATTATTATGAGACGCGCCTCAAAGAAGAGCACGCCCATGTCATCTGCATGCGCTGCGGCAAAGTCGAGGAATATTTCGGCGAGCCTTTGCAGGAGATGCGCAAGCAGGTGGAATCGCACTTCGGATTTGAAGTCGTGCTCACGCGCACTGAGATCGGCGGCTATTGCTCCCATTGCCGCGCCCTTCGCGCCCAGGAAACAAGCGCCGGAGCGCATTAAACTGAATGTCCACTTCTTCCGAGCCCGAAGCTCGCGCCGCTCGGCCTCCCGCTTCTCTGCTCGTCCTTTCGCCCTCCGGCCAGCGCAGCCGGGTCGCTTTGCAGCCGCTCCCTTTCATGCTCGGCCGCCAGCCGGATAACAATCTGGTGTTGCGCGATAATCGCGCTTCCCGCCAGCACGCCCGCATCGTTTCTGAAAATGGAGCCTACGTCATTGAGGATCTCAATAGCCGCCACGGCACCTGGGTCAACGGGGAGCGCATCGCGCGCCATGTGCTCCGCAACTCCGATCGCATTGAATTCGGCGTCCGCGATTCCTTTCAGCTCACCTTCGCCCTCGACCATGGCGAGATCAATCGCATCATCGGAAAACTGGGCGAAGAGGTCGGCTCAGGTTCCCATTCCAACGCGCTGGGACCGAACAGTCTAGCTAAGCTTCGTTCGCTGGTCGAGGTTGCTCGCGCTTTGCAAAATTCATTGTCGACGCAGGAAGTCCTCACTGCCGTAGTCGACGCCGGGCTCGCCGTGACTGGCTGTGAGCGAGGATTCCTGCTGCTCAGAAAAGCCGGCGACCTGGAGGTATCCGTCGCCCGCGACCGCGCCGGCAAGGCTCTCGAAGCGGATGAGCTGCGCGTGCCGACCTCCGTCATCCAGCGCGCGCTCAATTCCCGCCGTGATCTGCTCTCCATGTCTTTTGACCCTTCTGAGCAGCAGGGAATCCGCCCGGAGACGTCCGTCGCGTCGCTCGAACTGCGCAGTGTCGTCTGCCTGCCGCTGGTTCAGATTCGCAGCGGATCGTCGGAAGATACCCATATTTCTTCCACCATGGAGAACACCGTCGGATTGCTCTACATGGATTCGCGGCTAAACCCCGCCGACCTCTCCTCCGGCAATCGCGAGCTGTTGCAAACTCTCGCCATCGAAGCGTCGACGATCCTCGAAAACGCTCGTTTATTGGAAGAAACACGCGATAAATCCCGCATGGAAAGTGAACTGAAGATCGCCCGCGACATTCAGCAAGGTTTATTGCCCGCCTCGCTACCCAGCGACGGATGGTTTCGCGCGGCGGGATCGAGCATTCCATCAACCCAGGTCGGCGGCGATTATTTTGACGTTCGCGCGCTCGCCCACAATTCCTATGCCGCAGTCGTGGCGGATGTTTCGGGCAAAGGCGTCAGCTCCGCGCTGCTCGCCAGCTTGCTGCAAGGGGCGTTTCTAATGGCGCAGGGCGGCGCGCCGAATATTGAGCCCATGATGCTGCGTTTAAACGACTTTTTGCTCGAACGCACGCGCGGCGAAAAATATGCGACCGTCTTTTACTGCGAGCTCGATTCCGGAGGCTTCTTAAGTTATGCCAACGCCGGACATTGTGCTCCGTTTTTAGTAAGCGATGACGGCCGCATCCGCAAGCTGCACACTTCAGGAATGCCGGTCGGCATGATTGAAGGAGCGCCTATTCAGATGGTGCAAACCCAGCTTGCAGCCGGCGATAAATTAGTGATTTATAGCGACGGCCTCACGGAAGCCGAAGACGCCAACGGCCAATTCTTTGATACAGAACGACTTCGCCTTTGCCTTCGCGATAACGCAAAATTAGATGCCATCGGTTTGCACACCGCGTTGCTCGATGCTGTCGATCGATTCAGCGAAGGCGGCGTGATTCGCGATGACATTACCGCGCTTGTGCTCGAATATTTACCGGCGTGATCCTCTATACCGCTGCTCATGGAGGTTTTCGCGAAGCGGTTCCTTTAGGCGGCGGCGCAGCGATCTGCGACATGCTGGTGGACGAATGGTCGCGCACGAAACCATTTGAATTCAAGCTGATACGACCAGATGTAACGGCGCGGGAAATCGTCCGTTTCAGTGAGCGCGACTACGCCCGGTTCTCACGCGAATTTGAACGCACTTCGACGGAAGAAATCTTAAAGCATGATCCGAAAACGACGACCGTCTTAGCCAACGATGTTTCAGAAGGGCCCGATTTCGAGCGGCTGCACGGATATAACATCTTTACTATCTATCACGTAGACGTCGTCGCTTACGTCGCCGACATTTATTTTCGCGGCCTGATTCGCCCGGAAACCACGGTGAAATGGTATCGGCGGCTCCATTGGGCTTTGCCTGAAATTTCGAAGCTGGTTTGGAAAAAGCAGGAGGCGAGCGTGGTCCACTCGCGCGGGCTGATCATGCCATCTGAAGGGATGAAAGAGGTTATGCTGCGGTGTTATCCGGATTGTCCTCCGGAGAAAATTCACGTCCTGCCATGGGGCGTCGCCGACGAAGGATTGGGCGACGCGGCGTCGCTGCGGCGGGAGTTCAATGTGCCTGAAAACGCATGGGTTCTGCTCACGCTGAGCCGCATTTCGCCGGAAAAAGGTCAGGATTTACTGTTGGAACAATTGCTCAAATGGGAGAACCATTTCGAAGAACCTTTGTGGTTGTTCATCTGCGGCGAGGCGGCGTTTATGCAGGGCGCGCGGTTCTTGGAAAGACTGCGGTCATTGGTTGCAAAGTTAAAGAAAACAAAGGTGATTTTCCCCGGATATGTGACGGGACAGCGGAAACGCGATTTCTTCGCGCTGGCCGATCTCTATGTATTTCCCTCACGCCACGAAAGTTATGGGCTGACGCTGCTGGAAGCGCTGGCGGCGGGGCTGCCGGCGGTGTGCCTGGATCACCATGGGGCGCGGAGCGTCATGCAGGAAAAGTTCGGGGCGATCGTCGAGCCGGCCGGGCTGGTTCCTGCAATTCAGAGGCTCTTAAATGACCATAATCTGCCGAAAATGGGCGCCGAAGCGCGCTTATTCGCGGTTAATTATCGCTTTTCTGACCAGGCGGCGAGACTCGCGGAGCTGCTGGTTTAAGAAAACACATTTCACGCAAAGGCGCGAAGGGCCGGAAGAAAAGCTCGCAAAGCGAACTTAAAGATCATCCGCCTGATTCCTGCAATTCAGAGGCTCTTAAATGATCATAATCTGCTAAAAATGGGCGCAGAAGGGCGTTTATTCGCGGTTAATTATCGCTTTTCTGACCAAGGCTCGCAAGGAGGATTTAAGAGCTTTCTTCGGCTAGACCGTTCACTACTCTTGATATGCCGTCTTTGATCAGGCATACGTTGAAGTTGATTAGGAGTCCTAACGGTTTGTTCGCTAACCTGAGGTAGGTTAAGAGCTGCTTTTTATGCACCGGGTGTATCGCCTCGACTGATTTGATTTCTACGATCACTGTATCTTCGACAATCATGTCGGCCCGAAAGCCTACTTCGAAAGGGAGACCTTCATAGAGAATCGGGATTGGCTGCTGGAGAACTACGCGAAGGGCTCGCTTCTGTAACTTCGCGGCGAAAACCTGTTGATAGACGGACTCCAGCAGGCCTGGACCCAGGCTCACATGGATTTGGTAAGCGGCGTCTACGATTTGAGTGGCGATTGCGTTTGCGTTCAAGAAGCATAGTTCACGCCAACGTGCAAAGCTCGCAGAGAATTTTATTATCTTTCGGCTATGCGGCGGTTGGCCAGATCGATGAGCTTACTGCAACAGGCGCTCAGTTGGATGTTGATGGTTTTGAGGGATTCGCCTTGGAACTTCAAGCGCGGCGGCTGATGATGATCGGGGCAGCGCAGGTCTTTGATCTTCGACGCGGTGTGTTGCTTGAATTCATCCACCTGCACAAGAACATATTAGCATGCAAATGTTTGACAGCGAAGAGGTAGGATCAGAGGTATAGATGGAGTTTGTCGAGCAGCTAAAATCTTCCATCGACATCGTCAAGGTGATTGGCGAATACGTGCGGCTGAAACGCGTGGGCGCGACAGGCCGCTATGTGGGGTTGTGCCCGTTCCACCAGGAGAAGTCGGGATCGTTCAGCGTCAACCAGGCGCGGCAGTTCTACAAATGCTTCGGCTGCGGCGTGGGCGGGGACGTCTTGAAATTCGTGCAGGAGATCGACGGGCTCACTTTTCCCGAAGCGTTGAAGATGCTGGCGGAGAAGAACGGCATCCCGATGCCGAAGCGCAATGACTATGCCGATGCAGATTCGAAGCTGCGCGGGGCGCTGTTTGAAATGCATTCGATCGCGACTGAAATTTTTCAGGCGAATCTGCGCGGGCCGCACGGAGAGGAGGCGCGCAGTTATTTATCCAAGCGCGGGATCGGCGCCGAATCGATCGAGACGTTTCAGTTGGGCTATTCCGAAGGGTCAGGTCAGGCGCTGGTTCGCATGTTCGGAGAGCGGCAGTTTACGCGCGAACAGCTTGATGCATCGAGCCTGGTGCGCCGGCGCGAAGACGGCTCGGGATATTTCGATGTCTTCCGGGGCCGCCTGATGTTCCCCATCCATAATGAATCGGGCAAGGCGATCGGGTTCGGCGGCCGGGCGATGCGCGATCAGGATCAGCCGAAATATTTAAATTCGGGTGGTGAAACGCCGATCTACAAAAAGGCATCCGTACTATACAATCTGCACCGGGCGCGTAACGCGATGCGCCAAACGAATCGAGCCGTGCTGGTGGAAGGCTATATGGACGTGATCGGTGTTTATTCGGCGGGCGTGAAGGAAGTTGTGGCGAGCTGCGGCACCGCGTTCACAGTTCCGCAGGCCGGGGTGATTCACAGGCACTCGGATCACGTGGTGGTGAATTTCGATCCGGATAGGGCGGGTGCGGATGCTTCGGAGAAGGCGATTCGGATCCTGCTGGACGAAGGGATGCATGTGAAGGTGCTGGCGCTCGACGGAGAGTTGGATCCGGACGATTATGTGAAGCAGAACGGTGCGGACGCGTATCGCGCCAAGCTGGATCGGGCGAGCACCTATTTTCACTGGCTGGCCGACCGGGCGCGGCTGAAGTTCGATATGCGCAGTTCAGACGGGCGGATGGAGGCGTTTAAGTTTCTGCTGCCTTCGGTGCAGCAGATCGGCGACAAACTGGAGCGGGCGGCGATCGCGAACGATGTGGCGGGATATTTAGGGGTGGACGCGGGGTTAGTACTGGAACAGTTCAAGAAGGCGGCGACGGACCGGCGGGCGCCGGCCAAACCGGTCCAGAAAGCGCCGGCGGCGGCGCCAGCGATCGAGCGTATCCTTATTAACGCGATGATTGCGAGTGCGGAGGCGCGGGCGGAGATCCTTCCTTTGCTGACGGCGGATCTGATTGGCGAGTTCGCTTCGCGCGAAATTTTTGAAACACTACGGCACATGATGGAATCTGGTTCGGGAGTGACGTTTTCAGGGCTCGATGCGCGGCTTTCTCCGGAGCAGCAAAGTCTATTGCATGATATGACCGCAGCCGATGATATAAGTGACGACGCTGAATCACTGGAACTGGCGAGAGCCTGCCTGCGGAGACTGGAGAGCGGAGAATTGCGACGCCGCATCGACGAGCTGCGGGCGCGGGTGAAATCGGCGGAGCGCGAAGGACAAGTCGAGGAAGCCCTGGCATGGATGGCGGAATTAGCACAGTTGGAGAAAGAAGTGAAGCGGAATGGCAGGGAATCGTCCCTGGCGGGTGTTGTACACTGAATGAAATCAGCTCCGGCAGCCGCGAGAAAATGCCGGAGAAAAGAACTTTGCTGGGGTATCGGGGTTTAGTGGCACTTGAAGAAAAATTCGGCCGGCTGAAGCAGCTCATGGACACCGGGAAAGAGAAAGGTTATGTTCTCTACGACGAGGTCAATGAACTTCTGACAGAAGGTTATCCGGGCGGGCGCGAACTGGAGGAGATCCTCACGGAGTTCGACGGCGCCGGCGTCGAAATTCTCGAAGAGCCGAAGATCGACTTCGACAAAAAGCTGGAAGAGGGCGAAGAGCCCGGCGACCTGGAACTGGCCCAGGAATTCATCGACAAAACCAACGATCCCGTGCGCATGTATTTGCGCGAAATGGGAACGGTTCCGCTGCTGACGCGCGAGGGCGAGATTGAGCTGGCCAAACGAATCGAGCGCGGACAAACGGCAGTGCGGAAGGCGCTTTCGCGATCGCCGCTGGTGATCCGTGAGATTTTGACGCTATCGGAAACTCTGCACAGGGATTCGTTCATGGTGCGCGAGATGCTGGTGATGCCGGATCTGGTGGTGACCGACGAGAACGTAGCGGAGCAGGCGGAAGAACTTTCGAAAACAATCGCGGAAATCGAAAAACATTATCGTAAAGCGCAGCAATTTAAGCAAAAACTCCAGGCTATTTCGCGTGGAATGAAGCCGAAGATGCATCGTTCCTTGCGCTACAGCATGGCGCGCACGATGGTGAATATTTCGCGGTTGATTCGCGGCATCCATTTCAGCTCCATGACGAGGCGTGCGCTGGCCAGCCGTTTACGCACCGCCGTCGAAGAATTGCGGCCCATCGAGCGGGAGATTGCGCGGATCCAAAGAAAGCTGGAGGCGCCGCAAAACGGCTCCGCGACCAATGCCGGTGTGCTGCGCAAGGAACTGCGGACGCAGAGCCAGCGCATCCAGCAACTGGAAGAGGATTCGGGCGCGGGCGCGACGGAGCTGCGGCGGACGCTGCAAATTGTGGAGCGCGGGGAACTGGAAGCGGAGGTCGCGAAGAAGCAGTTGATCGAGGCGAACCTGCGGCTGGTGGTCTCGATCGCCAAGCGGTATACGAATCGCGGACTCCAATTTCTCGACCTGATTCAGGAAGGCAATATCGGCCTGATGAAGGCGGTTGATAAGTTCGATTATCTGCGCGGATATAAATTTTCGACATACGCGACTTGGTGGGTGCGGCAGGCGATTACGCGGGCAATTGCTGATCAGGCGCGGACGATTCGCATCCCTGTACACATGATCGAAACGATCAACAAACTGGTGCGCATGCAGCGCCAGTTGCAACAGGATCTGGGGCGCGAGCCGACGACGGAAGAGCTTTCGGTGAAGATGGAACTGCCGGTGGGCAAGGTGCGCAAAGTGCTGCGCATCGCACAGGAGCCGATTTCGCTGGAGACTCCGGTGGGCGAAGAGGAAGAATCGCACCTGGGGGATTTCATCATCGACCGGCGGGTGGTATCGCCGTCGGAAGCCGTCATTAATTTAAATTTGCGTGAGCAGACGGCGGAGGTTTTAAAGACGCTGAGTCCGCGCGAAGAGAAGATTATCCGCATGAGGTTCGGGTTGCAGGATGGGAGCGAGCATACACTCGAAGAAGTGGGGCAACACTTCGCGGTGACCAGGGAGCGGATCCGGCAGATTGAGGCGAAGGCGCTGCGGAAATTGAGGCACCCAAGCAGAAGTCACCGGCTGCGGGCGTTTTTGGATACTACGCTGCACGATTAAGCGTTAGCATGGAAGAGACGCCATGCAACTGACAATCGACCTGCCCGAAGATGTGACGGAGTCTCTCCGCGGGACCTGGGGAGATGTTTCTCGTCACGCGCTGGAAGCACTGGCGGTCGAAGGTTATCGGACCGGAGCGCTCACTGAGACGCAAGTGAAGCGGCTCCTCAATTTTGAGACGCGCTTTCAAGTGCACGCGCTGCTTCGCGAATTTCGGGTTCCTTATCACTACACGGAAGAGGACGCAGCGGACGATTTAGCGACGCATCGCGACCTGGGAATCCTACCGCAGCGATGATCGTTGTCGCGGACAGCGGCCCTCTGCACTATTTAGTACTGCTTGGCGAAATAGAGCTTCTGCGCGGCTATGGAGATGTGCGCATCCCCGCGGCTGTCGAACGGGAGCTGTTATCGCCGGGAGCGCCTAAGCCAGTCGCGGAATGGATTGCGCATCTTCCGGAATGGATTCGCGTCGAGGCCGTGATTGGCCGCGATCCTACTATCGGGACGATCGATTCGGGGGAACGAGAGGCGATCGCGTTAGCATTTGCGCTCCCTGCCCAATTAATTCTCCTGGATGATCTCGCGGCACGGCGTGAAGCTCGGCGGAAAAATCTGCGGGTAACGGGGACGTTGGGAATTCTTCTTGCGGCCGCCGAGCGAAATCTCATTAATGTGCCGGAGGTGATAGCAAGGCTGAACGCTACCAACTTCTACTTCGATGAGATCCTGATTCACTCCCTCTTCGGCAGATGGCTGGAGTAGGTGGTGGGAGAAACCGGACAGAGGGTTTGAGGTCCTCGGGATGGTGCGAGACCTCTTGAAATCATTGGGTCCAGTCGATGAATTTTGAGCTGAGCAGGCCATCGTGGATGTCGATGGTGAACTCCTGCTTTTCGGAGCCTTTCATGACTTGCACGTGATGGGGGCCGACGCTCAGGCTGAGGTTCGCGGGGGTTTTCTTGGCCTGCTCCTTCCCATCGACGATCACCGTCAGGCCGGGCGGATTGGTGATCAGGCTGAGGGATCCCATCTGTTTGGCGAGGTCGACAATGAGGCCGGCGTCGCGCGGCACTTCAATGATGCGATGGGCTTCCCGATAGCCGGGGTGCTGGACGACGAAGGTATGGCGGCCGGCGGCCAATGAGATGTTGCAGGGCGACTTGCAGCGGGTGGAGGAATCGCCATCGAATGTGACGTTGGCGCCCGCGGGCGAAGTGGTCACTTGAAAATCGGCCTCGGCCAGGGACTTTGGCTTGGCGGTCACTGGCTTTGACTTTTCCGGCTCCGCGATGACCGGGGCGGGGGGCGGCGCTTCCTCTTTAGGAGGATCTTCCTTGGCGGGCGTTGTATCCGGAGGGGGCGGAATGGCTTCCTGCGGAGGGGGCGTGGTCTTTGCGACGGGCGCCGGCTGCGGAATTTCGCGCGTGGAAATTTTTTGAATGGCGATGAAAATTCCGATCAGCAGGACGGCGACTCCCACGGCGGAGAGCAGTACGTTGCGGAGCACGTGGGTTGACTGATCGCGAGCCTCCCGGCGGGCGCGAGGTTCGAAGGGCGGGGGAACTTCGACGGGCGGAACAGGCGGCGGGCGATCGGCGGCGGGCCTGCGCACGTCGTCTTTGTTCAAATCAGGCCGGTTCAAATCAGGCCGGTTCACATCGGGCCTGTCATCAAGGGTCGCGCCCATTCCATCCCCGGAGCCGCCGGTGGGCATGTTCAGGCTCGCACCGCGAGGCAGAGGCATCCAGCCATGGGTCGCATTGCAGGCGGTGGAGAGCACGTTGACGAACTCGGTGCAATTTTCGTAACGGTCGGCGGGGTTCTTTGAGAGAGCCTTGCGCAGAACCGTATCGACCTGCGGGCCGAGGGTGGGATTCAAGCGCTGCGGCGAGAGCGGCTCCTCGCGAACGATCTTGAACAGAAGCGTGGGCAGATATTCGGCGACAAAAGGCTTTTCGCCGGTGAGCACTTCATAGGCGATGACGGCGAGCGAGAACTGGTCGGCGCGGCCGGTGATGGCGCTGCCTTGGACCTGTTCGGGCGACATATAGCTAGGCGTGCCCATCATGGCGCCGGATAGGGTCATCTGCTGGGAAACGATTTTCGCCACGCCGAAATCGGTGATCTTGGCAGTGCCATCCTCATGGATCATGATGTTGGCGGGCTTGATATCGCGGTGGACGATGCCTTTCTTATGGGCGTAATCGAGGGCGGCGGCGGTCTGGCGAAAAATGCTGAGCAGGGTTTCTTTATCCGGCGTCTGATCGCGCAACAACATTTTTTCGAGCGGAGGGCCGTTTACGAACTCCATGAAGATGTACGCCATGCCCTCGTCTTCGGCGATGTCGTAGATGGTGACGATGCCGGGATGGGATAAAATGCCGGCCGATTGGGCTTCGCGGACGAGGCGCTCGCGCAGGCGCTCCCGCTCGGCGGTATCGGTGAGGTCCTGGAGGCGGATGCTCTTGATCGCGATGGTGCGGCCGATGGCGGGGTCCTGGGCTTGATACACGATGCCCATCGCGCCCCGCCCCAACTCCGCAACGATTTGGTAGCGCCCGACCTGTTGCACGTGAATCCTCCATTCTATCGTGTGCGACAGGCGGCCTGCGATACAATCGACGCGGAGGAGTATCGCGAATGACGATGAGCCAGGCGCTGTTGCCGGAGTTCGACAATGAGATGAAGTTTACGCGGAAGGCGCTGGAACGGGTGCCGGACGATAAGTTCGATTGGAAGCCGCACGAAAAATCGATGACCATGGGCAGACTGGCCACGCATCTGGCGGAACTTCCGGGCTTTGCCGCCGCCATCATCCAAACGGATGAGCTGAATTTCGATAAGCGCGAGTATAAACCAGCGTCGGCGACCAATCGCGCGGGGATATTGGAGATATTCGACAAGGCAGCCGCGGAGGCTCACGAGGCCATCGCGGGCGCCACCGATGACCACTTGCGGAAATCCTGGAGCATGATTTATAAAGAGAAAAAATTGTTCGATGCACCGCGCGCGGCAGCGCTGCGCGGCATGGCGATGAACCATATCATTCATCATCGCGGGCAGTTGACGGTTTATTTGCGCTTGAACGATGTCGCGGTGCCGGCGATTTATGGTCCGTCGGCGGATGAGATGTAATCAATTTATGCTCAGGGACCTTCGGTACGCGCTGCGCACTTTGCGCGGCGCTCCCGCTTTTGCGGTTACGGTGGTGCTCACGCTGGGAATCGGTCTGGGCCTCAACACCACGCTTTTCACGTTGTTCAACGCGTACGTGCTACATCCGTTCGCGGTGAAGGATCCCTTCAGCCTTTATCACTTCGGATGGCAGACGAAGCGGTGGTCGAGGCAGGGGCTGACGTGGCGGCAGTATCAGAACCTGCGCGCGGAGGCGCCGGTTTTCAGCGATATGCTGGGCGTTTCGCCCGTCATCACGCGGGTGGAATCGCGCAATGTCTACGGGATGGCGGTGTCGGGAAATTATTTCTCGATGCTCAACGCGGGCGCCCTCTATGGCCGGCCGATTCTGCCCGAGGACGCGTCGACACCGGGCTCAGGTTCCGTAGTCGTGCTGGGCTATCCATTCTGGCAGGCGGCGTTCGCGGGGGATCCGGGCGTGGTGGGGCGAACCATCCGCATCGCGGACAAGCCCTTCAAGGTAGTAGGGGTCTCGCACGCTGATTTTACAGGCATCGCGGAATTGCCGGTCGATTTTTTCATCCCGATCACGATGCAAAGCGTAGTGATTCCGGGTCCCGATTTATTCGGTCCGGAGGAGCCACGCGGCGTGATGGTGATCGGACGTTTGCGGCCGGACGTTCGGGTGGATCAAGCGAAAGCCGCGCTTACGGTTTGGATTCAACATGCCACCGAACAGGGGCCGGAAAGCGAACGCGCGATCCAGGCGACGCTCGAATCGGCCGCGACTCCGGTATCGATGGACGGAAATTTACTCAGGGCCGTGCTGCCCGCGTTTCTGCCGCTGGTAGTGGTTTTCGGGCTGGTGCTGGTCATCTGCTGCGCGAACGTGTCGAACATGATGCTGGCGCGGGCGTTGGCCCGGCAGAAGGAAATCGGCGTACGGCTCGCGATGGGGGCGGCGCGCTCGCGGCTGATCCGGCAGCTGCTGTCGGAGAATCTCCTGCTCTCGCTGCTGGCTGGCGCGGTGGGCTTTGTGGTATCGAACGCGGCCATCGGCGGCTCGCAGAGAGTGCTGGTCGCGACCATCCCTCCCGCATTGAATTTGTTGCACGTCGCGCCGCTGAGGCCGGATTACCGGGTGTTCCTGTTCATTCTGGGCGCCTCCGCTCTATCGACGATCCTGTTCGGACTGGCGCCCGCAATTCAGGCGACGCGAACATCGCTGGTCGAAGCGCTGCGCGGCGAATTCGGAGTGCGCGTGTCATCTTCACGCCTGCGATCGATGCTGGTGGTGAGCCAGATCAGCGTCTGCGTGATCCTGCTGGTGCTGACCGGGATTCTGCTGCGTGCGAGCGGCGCGTATCAGCGCGCGGATCTCGGCTATCGCATCCAAGGCGTTGTTTATCCCTTATTTCTGGGTCAACAAGACGCGAGCGCGCCCGGTAGACTTGCGCGGAAGCTCGAAACCGAACCGTGGGTGGATCAAATGGCGGCGGCCTTGCGCCCTCCTCTGTATGAGACCGAGGACAGGATTCCGGTGACCACGGCGCAAGGCTCGCAGCCGGTGCGGGCCGGCTTCAAC
>JBEKPC010000027.1:0-41898 GCA_049521155.1 Bryobacteraceae bacterium
TGCCGCGAGGTCGATGAATTCCTGCCGCACCTCGTAATCGACCCGGCCCTGGAGGTCGGCATATTCGGCGCCCCGTTGCGCGACGACGGATTCGGCCTGCTCGATGTCGGCCTTGATCCGGGTGCGTCGCCAGATCGGAAAGTTCACACTTCCGGTCAATCCGAAGGTGCCATGCGATTGCGCCGGGTTGGTCCCAATCGCCCCGTAATCGGCTTCGACGGAAACACTCGGCAGATATTCGCTGCGGGCAGCTTTCAGCGCTGCTTCGCCGGCGCGGAGAGCGGCCTGCGCGGCCATGATGTCCGCACGACCGGCCTTGGCACGGGTGAGCGCATCTTCCTGCGTTAGTTCCGCGAGGGGAGAGAAGGTGAAATCATCCCCCAGTGAAAACGCCTGACCCAACGGCAAGCCGATGATGCGCGCCAGAGTCAGTTTTTGCTTATCGAAATCGGCACGAAGGCCACGCAGGCGCTGCTGATCGGTTTGGAGCTGCACCTGACTTCGAGTGACGTCGATTCGCGCGTTTAAGCCGTTGCGTAACTGATCGGACGCCTGCTCGTAGGTCGCTTCCGAAGTTCGGACCGCAGCTTCGGCGGCGCGCACTCGTGATGCTGCGGCGTTTATCTGAAGATAGGATCCGGTGACTGCCAGTACGATCAGGTCACGCGTATCCTGCACCGCGAATTGCGCCGCTCGGGCGTTTTCCGTCGCCGCGCGAAGGTTATGGAGTCGTGTAAGGTCGGCGACCGTCTGCGTAAGCGTGGCGCGAAAATCAAAATAATTGTACGGTCCCACTACGGATGGAATCGTAATTCCTTTTGGAAAAATCGAGGGACGAAAGCCCAGAGCCGTCAGGTCCGTCTGCTGTGCCGTTTCCCGAAGATTTCCATTTACTTCGGGTAGTAATTGGCTGAGGAACGCGAGCCGCTGCGCGCGCGCCTGTCTTACTCCCTCCGTCACGCTGATTACGCCGAGGTTATAATCGAGCGCACGCCGCAGCGCCTCCGGAAGACTGAGGCTGATCACCGTACCAGTCGCAGTTCCGGTAGGGACGCTGCCCAGGTAGGAGCCCTGAATATTCACCGAACTGTCGATCAGATTTACGCTGTTCTGGCCGCCGGCATTGACTGTGGACTGTGTGGTGCCCACCGATCCTGGCTGAAGTCCACGGCCGGAAGCGGGCAGTTGAATCGGAGTCGAGGACGACTGCGCCGAAAGCATGGTCGCAATCGCCAGTGCACATAGGACACAAGTTTCTGTTCTAAACGAAATATCCATCAGCGCTTTTCTTCTTTTGCCGTGAGTTCATCGAGAATCGTTTGACCTGCCAGGCCCTTTGCGGAAAACCTGACGCCATCTCGATGCATATGCCGCAGCAGGCGCCACCCGGCTTTATCGATCGAACTTACGTCGCTTAGGTCGACTGCCTCTTCGAGAGCGGGGGAATGCAGGTGCGCCGCCTTCCAGCAGTCTTCGAGCGCTCTCACACTCGCGCCGCACAATTTCCCGGCAATCTTGAAAGTCAGATGGCTTTCGGTTTGGTGTGTCTCGATTCTGATCATGGAAATTCGAACGGGCGTCAGCCCGCTACCCAGCCAGAAAGCATTCCACGAGCCATTGCCGCCTTCCACGGATGTGATTGAAAGCTAAGGGACTCGCGAACGTCAGCGATATCCCCCTCGGCCGGCGAATGGCAAGTGCCATCGGGATGGCACTCAGGCCGCCCTAGACACAGCAGGTCTTATACGCTCATTTAACGAATCCTTATGTAAGGAGAATTCATCTTCAACCGTAGGCCGGCCGAACACGGAGTCGAATCGGCCAACAAAAGGAGATTCGAAATGGTTCGGAAACTATTCGCCACCGAGGAGAGCGCCGCAACGTCGCTCCTAAGACTCGTTCTCGGAGTCGTCTTCTTCGCGCATGGCGCGCAAAAGATGTTGGGCTGGTTCGGAGGGCCTGGATTCTCCGGAGCCATGGGCCTTTTTACGGGTTATCTGCACATTCCCGCACCCTTCGCCTTCCTCGCGATAGCCGCCGAGTTCTTTGGCGGTTTGGGGTTGATCCTGGGATTCCTCACGCGCATCGCCGCCTTCGGAATCGCTGTAAATATGGTGGTCGCGATCGCAATGGTGCATAGCAAATTCGGGTTCTTCATGAACTGGAGCGGCACGCAGAAGGGCGAAGGGTTCGAATATCACCTGCTGGCGCTGGCCATCACGGCGTTTCTGATGATTCGCGGCGCAGGCGCCTTTTCGCTCGATCGCGTGATCGCGACGGCCTCGCCCACGGTGCAGCCGGGCCTGGCGCACTCGTGAGTGTGAAGACCCCTCTGGACGCGCCTCGATTGTGGCTGGTACTCGCAAGGTGCCACCGCGCGCTGAACCAAATTGCAGAGCGCAGCATCGAGGAAACCGGATTGGGCCTCACAGATTTCGTAGCGCTCGAGGCGCTGTTGCATAAGGGTCCGCTCACCATCACGGAAATCCATAGCAAGGTGCCGCTCGCGCTCGGCTCGATGACCGCTGCCGTCGACCGCCTGGAGAAAAAGGGCCTCATTATCCGGACTATGGCGCGGGACGATCGGCGGGCGAAGCTGCTGAAGTTAACCCCCGAAGGAAAGCGCGTTGTTGAACAGGCCTTCACCTGCCATGCCGCGCAGCTTGAATCGGCGATGGCAGTGTTGAACCAGGGCGAAAAGCGGGAGCTTCACGGTCTTCTGAAGAAATTGGGCCTATTTGCAGCAGGAGCACACCCGAATACGTAACCGGGTAGGAGCGTCGTTCTAATATAGAAGGTGGAGGACGCAACGCGACGATTGGGCCGTTTGGACGCCTCCGCGATCTGAACCAACTGATGACGAATCACCCGTCCAAGCGCCGCAGCCTTGTCAACGTCCGCGGCACCCAGCTTTTGGCCGGCGATACTCCTGAGCAATATCGGCAAAAACTGGCGCGAATCACGCTGGATTCGATGGTTCAGTTCGTCGGCCTTCTGGATGCCGAAGGCACGGTCCTAGAAATCAATCAGGTCGCGCTCGACGCGGTAGGAATTAAACTGTCCGACGTCGAGGGGAAGCCGTTTTGGACGACCTTCTGGTGGCAAGTCTCGGAGGAAATAAATAGAGGCCTCAAGGAAGCCATCGCACGTGCTGCGCAAGGCGAATTTGTTCGCTGGGATACGGAAATCTACGGACGCGCCGGCGGTACGGAGACCATTATCATCGATGCCTCGCTGATGCCGGTCAAGGATGTGCACGGCAACGTGGTGTTCATCGCCGCCGAGGGCCGTGACATTACCGAGAAGAAGGCGCATGAGCGCGAGATTGCGCGCCAGCGCGAGGAACTGGCGAAGCTGGACGAGCTGAAAACGCAGTTCTTTGCCAATATCAGCCACGAATTTCGCACGCCCCTGACCTTGATGATGGGGCCGCTCGAAGATGCGCTGGCGCAACCGGAAGGACTCTCCGACTCCACCCGCGAGCAATTGGAACTGGCGCATCGCAATTCCCTGCGTCTGCTCAAACTTGTCAACACGCTGCTCGACTTTTCGCGGATCGAGGCTGGCCGGATGCAGGCTTCCTATGAACCCACCGATCTCGCCCTGCTGACCGCGGAACTTGCCAGCGTGTTTCGGTCCGCGGTGGAGCGGGCGGGGATGAAGCTGCTCATCGATTGCGATCCGCTCGCGGAGCCGGTCTATATTGATCGCGAGATGTGGGAGAAGATCGTTTTCAACCTCCTCTCCAACGCCTTCAAATTCACCTTCGAGGGAGAGATCGAAGTATCGCTGCGCCAAGCCGGCGACGCGGCGGAATTGACCCTGCGCGACACCGGGACGGGCATACCGGCGGCGGAACTTCCACGGCTGTTCGACCGTTTTCATCGCGTGAAAGGGGCGCGCGGACGCTCCTATGAGGGCAGCGGCATCGGGCTGGCACTGGTGCAGGAACTGGTCAAACTGCATGGCGGAAATGTGCGGGTCGAAAGTAAAGCCGGCTGCGGCAGCAGCTTCATCGTCTTGATCCCACTTGGCAAATCGCATCTGCCTATGGACCGAATTGAGGCTGAGCGCGCTCTGGCTTCCACCGGCCTGCGAAGCGATGCTTATGTCGAGGAGGTGCTGCGATGGCTGCCTGACGTTTCACGCACACCGGATACGGATGCGCTTGCTGGTGAAACATTTGAAAACGTTCGTCCGGAAAGCCTGCCGCAGGCGGATGGCGCCATTGTACGGCCTATTTTGCTCGCGGACGATAACGCCGATATGCGCGACTATGTTCGCCGGCTGCTGATGCAGAGCGGTTATCAGGTCGAAGCCGTTTCGGACGGGCTTGCCGCCCTCAGCGCGGCGCGAGCACAGAGGCCCGCACTGGTCCTGACCGATGTCATGATGCCCGGCCTTGACGGCTTCGGTCTTCTACGGGAGCTTCGCGCCGACCCGAAGCTGCGGGATGTTCCCGTCATTCTGCTATCGGCTCGTGCCGGCGAGGAGGCGCGGATCGAGGGAATGCACGCCGGCGCCGACGACTATCTGATCAAGCCGTTCAGCGCGCGCGAACTGCTGGCGCGTGTCGAATCCCATTTGAAAATGGCTCTGTTGCGCAATGAAGCGAGCGAAGCGGTGAGGCTTCGCACCGCACAATTCGAAACGCTGCTGCATCAGGCTCCGCTCGGCGTGTACCTAGTGGACGCCGATTTCCGGATTCGCGAGGTCAATCCGGTCGCGTTGCCGGTATTCGGAAATATCCCCGGCGGCGTGGCGGGCCGCGACTTTGACGAGATCATTCACATCCTCTGGGAAAAAGAAAACGCGGATCAGATCGTTCGTATGTTCCGGCATACGCTCGAAACAGGCGAATCCCAAGTTACTCCGGAATGGTCCGGATACCGTGCCGACCATGGAGTCACGGAATATTACGAATGGCGGCTGGATCGCATGCTCTTGCCGCAGGGCCGCTTCGGCGTGGTCTGCTACTTCCGGGACATCAGCAGCCGGAAGCGAGCCGAGCTGAACGCGAATCTGCTGGCTTCCATCGTCGAATCCTCCGACGATGCGATTGTCAGCAAGAACCTTAACAGCATCATTATGAGCTGGAATCGAGGCGCGGAACGCCTGTTCGGATATACGGCCGAAGAAGCAATCGGCCAATCCATTGCCATGCTGATTCCCGCCGACCGGCAACAGGAAGAACCGAAAATTCTCGAACGACTGAAGCGCGGCGAGCGGGTGGAGCATTTTGAGACACTGCGCGTACGAAAAGACGGGTCGCCGCTGCATGTATCGTTGACTGTTTCGCCGGTGAAGGACGCCGATGGGCGGGTTGTCGGCGCTTCGAAGATCGCGCGCGATATCACAGAAAAAGTGCGTCAGGACGAGGCGCTGGCAGAAGCGAGCGTAGCCCTCCAGCGCGCCAATGCCGATTTGCAGCAATTTGCTTATTCCGCCTCCCACGACCTTCAGGAACCGCTTCGTATGATCGCGATCTACAGCGAGCTATTGAAAGAAGAATTCGGCGGTAAGCTGGGTCCCACCGGCGATGAGTACCTTGGCTACACGGTTCTGGGCGCGACGCGCATGGAGAGTCTGTTAAAGGATCTCAGAACCTACACGCAAGTCTCGACCGTCGGGCTGGAGCCAACCGAGGATATCGACGCTGGGGAGATTCTGAAGAAGACCTTGTTAAACCTTGAGGTCGCGATTAAGGATAGCGGCGTCACGATTAGCACCACTGCGCTTCCCCGTGTCCGCATGTACGAATTTCAACTGGAGCAGATATTTCAAAATCTGATCGGAAACGCGATCCGCTATCGCAGCGATGCGCCGCCCTGCATCCGCATTGCCGCTGAGCGGCAGGGTGGGGACTGGCTATTTTCGGTGCAAGACAATGGAATCGGTATCGAGCCTCAATTTAAAGAAAAAATCTTTGGAATCTTCAAACGGCTGCACACTGCGGTACAGTATTCCGGCACCGGCATGGGCCTCGCGATCTGCCAGCGCGCGATTGAGCGCTCCGGAGGGCGGATCTGGGTGGAATCAGAACCGGGAAGAGGTTCGACGTTTTACTTTACGATCCCCACTGAAAATCCCCGCGAGAAAAATCGGAGCCCGAGGACGGTTTCAAGTCTTTAAACACAGCGTCGGAACTGCTTGCGCCTCCGCTCACCGCCGTCTTTAGCTTGTCGCTTGCGGTGAACCCTGTTTCGCCCCTATAAAGGGACTGTGCATATCCTCGTGGTTGAGGACGAACAGAAAATGGCGAAAGCTCTCCAGGAGGGTCTGGAGGCGGACGATTACGCCGTCAGCGTCGCACACAGCGGAGAAGAAGGTTTTTACCTCGCGCAGTCCAGTATTTTCGACATGATGATTCTCGACGTCATGTTGCCCGGCCGCGATGGTTTTGAGATTCTCGCCACTCTTCGCCAGCGCGGGATGACCACGCCCGTGCTGCTGCTCACGTCCAAAGACACTCTGGAAGACCGTGTGCGTGGTCTCGATCTTGGCGCCGACGATTATCTGGTGAAGCCGTTCGCGTTTCCTGAGTTGCTGGCCCGCATGCGCGCGCTGCTGCGCCGCGGCAAGATAGAGGTGGCGATGCGTTTAAAGGTCGCCGACCTCGAAATGAATGTCGCCCTCCGTTCCGTCACGCGCGGAGGCGAATTGCTGGAGCTGACTGCCCGCGAATTCGATCTCCTGGAGTACCTCCTCATCAACCGGGACCGGGTCGTGTCCCGCGAAATGCTGGCCCGCGAAATCTGGAAAGAGGTCTCCCGCCAGACTCCTCTCGATAACGTGATCGATGCGCAAATGGTGCGTCTGCGGCGCAAGATCGACGGCCAGTTCGAAAAGAAGCTCCTCCACACTGTGCGCGGCGTTGGCTTCATTTTGCGGGAAGAACAATTGTGATCCGGCTGCGGCCGACGCATTTGCGCGCCCGGCTGACGCTGTGGTTCGTGGCCGTTCTGGCGGGATTGCTGATCCTTGCCTGGGGTGGAACCTTCGCCCTCCTGTTTTGGCAGCTGCGAAGTCAGCTCGATCATTTTTCCATTCAGGAAATTGAGACGGTGGAAGGCCTGCTCTATTTCAATCCGCAAGGCGAACTGCAAATGCATGAGGATTATCACAATCATCCTGAATCGAAGGACGTGATCGACCGCTTCGTGGAAGTGCTTTCGCCGGAAGGCTCCGTCCTTTATCGCAATGAGCGTCTGGGAGACCGGATGCTCGGCGGGCGGCCGTTCCCGGGCGAGGGTGTCGGCGGATATTCTGTGCGCTCGGAGCGCCTCGCCGGCGGAACGCGGATCCGCATGGTTAGCCGTATCCATTCTCTCAATGGACGCCGTATCCTGATCCGTCTGGGGCACACCGAGGAACCGCTTTGGTTGCGCCTCGATGAGATGTTGATTGCATCGATGATTGTTCTGCCCCTGGTGCTCACGCTGGCCGGTTTCGCCGGCTATGGACTGGTGCGGAGCGCTCTCCGCCCCATCGAACAAATGGCGCGCCGGGCCAAGGAAATCACCCCGCAGCGCCTCCATGAACGCCTTCCGAACGACACTGTCAACGACGAACTGGGTCAGCTTGCCCGCGTGTTCAACGCCACGCTGGCGCGTCTGGAGCAAGCCTTTGAACAACTGCGCCGTTTCACCTCGGACGCCTCGCATGAGCTGCGGACGCCGCTCGCCGCCATTCGCAGCGTGGGAGAAGTGGGCCTTCAGAAAGGCGGCAGCAGCGCCGAATATCGGGACATTATCGGCAGCATGCTCGAAGAAGTGAACCGTTTGACCTCTCTGGTCGATAATCTGCTCACCATTTCCCGCGCCGACGCAGGCAGCTTCGAACTGCAACAGGTGCGGATCCCGATGATGCAGCTCGCTCGCGATTCGGCATCGCTGTTCGAAGTCATGGCGGAAGAAAAATCGCTGGACTTTCTGCTGACTGGCGACGAGTCGATCGCGGTCCGCGGCGATCCCATTTTTCTAAGACAGGCACTGGTGAACATGCTGCATAATGCAGTGAAATATTCACCGGTTGGCGGAACCATTTCCGTGCGGGTTCAAAGGAGCGGCCAGGAGGTAACCGTGGAAATTGAAGATAGCGGCCCCGGCGTCCCCCTCGAGGATCGCGTCAGGATTTTCGACCGCTTCTATCGGGTGGATAAAGCCCGTTGGCGGGAATCGGGCGGCGCGGGACTCGGGCTCTCGATTGCGAAATGGGTAATCGAAGCCCACGGCGGCAATATCGTGCTCGACGGGGCGAGCGAGGGCGGTTGTTTGTTCCGGATTCGGCTCCCCGATCTTTTAGCGGCGCTTAAATGAGCATAATTGCATCCATCGTGGTCTGGAAGGCGCCTTATTGGACCATAAAAACCGGGATATAATCTCTGAGCGGCTCTGATGCTTTCATCAACAAATTTCTGGATGTGTTTTGCCGGGCTTGTCTATCTTGCCGCCGGAATGTTCTTGCTTCGAAAAGAGCTCAGCGCGGCTCGCGGCTGGGACAAGATCATCACCTTGGGCTGTGTCTTCTACGCCGTTCCGCTCGCTGTCTTCGCGGAAGAACATTTCGGCGCCGCCAGGGATATGCAGAATATGATTCCCGCCTGGGTGCCGGCGCACTTGTTCTGGGCGTATTTTTTCGGTTACGCGCAGCTTGCGGCAGCTACCAGTCTGATTCTGAGGAAGTTCGTAGGCTGGTCGTCCGCTCTGCTCGGATTGATGTTCCTTCTATTTGTCTCAATGATTCATATCGAGCTTGCGTTCGCCAATCCTAAAGATCGATTCACGTGGACCGTCGTGCTCAGGGATCTATCTTTTGCCGCGGGCGCCTGGGCTTTGGCCGGACTGCATCTTCGCTCGAAATGGATGATTTTATTCGGACGTATCGTCATCGCGATTGCCGTGATCTATTTTGGCGTGCAACATTTTCTTCATCCGGAGTTTGCACCCGGCGTTCCTTTGCCAAAGATGACGCCCTCCTGGGTTCCCTTCCCCAGCGCATGGGGATACCTGGCCGGAGCGATCCTGCTGGCCTCTGGAATCGGCTTGGCGGTAAATAAAACATCCCGGACAGCGGCAGCCGTGATTGGCGCGCTCATGACCTTTTTCACGGTATTTCTCTATCTGCCAATTTTGATCCTCCTCCGCGATGGATCGACGCCACAGATCACGGAAGCGATCAACTATGTCGCGGACACATTGCTCTACGCCGGAACAGCACTGCTGCTGGCATCGGCATTGCCGCGGGAAATCTAAATCAAGTGGTATCGCGAGACTGCCAGCACCATTGCCAACGTGATCCCCGCGATGGCAAATTCGCCGATCGCGCCGACGATGAACGGCCGCACTCCCTGCTTCGTCATCTCCCGGATGTTGGTGCGCAATCCTACTCCGGCAAAGGTCAGCAGAAACGCCCAGCGGGAAAGATTTGCAACGTCGGCGATCTGCGGCTTCGAAAAGAAGCCAACCGTCGTCAGCGCTGAAATCAGCAAAAACCCGAGCACAAATTTTGGGAACTTCGCCCACAGAAAGCCCGCTTTATTGACGATCGCGGATGCCTGTGCTTTGCGAGCCCAATAAAACGCATACCCCAGCACCACGAAACCGATGGTCGCATTGCGCGCGGTCTTCGCCAGCACCGCGAATTTGCTGGCCGCGTCGGAATAAAGCGCTCCCGCGGCCGTAGCTTCAGCCGTGTTATCCACGGCCAAGCCGGCCCACAAGCCGAATGCCTGGTCGCCCATGCCCAGCGCATGTCCAATCGCTGGAAATGCAAACAAGCTGAATGCGCCGAGCGCCAGGATGGCCGCGATGGCGTACGATACATCTTCATCGTCAGCGTCAATCGCGCCCTTCGCCGCAATAATCGCCGACACGCCGCATATAGACGACCCGATCGCCAGCAGACTGGTCAATTTGGGAGATAGTTTGAACACCCTCCCCAGCCACGTCATCAGGGCAATGGAGAGCGCTAATTCGATCACGACGCAGGCCAGGCTGACGCCGCCCATTTTCAAAACATCGCCCAGGACGAATCGCACGCCCAGCAGTACGATGCCCGCCTTCAACCAGAATTCGTAGGTGTCCACGCCGGCTCGAAACAACTGCGGAACGCCAATCGTGTTGGAAATAATCAGCCCGAATAAGATCGCCCAAAGCACGTACTCGATATTCGGCAAGACCAGATGATGGGCCTTTCCGTATCGCGCGATGGATTGCTCGGTCACCTTCCCCGCCAGGCCGAGAACCGCCAGGAGCAGGATGCCTGGCATCATTTTCAATAATTTCACCATGGAATGTGCGGAATCAGGCCGAACCGCACCCCCAATGCCGCCGCCAACGCCAGAATGACGGCCCACCAATCGAAACCCACCGAAATTTTACGCATTCGTATAAATATCGATCAAGTATAGGCAGCTTCCGGCAACCGGGTCAAGCTTCGGTATGTATTAATGCGCGGTGGTACCCTACCTGATAATCATGAATGTCACCACCCGCCTAATTTCCGCGCTTCTATTCTTGCAGGCCCTTCCCGCTCAGACTAACGACACTTACGACGTTATTCTCTCCGGCGGCAAGATTGTGGATGGCACCGGCAATCCCTGGTTCTATGGCGATGTCGCACTACGCGGGGATCGAATTGTTCGCGTTACGCCCGCGGGCCAGCTCGATGGCGCCAAAACGAAAGAACGGATCGACTGCAAAGGCCTGGTGATCTCCCCAGGTTTCGTCGACATTCAGGGAGGGCTCGGCGGGCGAGCGGTCAGCAAAATCACCCAGGGAGTTACCAGCGAAATCACTGGGGAAGGCTATTCCGCCGCCCCGGCGAACGAGAAGACCCGCGCCGGCTCCGAAAGCCTGGGACGGACTCAGAACGATACGGATCTCGACGGGCCTCACGGTTTTGACGCGATGCTGAAGGCCAGGCAAGCCTCCGGCTCCGCTGTAAACTTCGGCTCCTTCGTCGGTGCGGCCACAGTCCGGCAGTATGTCAAGGGCATGGCTCCGGGCGAGGCAACTCCTGACGAGATCGCGACCATGCAACAGCTCGTCAGGTTGG
This sequence comes from Bryobacteraceae bacterium, assembly GCA_049521155.1. Classification (GTDB taxonomy): domain Bacteria; phylum Acidobacteriota; class Terriglobia; order Bryobacterales; family Bryobacteraceae; genus Palsa-187. The sequence continues at coordinate 11,059 of JBEKPC010000027.1, forward strand.
CAATGCAGGATGGAGCGTTCGGTGTCGGCTCCGCTCTGATCTATCCGCCCGGCGAGTACGCGACGGCGCATGAACTGGCCGAGATTACGAAGCCCGCGGGCGAGTATAAGGGCATCTACATCTCCCATATCCGCTCCGAGGCGGATCGGTTTCTGGAGGCTCTCGACGAGGCATTTGAGATTGGCCGCCAGGCTGGAACGCCGGTTGAAATCTACCATCTCAAAGCTGCCGGGAAACGCAATTGGCCGAAGGAAGCGTTGGCGATCGAGAAGATCAATGCGGCGCGCAAAGCCGGCTTGGACGTGAGCGCATGCATGTATCCGTACACCGCGGGCGCGACCGGGCTGACCTCCGTTCTGCCTCCCTGGGCGTCGGCGGACGGCAAGCTGTTCGATAATCTGGCCGATCCGCAGGTGCGCGAAAAATTGAAAGTCGAGATGGCCAAGCCAGAAACGGACTGGGAAAACATGGGTCAACTTGCCGGAGCGGAAGGGATCCTGGTCGTCGGCGTGACCAAACCGGAGAATCTGGCTTTCGCCGGCAAGCGCCTTTCGGAGATCGCCAGCATGCAACATAAAGACTGGCGCGATGCCGCGATGGATCTGATTCTGTCGGAGCATACCCGCGTGGGAACAATTTATTTCCTGATGAGCGAAGACAATGTGAAGCTACAGTTGCAGCAGCCCTGGATGGTGATCGGCACCGACGGCGGTGGAACAGATCCGGAGGAAATGAAAGGCCGCCTGGTCCCTCCGCGCGTTTACGGCACATTTGCGAGGATCTTGGGCCGTTATGTGCGCGAGGAAAAGGTCATAGGACTGGAAGACGCTGTTCGCAAGATGACCTCCGGAGTGACTCGGCGGCTGAATATTCGCGAACGAGGCTTATTGCAGGAAGGTCTTTTTGCGGATGTCGCGGTTTTCAATCCGGACACGGTGATCGACCTTTCTACTTATGAGAATCCCAATCAGCTTTCTGTAGGCGTTGAACATGTTTTCGTAAACGGAGTCGCCGTGGTTAAGTCCGGTAAAGTGACCGGAGCGCAACCAGGCGTCGCGTTACGTGGTCCGGGTTGGGAGAAGTGACGACACTGTCGCACTGCTCGCCTGTTACTTCCAGAGCCCGGTCAGAAATCAGAGCTGGCGCCTGCTCCTCCCGAATCTCCTCCACCGAAGTGGACGTCGGAATTGCCTGTTTGCGGGCTTGCCGTCACGGTAGGCGGCGATACGAATCCTAACGCGGAAGTCCCAGCGTTCATCCAAGCTTTGTCCCTCCCGGAGAGCCGCCGCGCCGTGAAACCGTACCGACTTTCGCCAGCGAGCCAGCGCCGGAGGAAGAGTGCGACACCGATCATTAACGCGCCCAGCAGCATCGGGTCCCAAGTGTGCCGCTCCCAGCCGAGATAAGGCTTATTGGTGACCAGAGTCAGGACGGCGAGGATCGCGCCCACATCGACGACGAACCGGTCTTTTCGCCGCAGGCCACGCGCCAGCACGACGGGCGGCAAGCACCAGGTCAGAACCCAGGTGGCCCAGTAGAACGGCCTTGAGAATTCGCTCGTGGTGTGAAGGCCGCGCCACCACTCCCCGAGTGGTAACGACGAAAGCTGGAGGTTGATTGCCACGTAAATCCCCAGCCAGAGGAGCGCTTCGGCGATCGAATATTGATGATCGAGGTACGTGAAGCGATAGCGACGCCTTGCCACGGCCACCGTCAACAGGCCGGCCGCAAAGAAAGCTGCGACCAGCAGATGCTGCGCCGAATGGGACGAAGTCCAATAGCTTGGTGCCCAGGCGATGAAGATCATCGCGGCAAAAAAAGCATAGGGCAGCCCGAAACGATGCCATATCCAGAGCGAAACGATGGCTCCAGTAGCGGGAACCAGGAATCCGATTCCGCCTGTCGAATAGGGGGGAACGCTGAACAAAGCGCCCTGCATTCCCACGCAGAGAAAACCGACCGCGCAGACGGCGAGCGCTTCCTCTATCCCATAGCGATAGAGCCGGGCTTGTGAAACGGCGATTTCGGTGGCGGCATAGGCGATAGCCGCGAAGACCATCAGAATCAGACCTGTGGTCTGCTGCGAGGAATTCGTGAGAAAAACCGAGAAGAAAAGCGCCACCGCGGCGCCCGCGATAATCAGGGTAAAGAAGAATAGAACCAGCCGGAGAAAGATATTTGTCCGGCGCAGCTCACACACGGTTTCCTGCTCGATGCTTTGGTACTGCACTGGGGTGACAAACCCTTCGCCAGCCCAGTCTTTCAGCAAATCGCGAGCGCGCAGAGCTTCTTCACTGGATGCGCTGTAGGCTCTCACGCTTCCCTCCCGAAGCGGCGCGCGATCAGCACCAGACCGACGACCATCGCGATGCCGGTCACGACAAAATAGCTCAGGATAGCGGTGCTCTCGCGCATGTCACGAATGAGGATGGAGCTGACCCCCACGTATCCATACACAGCGGCGTAAGCGACGAAGGAAAACTGCCGTTGCGTGATACCCCAAGCGAGAGATGCGCCACAAGCGGCCAGAAGAAAGAGAACGAAGTAGTCCTCCCGCTGGAAGACTCCGGAGAGTACTGCCCAAAACAAAACGTTGGCCGCGATATTCAGATAGGTCCCGAAAAAATGCGATTTCAAGCCGCGCCGCCGAAGTATGGCTCCAGCGCCCGCGACCACCAGGCTGTAGAGAATCGCATACCGCCGGTACTCTGCTTCCTGATGGGATGGCCAGCGCGAGATCGTGAGCCCGAACCATCCAGCCAGCGACGACAACGCGAGCGACAAGACAAATCGATTGTCAAAGCGATACGCGAGGAAGAAGAAAAGGCCGGCGGTCGCTAACAGATAGTAATCCCATTGTCCGGACAATATATGAAACCGGCTTTCGATGTAACCGAGCTCCACCGACCAAATAAGGCTGCCAAGGTAAAGTACGAAGTCGAGCACCAGACCAGCCGAAGGAGTCTCCAAAGGGGACCAGGCGGGCGCGCGGGAGAAGCAGTACCCAAAGCAGGCGGCGAGCATTATGGAGAGGACGGACAGCACCAGGATGTCGCCCAGTTGCTGCGACCACGTGGTGACGGTCCAGCCGAGGCCGGCGACGAACGCCAGAATGCCCGCGTACATGAGAATGTTCAGTTCGAGAAAAACGGAAAAAGGCTCTCCGCGCGAAAGGCCTGCCAGCAGGGCATGCTGCTCAGGCGATAGGATGCCGCGCTCCTGCCACTGCTCCAATCGGGTGAGTATGGTCATGCGATGGATCGACGAACAGTATAACGGAATCTCCTTACGGGCGGTGATAAGATGACAGCCGTGGATTCCGCGGTCGCCTCACTAGCCTGGTCTATAGCGAGCTGCGGCGCATTTCGAGCAGCCCACCGCTCTGGAATCTGGCGAATTTGCATTCCGGCACGGGTGGCATCGATTGGAGGAGCCGGGGACATTTTTTTGCTGTGGCCGCCCGCCTGATGCGGCAGATCCTGGTGGATCACGCCCGCAAGCGCGCCACCTTCAATCGCAACGGTGGAAATCTGATCTTCTTCGGAGGCCTGACCGCGGAAGGTGTCGTTACGCACAGTCGAGAGGGACTGGAGATTTTCCCGAGCCTGGCTCCAAAATGAGTTAGACGCAAAATGAGACCTTCTCATGCCCGCCCCAACACTCAACGCCTCCGCATCCCTACCGAGCCGTGACCGCAGGGAGCGGAGTCTTAGCGGAAAATTGGGACAGCCTACTACTCTGTCCCATCGTTGCCACGTCGATCCAATTGTGGGGCGGCGCCATGCGCTGCCAGCGATATCGGCTCCCCTGCGAGCCGTGACCGGCAGGGAGTCCGAATGAGCCCGTGGCTCACCAAAGGTTATGGAAATGCGTTTCGTGGCGCACGCACCCCCATGACTCCGCAATACGCCAACCCGGAGCAGGTGGCCGGAAAACCGATCACCACCGCATCCGATATTTACTCGCTGGGCTCTGCGGGAGGAGCCGGAAAGACGGTACGTTTCCGCCATAGATTTTGCGGAAGATGTCCGGCGCGTGACGGAGCGCTATCCGGTCCGCGCGGAGGATAGCGTAACAGGCATCGTTGCCGACTCCCGGAAATGGCTCGCAGCGCACCAGATTATGGTCAAATAAGGCTCATTAGACCGACGTTTTTGCTCACTTATGGCCTTATTAGACGGTAGACTGGTTTGTGCCTACTGACCCCCCTGCTAACCCCATGGATGGGTGTTCGGACGCCGAACTGGTTCGGCTGATCCAGAACGGCGACCAGGTAGCAGGCAGCGAACTCTTTGAAAGGTATGGAGATCGCACGTATTATCTGGCCTTACGCGATCTCCGCTCGCGTTCCGACGCCGAAGATGTTCGCGCCGAAGCCTTTTTGCGGGTTTTGCGGGCCATTCAAGCCGAACAAATCAGGGCGCCGGAGATGATTTCGTCTTTTATTCTCAGTACGGCGCGCAATATCATCCTCGAAACGCTCCGCTCGCCGCTGCGGGCTGCCAGTGGCGAGGTTCCGGATCAGAGTGATGCGAATGCTAATCCCCTTTTGGATGAAGAGGTTACCGGTGCCATTGCCCACACGTTGAGACTCCTCAAACCGCGCGAGCGGGAGTTTCTGCGGCTACATTATTACGAGGAACTTCCGAAGGAAGAAATCGCCCGCCGCATCGGCATTGACCAAGAGCGCGTCCGGCTGATTAAGAGTCGTGCTCTCAAGAGTTTCCGTGAAATTTATCAGCGTTTGAGAAAAGCCGTTGATACAAAAGGAGGCGTGCCATCACACAAGATTTGACGCATGAAACGATCCGCGGAGACGGTTGGGTGGAAGCCTACGTGAGACGCGAGCTGACGCCTCAGCAGAGCGAAGCCTTTGAGGAACACTACTTTACCTGTCGCCAGTGTTTCGAAGAAGTGCAGGAGATTGAGAAATTCATCGCCGGACTGCACCAGGCCGGCGATCGGGGCATGCTCAACACCGCACAAGTCGAGAGGCGCTGGTTGATGCCGGCCTTTGTCTTTGCCACAGCGGCAGCGCTTCTGCTAACGGCCGGCCTTTCCTATCTGGTTCTGTCCCGGCCACTTGCACACGAGGTTCAACTGGCTCAGAACGTCCCAACCGCCAATCCGTCGCCGCAAGCCAATGTGCCTGTTGTGATTCTTAATGCCGATCGGGCCGCCGATTCACGGCGTCAGCTCTCGATTGGCGATATTGGCGATGCAGTGTTCTGGATTGATGTGCCTCCGCAGCCGCCGGGTACGAAATTCGACCTCACTATTTCCAGTCCTGGCAATGAGTTGAAGTCAATTCAGGGCCTCGAGCGGAACGCGGATGGCGCGCTTGCGTTCAGCGTGCCGGCAAGCGATCTCGCGCCAGGAACTTACGTGCTGCGGCTTTCCCAAAATAGCCGGATGGTTGCCCAATATAGCGTCGATGTGATACGTAAGTAGCCTCCTATGCGAGCTTTGCTCTTCTTGTTGACGCTGGCGCAAAGTCCGGACGTGAAGAAGCTCGTGGAAGAGTCGAAACATCAAACCGACCTTCAGCACTTCGACGAGGCTGCTGAACTGGCGCAGCAGGCTATCCGGTCCGCAGGTGACAAAAGCGGCGAAGCCCTTGGGTACAACGGACTTAGCCGCGTGTATTACTTCGCCAGGAAGCTGACCGCCGCGGTGGATGCGGCAGATCAGGCGCAGAGCGCTGCAATGGAAGCCGGAGACAAGGCACTCTTGTCGGCGGCGCTCGGCCATAAAGGGGACGCCTTGCGCGACCTCGGCAAACTGGAAGACGCCCGATCCGCCTATGAACGGCAGCTCCGCTATCTTCGAGAGGCCGGCGATCGCTGGGGCGAAGCGATCAATCTTCGGATGACGGCGCTGCTTTATCGCAATATGGGCGATTATGAGCGGGCCCATGCCTCGGCGCAAGCGTCATTGAACATCGCTCAGACGCTGACAGATAGGGTGGTCGAAGGACAATCGCTGTTCGTTCTGGGATTCATCGAAGGCCAGCAGGAACACTACGCCGATTCGCTTAAGCATCTGAACGCCGCGCTGGCTATGCCCACGCTCAACAGTTTGACCAGGAGCCAGATCCTTCGCATGGTGGGCGAAATTCACTGTAGCCAGGGGCGCTACAGACTGTGCGCGGATATGATCCGGCAGCAGCTCGACATGGCGGTCGCCGCCGGAAACCGGGAACAGATCGCCCTTGCCTGGTACAACCTGACCAAGCCGCAGGCGCTGATGGGCGCGCATCAGGATGCTTATGAATCCAGCCTGAAGGCGCTGACAACGCTGCGATCCGCCGATCATGACCCTTTCGAAGAATGGCATTTTCTGGGGGCCGTGGGCGGGGAATTGCAGGCGCTGGGAAGGTTTCGCGATGCGGCGCCTTACTTCGATGAAGCGATCGTCAGCATCGAGGACCTGCGGCAGGGGCTTGTGCCGACAGAGGAGTCCATGGCGAAGGCAGCCTCCGACCCTTCTACGCGCGAGTTATTCGACCGGGCAATCCAAAACCGGTTCGCATTCGATCCGGCGGGTGCGTTTCGAATCGCCGAGTTGGCGAGAGCGCGGGCTTTCCTGTCGATCCTGGCGGAATCGAAGGTGGATCTGCGCAAAGGACTCTCCGATGCCGACCGGAAGCGTGAAGCGGAGCTGTTTGCCCGCGTCATGGCGATTCAGAAGCAAACGCGAAAGGACGCCGAGTTGGAGGCGGCCGAAAACGACCTCGAAACTTTCCGCATCGGGATCCGAAAAACAAATCCGCGCCTGGCCGATGTCCGCTATCCACATCCTCTCGATATTGAACAGGTGCGGAAATCGCTCACGCCGGGGCAGACGCTGATCGAATTTTCACTCGGCGAAAAACGCTCCTTCGTGTGGGCGATATCGCGCGGCCGCTTCCTGTCCGCCGCGCTGCCACCCCGCAAGGACATTGAACGACAGGTGGCCGCGTTCCGCCAAACGATTTCCGAGTCTGTGTCCGGCCTCACGGCAAGCCGATCGGAAGTTGAGGTCAAGCAACTGGCATCCCGCTTGTACGCGGTCCTAATGCGGCCCATTGAGAGTAGCCTCCAGGGAAGCAAAGAGATCGTTGTGGTGCCGGACGGCACTCTTTACTACGTCCCGTTTGAAGCCTTGGTTGCGCCTGGAACCGACACTTATCTGATGGAGCGGTTCCCCGTCCGTTATGTGGCATCCGCGACTTCGTTTGTGGAGACGGAACAGAGTCCGGTAGCCCACGCTTCGAAAACTTTGCTTGCCTTTGGCGATCCCGCTTACAGGCAGACGGGCATGGCTAACGGCTTCGACCTCAGTGCCCTGCCCTACACGCGCGACGAAGTGACGGGAATTGCGGCGCTGTTTCCAAAAGATCAGCGCACGGTGTATCTGGGCAAGGCTGCGCGCCAGGATTCGCTTCAGGCGGAAACGCTGGGGAGCTACCGTTATATCCATTTCGCGGCCCACGGATTGGTGGATGAGGCGCACCCCGGCCGATCCGGGTTGGCCTTAACGGCGGGCGCCGCGGACGACGGAGTGCTTCGCGTCGATTCGATTACCGGCCTAAGCATCAATGCCGAGGTGGTTACACTATCAGCCTGTAGCACCGGTCTTGGCAAGCTGGCCTCGGGCGAAGGAATGCTTGGCCTGGTGCGGGCTTTTCTCTACGCCGGCGCGGAGAATGTGAATGTCAGCCTGTGGAATGTCAGCGACGCCGCGACGCCCGTCCTGATGAAGGGATTCTACCGGAACCTGGGCCAGTCGATTGCGCCCGCCGAAGCGCTACGCCGCGCCAAGATCGGCATGATCCGCCAGGAAAACGCACTCTGGCGGCATCCACACTTTTGGGCTCCGTTCGTGCTTTGGGCAAAGTAACGAGCTGTCCCGAATCCCCGCCCTCACGTGAAAATTATTGATACAAAGCGAGGCTTGCGTACACCTACCTCCGAAACAGTTCCTAATCCAAGGAGGAAACAATGATCAAGAATCTCGCTTTGCCATTCATTCTGTTGTGCGCATTCGGCGCCGTTAATGCCAGAGCCAACTATCTGGGGTTAACACCCCCCAGCGTCTTTGACCCGGGCACGGGTGCGGCCAACAACCCCGTGAATCTGGGATTGTTCTTCACCACGAGCTCCACAATTACCATAGACGAGTTGGGGTTTTACGATATCCCCGACTTGACGTCGGGTGAAACCGTGACTTTGTACACCTCCACCGGGACCGCTTTGACTTCCGTGTTGGTTCCCACGACGGCGACCCTGGATGACGGCTATTTTATGGAGAGCATCACGCCCTTCGTCCTCACGGCGGGGGAATACGTGGTCACAGCTTTCACGGGTAACAACCCATGGGAGTACGCCAGTTCGGTTGCCACCGGCGCAGGCATCACTTTCGTGCAGGAAAACTACGACTACGCCAGCGGCCCGGCCTTCCCTTCCGGCGGTGTGGGCGATGCGGCAGGCGTCTACTATGGACCGACGTTCGATGTTTCAACCAGCCAAAGCACGGTTCCGGAGCCTGGAACATGGATGATGCTAACGGTGGGGCTTGGCGTACTCGGTCTGGTTCGTCGAGGGCGTGTAACGGGCTGACGGAGGGCGCTCAAACCTGTAAGGGCGGGGATTCCGACGAATCGGCGTCGAGGACCGATTGGGACGCTTGGTTGAATAATAATGGAAGGACAATGATGCCTACCTTTAAAGCGCCCATGATCAATCTCTACTCGCGCGACCTTTCGAGGGCCGCGGCATTTTATTCGGAACTCGGGTTTGTTGAGACTTTTCGCACTCCAGAGTCGGGGGAACCGGTCCATATCGAACTGGTGTTGGATGAATTTACGCTCGGAATCGCGACCGTTGAGGCAGCCATGGAACACCATGGGCTGCGGCCGGATGGGGAAGGGCGCTGGATCGAAATCGTCCTGTGGACCGACGACACTGACGCCGCGGTGAAGGCTTTAGTCGCCAAGGGAGCGCCTCTTCTCGCTCCAGCCCATGACTTTCTCGACGGCAAGCTGCGCGCGGCTTGGATCGCTGATCCGGATGGCAATCCCATCCAACTTGTTCAACGGGCGGCGTGAGGAGGTACGTAATGAAATCGAACCAGATATATATTCTCCCCTGGGCCGTGCTTTGCGACTTTGAGCAGATCGACTACACCGAGGAATCCTGATTCGCGGGCCAGCATCGGAGTGATGTCTGGAAGCCCGATCTGGTCGATGGAATCCACCTCGATCTCGCCTTCTTCCATACGGTAGCGGTTGCCGACTTTGACATGAGGGCGCTGCCAGATGCGAACACTGCACGTGATTTTTCCCTGACGAACGCCTTCGCGAAGGCGCTTGGTGAAGACCATAAAGAAAGTCTACCCGCGGAAGGTCCTGAAAAGCGTCATCCAGATATGTCTTTGTTCGTGTGATCCTTGAGCATTGCTGTCGCCACCAGAGACACGATCGCGCAGGCGAGGATAAATATGGCGATCGGCGTCGGAGAGCGATAGCGGCTCACCAGCGAAGACGCGATGAGTGGAGCCGGACCGCCCGCGATCAACGACGACAGTTGATAGCCGAGCGACGCCCCGCTGTAGCGCAGCCGTCCAGGAAAGGACTCCGCGATTAATGCCGCCTGCGGACCGTACATCATGTCGTGCGGCAGCAGCGACAACACAATCGCCACCGCGACGAGAACCGCTATTTTCGTATCGAGCAGCGCGAAATACGCGAAGCCGTAGACTCCGGTGAGCGTTGCGCCCAACATATAGATTCGCTTGCGGCCAAAACGGTCGGACAAATGGCCGAACAGCGGAATCGAAATGAAGGACAGCATCGCCGCTCCCAGCACGGCCATCAGGAGAAAGTCACGCTTCAGGTGCAGTACCCCGGTGCCATACGCAAACACGAAAGCCGTGAACAAATAGAACGGCGCCTGCTCCGCCATGCGGCACAGGGCTGTCAAGATAATTTCGCGTGGATGACTGCGAAGCACCGCCAGCACCGGCGCACGCTCAATCCGGCGCTCCGCCACCAGCCGCCTGAATACCGGTGTTTCGACGATCCCCAAACGGATGAACATGCCGATCGCGATCAGAACGATGCTAAACAGAAAGGGGACGCGCCAACCCCACGTCAGAAAGTGGTCGCCTGACACCGCACTCACCGCCAGCACCGCAAGATTCGCAAGAAACAGGCCGGCCGGCACGCCAAACTGAGGCCAGGAGGCGATAAAGCCGCGATGCTGGTTCGACTGCGCCCATTCCATCGAAAGAAGCACGGAGCCGCCCCATTCCCCGCCGACACCAATGCCCTGGACGAAGCGCAGGAACGTGAGGATAATCGCTCCCCAGATTCCGATTTGATCATAGCCAGGGACCAACGCCACCAGAAATGTCGCGATCCCCATCAGCAGCAGGGTCGCGATCAAGGCCGCCTTTCGGCCCAGCCGGTCGCCGTAATGCCCGAAAATCGCGGCGCCGATGGGCCGGGCCAGAAAACCAACGGCGTAAACCCCAAATGCCTCCAACGTGCCTGTAAACGGATCGGCCCTCGGAAAATAGAGCCGGGCAAACACCAGCCCGGTAATCGTGCTGTACAGGAAAAAGTCGTACCATTCAATCGCCGTCCCAATCGCGCCGGCCAGAACCGCGCGGCGCAATTGCCGGCGCTGTTCTATGTCGTCGAGGGTGCGAATCTCAGAACTGATTGCCATCTTGATAATGATACGCTGAAGGATATGAGGCTTGGTTTACCCCTGATTTTATTGGCTTCCGCCACGTTCGCAGCCAATCCGCCCACGTTGCGTTTACCCGACGGAGTCCGTCCCATCAAGTACGCGGCTGACCTGACGCTGTCGCCCGATTCGCCCACGTTCCAGGGCAAAATCGATATCGACGTTACGTTCACAGCGCCCGCCGCCTTGTTCTACATCAACGGCAAGGAAATCGAGATCGCTTCCGCGGAAATCGAATCACACGGCAAGAAAACAAAGCTCGTGGCGGAGAAAGCCAACGAAGATTTTATCGCTCTTCGCGCTCCTTCTGAAATCCCCTCCGGAGCCGCAAAGCTGCACTTCGATTATTCGGGCAAAATCAGCCCGAAGAGCAGCGAAGGCATTTTTCAAGGCCGCGACGGCGACTTGAACTATTTGTTCACCCAGTTCGAGGAAATCGACGCGCGCCGGGCTTTCCCCTGCTTCGATCAGCCTGACTTCAAGAATTCGTGGCAGATTACTTTGCATGTCAGGTCGGCCGACAAGGCATTTTCCAACACGCCGCAGGTGTCGGAAACGGCCGAGGCGGGTGGAATGAAGAAAGTTGTCTTCGCGCCCACCAAGCCGCTGCCTAGCTATCTGATCGCCTTCGCTGTGGGTCCCTTTGATGTCGTGGATGCCGGAAAGGTCGGCCTTAATGGGGCACAAGTACGTATAATCACACCAAGAGGGAAGCTTAATGAGGCAAAATATGCAGCGGAAATAACCTCGACGATTCTCGAACAATTGCAGAATTATTTTGGAATTCCCTATCCTTATGAAAAAGCGGACAGTGTCTCCATCCCTCTGACCTATGGATTCGCCGCCATGGAAAACGCCGGCTTGGTCACTTATGCCCAGAATATTCTGCTGGCAGACCCCGCTTCGGACACGGAACAACGGCGCCGGGAATATGCCAGCGATGCGGCGCATGAGCTTGCGCATCAATGGTTTGGCGATCTGGTGACGCTCGCCTGGTGGGACGATACGTGGCTCAACGAAGCGTTCGCAACCTGGACGTCCTCGAAGATTCTCGCCGAATGGAAACCGGAATGGAAAAGCCGCCTCAGCGACCTCTCGCCGAAGTTCGGCGCAATGGGCGAGGATAGCCTGATCACCACCCGCAAAATACGCCAGGAGATTGAAACCAATGACGATATTTCTAACGCATTTGACAATATTACTTACGAAAAGGGTGCCGCAGTCATTCGAATGTTTGAGGTTTGGACCGGCGAAAAGCAATTTCAAAGCGGCGTCACATCTTATTTAAAACATTATGCGTATAAGAATGCGCGGATGAGCGATTTCCTGGACGCGATTGCGCAAACCGGCCAGCCGCGGCTGAGCGCGGCATTCCAGACGTTTCTGAATCAGCCGGGCGTCCCGGAAATTTCGGTGGCGCTGAAGTGCGATGGTCCGCCGTCGGTTTCTCTGAGCCAGAAGCGCTACCTACCGGTCGGTTCCCGAGGCTCCTCGGCGCAGACCTGGCAGGTTCCGGTTTGCGTCCGCTATCGAACCGGAAAAGGGGTCGAAAGAGAATGTTTTCTACTGGATAAATCGAACGCCGATTTCAAGCTCACCAAGGCGTCCGGATGCCCGGCGTTAATTGCCGCCAATGAAAGCGCATCGGGCTACTACATTTCGTCTTACCAGGGCGATCTTCTCGACAAGATGGTGGAGCAAGGGCAGCAGTTTTTGAATCCGGCAGAACAGTTGACGCTGCTTCACGACGTATCGTCGCTGGCAGGGTCGGGCGACCTGAAAATCGGCCGCGCGCTCGATGCGGCGGTGAGTTTCGCCAATTCTCCGGAACGGGAGATTGTGGCGGAGGCGGCCGAAATCGTTGCCAGTCCAAGATCGCTGGTTCCGCCGGCGCTAAAGGACAATTACGGGCGCTTCGTGCTGAAGGTGCTGGACTCCCGCGCGAGAAGCCTGGGCTGGTCGGCGAAACCGGGAGAGAATCAGGAAACCCGGCTGCTGCGGCCGAACATCGTTCCGTTTGTGGCGCGCTACGATCCCACGCTCGCGGGGGAAGCGCGTACGCTTGCCGATCGATGGCTCGCGGACCGCACAGGCGTGGACGCCGACATGCTATCGGGTGTGCTGGCGACGGCGGCCTATTATGGGGATCGCGCGCTGTTCGATACATTGCTGCGGGAGCTGAAGAAGACGCAAGATGTGCAGCAGCGCGGCAGGATTATCCGTGCGCTGGGGTCTTTCCAGGATCCGAAACTGGTGGCGGCGGCGCTCGATCTGGTGATTCATTCAGATATCGACACGCGCGAAACTACCGGTCTGCTGCATGCCGGACTGGGCGAACCGGCGACGGAGCGGATGGCCTTCGAATTCGTGAAAGCCAATTACGATGAGATCCTGAAGCGCGCGCCGAGCGGCGGAGGCTTTGATTTTGGAGCCGTTCTGCCATATTCCGCGTCCTCGTTCTGCGATGCGGCGTCGGAAAAAGAATACGTGGACTTTTTCGGCGAGCGGTCGAAGAAGTTCACCGGCGGGCCGCGTAACTACGACCAGATGCTCGAAGGGATCCGGCTCTGCGAAGCACAAAAAGCCGCGGAAGGCGCGGACGTCGCGGCGTATTTCGCGAAGCAGTAAGAGTCAAATTCGTATCGCCATCCGACGAAGTACACCTGCGAATTCGTGTGATACGCTATCTGGTTTAAGACTAGACTTTTCCTGGAGGCTCGCGTGAAGGTCTTTGGTCCTTTAATCCCTGCGGTTTTGATAGTCGTCAGTGCGTGTGCTTCTTCCACGACCGGGGCGGAAAGACTAAATAAGCTGCCATTTCGATTTGAAGCAAATGGGGGCCGGGACCCGCATAAGGGTGTTCGCTATACTGCTCGCGGATCGAATCTGAATCTGAGCCTGGCGCCTGACGAAAATTGGCTTTCTTGGACGGATCGCTCCAGCCGGCGGAGGGTCGACTTACATACGCGCCTCGTTGGCGCCAATCGCACCGCGGAAATGGCAGCGGAGGATCGCCTGCCGGGAGCGGCGAATTACTTTGTCGGTGGGCGCGAACAGTGGCGCACCGACATTATCGGCTATGGCCGTGTCCGTTATAGCCAAATTTATCCGGGGATCGATCTGGTGTTTCATGGTGACGAGGGGCAGCTCGAGTACGACTTCATCCTCAAGCCGGGTGCCGATCCAGGGTTGATTCGATTGGAACTCAGCGGGCAGAGGTCGTTATCGATTGCAGAAAACGGGGACCTGGTGATCTCGTCGGCCGCAGGTGACGTTCGATGGAAGAGACCGGAGATTTATCAAACCCGGGATTCAGGGCGAGTATCCGTCTCAGGCCATTATGTGGTGGCAGGACGGACGGTGAAGTTCGAGCTCGGCAGTTACGATCATCAACGCGAACTGGTCATAGACCCCACGCTCGCCTATGCAACTTTCCTTGGTGGAACCAGGAACGATCTGGCGCGCGGGATCGCGTTGGACGGATCGGGAAATGTCTATATTGCAGGAAACACCAGCTCGCTGAATCTTCAAACGGTATCCGCTTTCCAACCCAATTTCGGCGGCGCGTCGACCTCCTACGATATGTATGGCGACGCGTTCGTGGCGAAGTTCAGCCCCGCCGGCGCTTTGCTCTATCTGACGTACCTGGGAGGCAGTGGGGATGACGCCGCTTCGGCAATTGCGGTGGATTCGGCGGGAAATGCGTACGTTACGGGCGCAACCACCTCAACGAACTTCCCCACGATGACCCCTTACCAGGCGCATTTCGGCGGCCTGGGCGGACTCAGCGCCGTCCACAGCGGTGACGCATTCGTGACCAAGCTGAACCCCACGGGAAATCAGCTTATTTATTCGACTTATCTCGGAGGAAGCCTCGACGACGTCGGTACGGCTATCGCGGTTGATGGCGCAGGGAACGCTTACGTCGCTGGAGCGACGGCGTCGCCAAACTTCCCCACTTCGGCTGGCGCGTATCAAGCCGTTCTGCATGGCGCGGGCGGACAACCAATCAATCCGGACTTCGATGCGCCGGCGTGGGATCCTGGAGACGCATTCGTCGTCAAGCTGAGCGCGAGCGGTCAACTTACAGCGGGCACGTATCTGGGCGGCGCATTGGACGACGTGGCTTTCGCCATCGCGCTCGATTCGTCTGGAAACATCTACGTTGCCGGATGCACAATTTCCCTGAATTTCCCCACCACGGTGGGAGCCATCCAACGAAGTTTCGGCGGCTCCGATCCGAACAATTATTTCAGGAATTCCGGCGATGGCTTCGTCACGAAGTTCAATTCCACGCTCGGCAGCCTGCTTTATAGCACCTATTTTGGTGGGGAGGGAGACGACCTGGTGAGCGGCATTGCGGTCGATTCGTCGGGGAATATTTACATGACCGGGTCGACGACTACCGGGACTTTCCAAACCTCAGCCGGCGCTTTCCAATCTCGCTACGTGGGATACACCAGTCAGGTTTATGCCGAGCAGATCTTCGGCGACGGTTATGTCGCGAAAATCAATCCTTCCCAGACGACGCCGATCTACTTCAGTTACCTGGGAGGCAGTTCGAACGACGCGGGCGCGGCGATCGCAATCGACAGCTCCGGGAACGCCTACGTCACCGGCTTCACCGATTCTCTCGATTTTCCAGTTGCCGGCGGCCCTTTGCAAAGCAACCTCGCCGGCGATGGCGACCAAGCTCTGTATGAAGCGTACGGAGACGCCTTCATCGCGGTGGTGAATCCTACCGCAACGGCTCTCCTTTACAGCAGTTATTATGGCGGCAGGTATGATGACGAAGCCTACGGCATCGCTTTGGATGCCAATAACAACGTCTACATCACTGGCAATACGGTTTCTTCCAACCTGCTAACCACTTCCACGGCCGCGCAGAAAACTTATGCCGGGGGTGGGGATGGATTGGGCGGATTCTCAAAAGGAGATGCCTATTACGCGGTGTTTTCCGGACTTGTGTCCGCCGTTCCTACCATCACTAAAGTCGCCAACGCCGAAGGCGAGAGCCTGACCATCGCGCCGAATACCTGGGTCGAAGTCAAAGGATCGAACCTCGCGCCCGCGGTTTCGAGCCCCGCTTGCGCTCCTGGATACTGCTGGCAGGGTTCGGACTTCGTGAATAACCAACTGCCGACGACGCTGCAAGGTGTCCAGGTCACTCTCAACGGGGAGAAAGCTTTCGTTTATTACATCAGCGGATCTCAAATCAATATTTTGACTCCGCCCGACCTCAAAGCAGGCACGCTGACCGTTCAAGTGATCAACAACGGAACGCCGAGTGCGACCTTCACCGCGCAGGGCCAGACCTTATCGGAATCCTTTTTCATATTTAACGGCGGTCCCTACATTATAGGCGAGCATCTATATCAAACCAGCACTGGCGCCGTCGCGTTGGTGGGACCCACCACTCTTTACCCCGGCCTGACCTCTCCCGCCGCTCCCGGCGAAACAATTGTCCTCTATGCGAACGGATTCGGCCCAACCACGGTCCCGGTTGTCAGCGGGTCGGAGACTCAGTCCGGCACTCTCCCCACATTGCCTGCGATTACGATAGGATCAGCGACGGCGAAGGTGGAATATGCCGGTCTCATTTCGCCCGGCCTTTATCAGTTCAATGTGGTGGTTCCTGCCACCGCCCAAAGTGGCGACAACGCGATCCAGGCCACTTACAACGGCCAGACGACCCAGGCTGGAACGAAAATCACGATCCAGTAGTCAACGATACTCGACGAACCTGCCGATAATTTGCAAACTGATCACGGCGCTCCGGCTCAACCCTGGCGCCTGAATCGGAGATGGCGTTCGCGCGCTCATCGCTGCCAGGTAGAGTCTGCCGTACAGCGGAGTGTCCGTCTCCACCGAGGCCGGCAGATTCGCCAGCAAACTCGCAGGAATCACGAAGTGCCCGGCGTTGCTGTGCGCCACGCAAAGGCAGGTACCGTTCGCGGTGGTCACTTGATCTACGTTCGTTGCCAGAATGATGATCCAGCGATCCGCCGACGCGTCATTCCAGGACACAGAAAGCGGACGCCTCTGGTCCACCACGCCGGACTCTTCCCGATTGATCCACTCAAATGGAGCGCCCATGGAAAAAACCGCGTGAAATGGTCCGACGCCGGTCCCGCCCATCCCCGCCAGTGTGTATTCGCCAGGATCGAGGATCAGCGGGGTCGCACGACGGTTGACGCTCACCCCCGCGCTTCCCAAACGGGTCCGGTAATAGCCGGGTGCGCCGCGCTCCTGCGGGATGGTTCGAACCGCGCCTTCGCGGCTCACCGTTAATCCTCGGCCTGCATCGAGCCCATGACCCGCAATATTCGATATCAGCGCAGCGGATACGGAATTCAGCATCGGCGTCTCCGCCTGAAAGCTGCCGGTATAGGCGGTACAAGTCCCAGGCGGCGGAAGAAGCGGCAGCGGCGACGACAACGGTTCATTATCGTGGACCGCGAACGCCACCGCTGCTTCGTCCGTCACGGTATCTTTATTCTCGCGATGAACCCTCATCGTTCGGCGCGACATCACCGCAATCCCAATCTTGCCTGCATCGATCATGGGAACAGGCCCTGGATCGCACGGCCCGCCGCTCGATTGAACGGAGACCGTGACTACGTTACTCGCGCGAGCAGGCCCCGCTTGCAAATAAACCGGCACGTAGCAACCCTCCGGGGTATCCGCAGGCAGCGTCGCCAGAACTTCGCTCTCGCCCGATCCATCAACCGGACGCCTAATCTCACCCTTCACCGGGCGATCGCCGATCATTACCGTGATCATCTTCGACGGCCTTAGGCCCGTTACGCGAAGGCTGATGCGTTGCCGCGGTTGCGCTGAGTGTAACGTTGAATTTTCAGAACGACCACCGTTCGCATTTATGTTTTGAATGCGCCCCGGACCCCATCCCAGTCCGTTGCGGCTGAAAATTCCAGGATTCGACGCCACGATATTAACGTCAACAGCCTTGCTTTCGAGGCCGCCCGAAGTGACCATCAGAGACGCGGGACCAACCGGCGCGTTTTCCGGCATCTCCGCGTCGATCTGCTCCGGACGAGAGGATAAGATCCGCACCGCCAGCGGCGCGCCATTTCTGGAAATCGTGACAGTGGTCTGCGCCCCGAATCGCACTCCGAAGATCGTAAACAACGAACCCCGCGCAATCGCTCCGCCCGGCAGGGTGGAAGGAATCTGGCTGGCTGCGTTGACCACCCCGTTCTGCCGGATCCCAGGCTGCGCGAACGCCGTGGCGGCAGCGAAGCAAAGCCAAAGCTTTCGATTCACCATAATAGGCTAGCGCGATACCATCGAAACTGCGATGTTTAGAACCGGCTTCTGGCGCACCGTTGTAAAACTCGCCTTCCGCAACCTTCGCCGATCGCCAGCAGCTTCCGCGTTCGCGGCAATCACCATGGCGGCGAGCATCGCAAGCATCGCGGGAATCAACGGAGTGGCGGCAGTGGCTCGCGACGCGCTGGGTCAGGATTCCCGCGCTTGGCTCGGCGCCGATCTCGTGGTGAATACCGGCGAACCCATCAGCGAGGATCAGTTCGCGGCCCTCGACCGTATGCGCAGCTCGGGAATCGATTCCACCGTCACCGTCCTCGTCTTGACCGCGGTTTCCTCCAACCAAATCGCCGACCCCGGATACATCGGTCTCAAGGTAATCGACCCGGCGGTGTATCCGTTCTACGGAAACCGCACGTTTGCCGAACCCCTCACCGCCGAGACCGTCGCCGTATCACAGAATGTGCTCACTCAAATGCAGGTCCGGGTGGGTGATCCCATCCGCGTCGGTGGCGCACCGTTCCGGATCTCGGCGGTCTTCGCTCTTGATCCCGATCGCTTCATGGGCATCCTGGGGCTAGGAATGCGCGGCATCCTTTCTGAAGCAGGTTATGCCCGCACAGGCATCGCCCGCGGCGGGAACGCAGTGAAATATCGCATCCTGCTTCGACTTCCGCCGGATTCGAAACTGGAGGCCGTGAAGAGCAGCCTCCAGGACCTGTTTCCTGAAAGCATCGTGGCCGATTATCGTGACGCCAATCTTCAGACTGCCGCGAATGTCGAAAGCGCAACTTCGTTCTTAGGTGTGATCACCTTCCTGACCCTGGCTTTCAGTTCCATAGGAGTCGCCATCGCTGCGCGCCATCATTTCGAAAGGCAAATGACGACCATGGCCGTCATGAAAGCCCTCGGCGCGCGGTTTCCGCAAATGGCCGGAGTGCTATGTATCGAGATTTTGTGTCTCTTACTGGCCGCCGTCGCGATCGGTGTGCCCCTCGGGTTAGCCCTCCGCCTTTCCATGATTTCGCTGGTGCGGAAATTCGTGATCCTGAATGGGAGCCCGGCCTTGCGCATCGGCGTCATTCTTGGAAGCGCCTGCGCCGGAGCCCTGGCGATGCTTCCCGTATTAATACGCCCTGTTTTGGAGATCCGCAGCATCCGACCCGGCGTAGTGCTGCGGCGCGACGCCGAGAACGCTCCCGCGCCGCGCTCCAGCCGCAGTCTGAGCGCCGCCGCCCTTGCCGTAGCATCGCTGGCCTTCCTCGCCATCGTTTTCCGGCTGGTCGGATCCTGGCTCTGGGCCTTCATTCTGGTAGCCGCGCTTTCGGCGAGCGTGGCTCTCGCCGCGCTTCTCGCGACCGCATGCCTGGCGCTGGTCAAGCGTGTGGCTCATGTGAAAATGCCCCGTTCTCCTCTGCTGCGGCTTGGTATCGCCAGCCTCTCTCGTCCAGGAAATCATTCGCGCGGGTTGATCGTAGCGCTAGGCGTCGGCGTCATGTTGATCGTCACGACCTTCGATAGCAGCCGCAGTGTGCTCAAAATAGGGATGGCGAATCTGCCCTATGGACGCAGCAGCCTGTTCATCGCTGGTTTTGAAGAATCGCATCTCCACCCGCTCCGAACATTTCTGGAGACCATTCCGGGCATCGACTCCGTCGATATCAAAACGCAGGCCAGGATCCGCTTGCGCGCCGTAGATGGCGTTCCGATAGATCAGTTGACCTCAGGCTCAGGATACGTCGCTGCCTGCAATTCGGATCCGTCGAACCGCAGGCTGACGATTGGCGACGATCTTGCCACACGCCTCGGCGTGCGCCTCGGGTCTGTCCTTGAATTTTCGACACGCGATGAATCGATCACCGCCTTAGTGGGAGAGATCCGGAAACTGACGCCTAGCGAAAAGTACTGGTTTACGCTCAGCATCGATTGCCAGGGCCTTCGAGGCTCAACATTGTTTCATTCCGCCGAGATCCAAGCGCAGCCGGAGCGAATCCCCGGCATCCGGGCCGCGCTTGGGAGCAGATACCCCGCTCTGCCCCTGATTGCGTCAAAAGATATCCAGGAAACGATTCTCGGAATCGCCGACGATGCCGCCAGGGTGACGCGTCTCGTCGCGTGGTATGCCATGGCGGCGGGCTTCTCGATCTTGGTTGCGGTCGTCGCTGCTTCCCGAACCACCAGATTGAGGGAAATCGGCATCCTCGCCGCGGCCGGCGGATCTCCCTCCGCGATCTTCAAAATCTATACGGTCGAATTCGCCGCCATCGGCGTCCTCGCTGGATTGATCGGCGGTCTGCTCGCCTTCGGCTTCTCGAGCGTGGTGATCAGCGCGATCTTTCACCGTCCCGAGGTCGCCATCGGTTGGTATTCCCTCCCCATCGGTATCCTGATAGCGGCACCCGCCACGGTCGTAGCCGGTTGGCTACCCGCCTATCGCCTCCTGAAACGCAAACCCCTCGAAGTGCTTCGCGACGAGTAGCCTACGTTTGCGTGGGAATGCCGCAACCCAGGGGTATTTCCGCCGGAGCAGGGCGGGAGCGGAACGGAAGCCACAGCAGCCAGAACAAAACCACCGCCACCATTTCCCCCGCGACAAGATAAATCGGCCACGGCCCCAGATAATCCAGCAGTGAGGGATGGGCCGGCTTGTGGGATATATAAAGATAGTTCGTTCCGAACAGCCAGTTGAAGCCCAGCAGAAACATCCCGTAGGCGAACCACATATTGTGCCCTCGGAGCAGCGCGCCGGGCCGTAATGTCACCATCCTTCCGAAAATCAGCGCGGAAACCGCGATCACGATTCCGCCGTGCTCGACGAAGTAACGAATCCCTTCATAGGACGCGATATTCGCCTTCACGCGCCCCGGCAAGTCAGGATTAATCAGCGCCAGCGTCGCTCCTGCCAACCCTTCGAAATACGCGAACTCGACCGCCACCGGCGCCAGCGTGAGGCACGCGATCACCGCCATCCACGTCGAAATCGAACATAAGTGCAAAGGCAGATTATTCGGAAACTGAATGCCGTAGTGGAAATACCGGAATAGTTCGTTGCCCGCCAGTACCAGCGCCAGCCCAATTCGCACCGGCCGGCTCGGCACAAGCTGATTCCGAACTAAATAAGCCAGCAGAATCGCGAACCCCGCGATGGCCAACAGCAGACTGAAGTGAACGGCATCGAACGGCCTCACGATTTACTCCATCACCGTGCCATCCGGTCTGACCGGCAGCCAGAGCAGCCAGAAAAGCCCGATCGCCACCACTTCCGCCGCCAGGATGTAAATCGGCCAAGGCCCGAAATAATCAAGCAGCGTCGGATTGTTCGGTTTATGCATGAGATACATAAAGTTCGTCCCGAACAACTTGTTGTAGATCATAATTAAAAAACAATAGACCAGTAACATCCCGTTCGCCCGGATCGGAGCGCCCGGCCGGAACGGTATCTTCTTTCCGAAAACCAACACAACCAACGTAATCAGCAGGCACCCGTGCGCGAAAAAGTAGCGAATGAAGTCGTATGAGCTCGCCGTTGGCCGCAGATCCGGAGTCAGTAGCGCCAGCGCCGCTCCCGGCAGACCCGCGAAATAAATGAACTCGATCAGCAGCGGGATCCGTCTGAAGCACGCGAGCACCGCCATCCAGGACACCACCGTACACAGTTGAATCGGCACCCGATTCGGGAAATGCATGCCATCGTGGGCGTAGCGGAATAGCTCCTCACCCACCAATCCGGCCGCCAGAACGAAACAAACCGGCCGATAACTCGTTTGAAAACGCCTGCAAATCATCACCAGCAGAACGGCAGTCGCAGCGGTCCCGATCAGCCATGCGATGTGTCGGAGTCCTAACGGGTGCACGTTTTCAAGTCTACCCGACGAAGCCTTGCATCTGCCAAGCCGCTCCCCATGCACTTTCCTAATCGTGTAGACTAAACAATTGTTCAAAATTAGCCATAACCGGTGCCACCCGGGTTGTGTGTCTGCGAGAGGCAGCTCGATGGCGCTGCTAAGTCTCCTCGCGCTGTGCGCCGCGGCATCCTCGCCGCCCGCCCTGGCAGCCCCGGCGACTCCCTCTAAGCCGAAGTCCAGCCGAAAGAGCCGCATCAAGAAATCCATCGTCCGAACCGTGCGCAAAGTCGTGCGCAAGCCTCCCCGCCCACCAGCCGACATCCCACCAGTGGTGGAATCGGCTTCAGTCTGGCGCGGATGTCTGGAATCGCAGGACGTTCCGAAACTTGCGTTTAGCCTGGGGGTCGAACCGTTCCGGCTCACCGCGTTGCTCGAGGACACGGGCTCGGCCGCCAGTCAGGACGCCGGATGTCTCGCATATGTGGCTGCAACGGGCGGCGACGCTGGTGCCGCATCCGTGATTTTCCAGCGCACCGAGCCAGGCGGCGAATCGCGCACGATTGCCTTCCAAAAGACGCCCGACGGAATCGTTACGACACCCGCCGTTTGCGATTGCCGCGAGTCCACCCGCCGGGTCCTGAGCGTGCCAGCGAGTGAGTTCACGGCGTCGGTCAACCCCGCTTCGGAATCGATTCCCTCGAACGTCCGCTGGCAACTGAATATCCTGGTTCCGCGCATGATCGGCATAACCGGAAAGCTGAGCGCAAAAACGACAACCGAATCCACGTCAGAGGGAGGGCCAACAGCCGCCGAATCCGATGCACCGATCGACCGGTACATGGTGCGCGTTGCCGTCGGCCGTTACAACGGCGACGAACAGGAGCGGCTGGAATCGGTCGAGATCATCGAGCAAGCCTCAGGGAAAAGAGTCAACGGAGCGTGGTGGCTGGACCGTCCGGACGGCCCCGGCGTCATCATCGGCATGGACGGCGTAGCCTATGAACGCTTGCTGTGGCAATCGCCCGTGCAGTACCTTCGAACATCACGTGGCGTGGGCGCGTCTACAACCACCTGGCGCAGGCGCGTGCCAGCCAAGAACGGAAGCACCAAGAGCACCGTAGTAAAAACGATCAATGTTCCGGCTTACCACTTCGGCGTCGATATGATGGCCCCCAAAGGCACGGACGTACACGCCGTGGGCGATGCGAAAGTCAGCTTTGCGGGCAGGCAAAGCGGATACGGCAACGTGATCATCCTCGATCACGGTCGCGGCTACCAGACCTATTACGCGCATTTGTCGAAAATCGGGACCGGGATCAAAGCCGGCGTCCGCGTCTCTCGTGGCGACCTGATCGGCCTCGTAGGATCGACCGGACATTCCACTGCGCCGCACCTGCACTTCGAGACGCGCAAGGACGGCCGGTATCTGGATCCATTCGACGAAACACACCAATTAGGATTCTGGCTCCTGACTGCGGACGAACAGGAGCGGCTGGCGATGCAGTTGCTTTCGACGGCTCCGGTAGTCGCCGACGAAGACCTGGCGCGCTGACCTTCGGTCACAAATCCGCCTCACCTACCGTGCGGGTGAAGTAAATCCGCGGTCCACGTCAGGCTTGTTCTGGCTGAGCGCTTCTACCATTCGACGGGCACGGCATATCGCCGGACTCAGGGGCGTCACGCTCCGTCTTCATCAGATGTGTTTTGGAAGAAGCAGAGGGGCAAGGCAACCCTGCCCTCCGCATCCGTCGCACCCGCGCGCGGCTCGGCGCGGCCTTGATGGAAGAAAAGGCGATCGATGAGGTTACGATACGGAAAGTGCTCGATCGCGCCAAGGTCGGCCGCTCGACTTTTTATCTTCATTATCGTCGGAGGCTGACGATCTCACTGCTGCCCGGGCTGCGGTGGCTTTCGCCAAATTCGGCGGCGTGCCTCGCTTCGCCTCAAATCGGTTCTCTCCCCGAAGCCATTCGGAAAGCGGTCTCGTTCCGATGCGAATCTGAGCGCGTCGAAGCATGGCGCTGAGGAAAGTTATTTCAGCGATCAAGCTGCGTTCGGGATGCCCGCGAGCCTCCCGCTGTACTGCGATGCGGCCCTTTTCGACCCACAGCAGTCCCCACTTTTTCGGCAGCTCCTCGACCTTGATGACCCCGGCGGGACAAAGATAATATCTCCGCTGCCCCATGCCACGCCGTGGATTGCGACGCACCATCTTTTTCGAGTCGCTCAGAAAGTCTGACCGGGTCGCTTTGCATTCGATCATCGTAGACAGGCCCGCCGACCACCCGATGATATCCGGATTTTCTTTGGCCGATGCCGCAAACTCGTAAAACACGGCGGAAGACTGGCGGCTCAACCATCGAACACCAAGGGCGACAAGACTTGAGTGAGTCATTTTCTTTCTTCAATAATCTTAGAACTTATCACGCGAGCACTGTGCCTGTCGCGGAACACTCCTGCTACTGAGCCGGAGATCAATGCACGGCCAGCGTCACGCCGTTTTGACTGCTGACGCCGCCGATGGTAATCTGCACCGGCACGGCGTTCCCCGGAACCACGTGCGGCGACATCTGCGCGTTGATCTGGAGTAATCCTGCCAGGGACCCCGGTGCTGCGCCGGCGTATTGGACCACCGCCGGGAACCCTCCGATGTTCACGGTCACAGAGGCGAGCGGCGTAGGGAAGACGTTGATCGCGGGACGGCCGTCCACGCCGGGCGGATCGGTGAGCCCTTCACCCGTAGCGTATAGAACCACAATCGATCCCACCGCCGCGGGGTTCGACACCGAATTGACGCTTTGATCCTGATTGAGAATCGAGCCCTGCCCCGATCCGCTGGCGTTCGCCGTAAACAGGCCAGGCGCGGTGGGGCTCACCGGCACCGCCAGCGCATCGCTCAGCGCGCCCTGATATTCCACCTGTACGTGGGTGGTCGGGTTAGCGGCGCCGAAGTAAGGCACCACGGCCGCGCATAGCGTTGCCGAGACGTAAACCAGCGCCGCGGGAATGCCATCGAAGAGTACGCGCACGTTGGAGAGCGAGGTGCTAACCATGCCATTGGCGTCGAGCGTCAGCCCGCTGAGCGTCGTTGGGCCGAGTCCCTTGCCCCAGATGTCCACGATCTGTCCGGGCGAGATCGCCGAGTTGTAAGACGCGGCGTTAGTCACCGCTTGCACCATCGGTTTCGGCACGGGCAGCGTGACGGGCGGGATCACCAGCATGGTAATGGAATTGGCAGGAAATACCGTAGCGAGCGCGCCCGCCGCCACTGGCGCATCGGCCTGCTGCACGATGGCGTTCAGGTTGGCGCCGCTATATTGCCAGACGTGCGCCGATGGACCAGCCGCGAAATTCGCCAGGGTCAGGGTAGTGCCGAGGTCGTTACCGGTCTTATTAATCACGAGGGCGGTGAGATTCAGGTCGTCGCGCAGCGCGCCGTAGACGGAGAGGCTGCCGCGATCGGCGCTGGTGGCCTCGACGCTGGTCTCGCCGAACGCGCCGCCGATGCCGTCGTAGTTGCGAAACATCTGGAACGCGAAAGCCACGGGATCGCTGGGAACGGGCGGTCCCCAAAATGTCGCCATGTCCAATCCCTGCCATCCAAAGATGCCCAGGATTTCGGCCTCGGTGAGCGCGCCGTTCAGTGTCCCCGCACCAGTCCAATTGTATTCCGAGATGGCGATTTTGGTACCGGGATAATTCTGCTGCACGATCTGCTGCAACCGCGGGATCAGCATCGGCGCGACCGGCGCTCCATTGTTCGCCGTATCGACGATCCAGGAATCGCCGCTAACCACATAGGTGGGGTCCCAGAATTCACGCGTCGAATCGAGCCGCAGGGCGTCAAGCGCGGGCGTTTCTGAACTACTGAGCGATGCCGGCTGGTAGTATGCGTGGACGTCGAGATAATCGAGCAGGCGCGCTCCCTGCTGCTGTCCGTACTGCTGCATCTGTTGCAAATACCAGGAGAGAAACGGTACGCCGCCATGGGCATTGCGATCGACCGGATTCGACCAGTATTTCCCGCTGGGAGAACTCCATCCAGCGACGATGTCGGTTTTCGAGAAGAAAAGAGAGGCCCAGTTATCGGCCACTGGCCCCGAGACCAGCGCCGTCGGGTCGGCCGACTTTATGGCGGCGGCATAGGTGGTGTCGAGCGTGAGGTTCTCGTCGTAGGTGTATGGATTGGGATGAATGTCCATGTGCACGTTGTCCCACCAGATCGGTTCGTTATCGAGGCTCCAGATGGCGACCCCACCCTCACCGCCCGGACCGTACCGCGAGACCGCGCTCCGCACCCACTGGGCTTGGAAATTCTGATCGAACTGGCCATAGGCATCGGTCGGATCATTCTTGATGTACTGCGGATTGGAGGGCGAAAAGCCGTCTTGGGCAGTGGGAATGCCGCAGGCGCTCACGTACAAAATTCCATCGCCGCAGTTATTCCAATATGGGTCCACTCTGCACTGTGGCCCGTATTTGGCTGTGTTGTAACTACACACCTTCTGGGCGACGTTGGGCAGCCAGCCCAGAATCGGGACGGTTCCGAGAATTTTTCCGCCCGTGATCCGCGCCTGGTCCGCGAAGAGGTTGAATGAAGTGGAAGACGTAGGAGTGCCGGGGAGTTCCTCAAAATACCAGTCGCTGTCGATGTTCGAGATGGCGAGCTGCCAATTATAGTCGCTGGTGTTATCGCCGCCCCAGCGGCGGACGGTGGGCCGCGGGACCAGCGCGCCGGCCGTCGTCGCGGATGCGTTATTCCAGAAAAAATTGATGCCGTAAATATCGGGAGAAATGGCGTGCTGCCCGGCATCGGCATCGATGGTCAAAGCAGGCCCCGCCTGCTGTGCTACGGCAACGACCGTCGCAAGGCAAACCCCCAACATGACGGGAATGGTTCTCATATCAACCACCATAGTAATGCCGCGGCCGCGTTCCGAGGCTACCACCGCGAGATTGAGGAAACTTTCTCTCAGGTTCGTTCAAGGCTGCGACAGGCATTTCTCCAGTTTTTCACGGTCATTGCTTCCTCTCTTCCTATTTATTGCCGTGCTTTCTCAAAATCTCGCCGATGAGAAAAAGATCGGTAAGCAGTGCCCGCAGATGAATCGACGCATTCAGATTGTCCACCAATTGCGAGCTAATAGAGGGTTGCGCCAGCACCAGTTCGATGGCCGCTATCGAGTCCCGCACGTCGCGATCCAGCACCGCGAGGAACGCCCTGTATTTTTCAGCGGGGTTCAACTCCGCCTGCCTCACCGCCGACGCATAAGTCTTCGACAGTCCTTCGGCCGCATCGACTGCACGGTGCAGGAAATCGCGAATTTGGGCGTCCTTCTGGCTGCCTTCGTTGCCGGGAAGTCCCTGCGCCGCGTAGGCCAGCATGAACTCGTAACATTCCTCGATGATTTCCGTCTGACTCAAAAACTCGACGATCATTCGTTAAGCCTGATCCTTGGCGTGCGCCGGCGGCAGGTGCGACCTTTCGACCACCCATCGCTCCGGATCGTAGTGTTCGAGATAAAACTCGCGGTTCATCGTGCCGAAGATCATGGACTTCGTAATAGCGCGCTTCTCCGGTCGAACCGCGAAGTATACGTGGACCATCACCAACGCGATCAATCCCACGCCCGCCAACCCGTGCAGCACATACATCAAGCCCCAGGTCATGTCGCCAAACAGATATGGGTTGCGGCGGAAGAAGATGGTGCGCACGCGGAACATCATGAAGACGCCCGTCACGATAGCGGATAGTCCCGTGGCGATGATTGCGCCATGGTAAAGTTTGTTCTCAATAGGGTACTTCGCGAATCTGCGCGGAGGCGGCGCCGGCTGTCCCAGAAAACGGCGAACCCGTTTCCAAGAGTCCGTCACGTCCTCCTTGTCAGGCCAGATCGCCCAGAAGTCCAGCCAGAAGGAGGCGTGAATGATATGGAAAACGATCGATACTGTGAGCACCGTACCGGCGATCCAATGATAGGTCACCCAGTCGAATTGGAAGCCAACTTTCGGGACGAAGGCTGTGAACAGGAGCGTAAACATCGACGCCGCCATGACCCAGTGAAACAGGCGCGCAACCAGGGAGTGCCTGGGGATGCGTTCGGGCAGCTCCGCCGCTAATTCTGGTGAAACACGACCCGCAAATTGCTCCGGTTTGGCAAAGTAACGCACGTAGATCGCGTGAACGACGAAGAACAACAGTCCCGCGATCGCGGCAACCCAGATCAGAAACCATGCGATGTGGATAGGCACGTTCTGCCCCCATGGGCTTGTTGCCCATTCGACTATGCCTTTAGTGGTGCCCACTGTGCCTCCTGTACTCCGCCGATGGCGCGCTTCACGAGGTTCCTCATCAGCGGAATCTTATAGGCGTTGAACTGCAAGGGGACGGCGCCTCGGACGGCAAGCTTCCCAGCCATCTCCCCCGTTGCAGCGTTCGGAGGTTTGCCGCGAACCGCATCCTCGACTGCCTTTAGCCGCAGGGGACGAGCGGCGGCGGCATTGACGGCGATACGGATTCGTTCGATCGCGCCGCCCGAGACCACCATCGCCGAGGCTACATTCAAGAGCGGAAAATCCCAAACGTTGCGGTCCCGAATCTTCTCGAAGTAGAATTGCGCGGACGCCCAGGTTGCGGGAATCCGAATCGCCGTGAGCAGGTCTCCCGGTTTCAGGATATGAAGGCGCGTGATGTCGATCTCCGGGCCAATGAAGTAATCCTCGGCATCGACGACGCGCTCGCCCTTAGGAGTGCGTATGACGAACTTGGCGTCCAACGCGATCAGGGCCGGAGCCGAGTCGGACGGGTTGACCGCAACGCATCGGTCGGCGTGGAGAATCGCGTGCTCACGATTTCGGCCGGTCGGCGTATCGGCGTAGCAGATGTTCCCACCGTCGCGGTAGCAGGGCCAACCCGCCCTGTAATACCAGCAGCGGGCGTCCTGCGACACATTGCCTCCGATCGTCCCCTGGTTGCGGATTTGGGGTGAGGCTGCCAGTTCCGCGCCCTCCGACAATAAACCATACTTCTCACGGATCACCGGGTGTTTGACGACATCCGTGAGTGTGGTCATGGCGCCGATCTCAATGCCGTCGCTGGTGGTGCGAATACCTTTGAGCTCCTCGACCCCGCTCAGATCGACCACTACCTTCGGTTTTTTGATGCGGTCCTTGAACCAGTCGAAACTGTCCAAGCC
The DNA here is from genome assembly GCA_049521155.1 of Bryobacteraceae bacterium. GTDB lineage: Bacteria > Acidobacteriota > Terriglobia > Bryobacterales > Bryobacteraceae > Palsa-187. Next base: position 40,120 of record JBEKPC010000027.1, read on the forward strand.
GCCCGCCATCACCCAGGCATCGGCTCCATGTTGTTCGAGAAGCTTCTGCGCGTCCGCGGCCGAAGTCGGCTGAAGAAGCTCAAAAGGCGCCATGACGTCCCGTATAACAGCCATTAGGTTCCTTTCAAAATATCGACCCGCTCAAATGTGGGCCGTGAGCGGAAGTTGCACCGGCCGGCCCGCTTCGAGCGAGGTGAGAATCGTGTCGGCGTTCACGGGAGCGCGCTGGAAGATTTCATCGCCCAGAGCGTCCGAGAGAGCGTTCAGAATGGCCGCGCATCCACCTCCAACCGGCGGTTCGCCCACGCCACGCGCACCCACCGGCGTTTCCGGGTCGGGGATGTCGAGCGCCTCCCATTGCATGTCGACAGGGACATCCAAGATGGTGGGCGGCTTTGTATGATGGAATCGTTTCGAAACCATCGCGCCGTAGTGTGGATCGAAGACCCATTTCTGGCCGATGGCATGGCCGATGCCGAGTACGGAACGACCCAGCACCTGACCGCCGAGCGCCTGCGGATGGATCACCGTGCCGACGTCCGCGTAGGCCAGGAAATCGACAATAGAATACTTGCCTATTTCGACGTCGACCTCGATCTCGGCGAAGCTCGCGACATAGGAATACGTCGCTCCATCGCGAGGGTAGTTATCGCGCGCGGCTGCCACCAGGCCTTGGCCAGCCAGCGCGGTCACCGACGCCTTCGTCATTTTATTCAGGTCGCCCGAAGCTTCGTGGCCATCGTAGATGCCTCCCAGTTGAATCGCGCGCTCAGCGGCCTGCGCCAGGGTCATGCCCGCGCCTCCCCCTTTTCGGAACACGCGCTCGTTCGCCACTTCGTAGTCGTCCGGCTTGCCCCCGAGGGTTTTCGCCGCGATTTCCTGGAGTTTCTCCCTGGCATCCATGGCGGTCGCATGAGCGGCGCGTGTCATGGCGTGTGTGGTCTGGCTCCCGCCCGACACGCAGGTCCACGGAAGGTTTTTGCTCGTGTTGCCCCAGACGACATCGCACTTATCCCAGGGCACGCCCAGGACCTCCGCGCCGACGCGATGGACGTCGATGATGTTCTCCGTCCCCAGGTTGCCGATTCCGGACTGGAACGAAATGCGCCCGTCCGGTCTGATGACAAGCAGGCCATCAAATCCAATGGTTCCGCCAACGTAAGAGCTCAACGCGACGCCAGTGCCCCGTACCTTCGAGCCAATCCGCTTCGGAGAACGCGCGACCCTTTCGTGCCAGTTGAACTTCTCCGCGCCACTGTCCAGGGCCTCTTTGAGAAAACAACTCGTAGCATGCTGCAGGGCCCCTTTCACGGGAGGCCCGAACAGCGCTTTGCCTTCCGGACAGTTGACGCGGCGAATCGCGACCTGATCGATCCCCAGTTTGCGCGCGGCCTTCGCAATGATTGGTTCGATGATGGTAATGCCCTGCATGCCTCCCGGCGAACTTTGCGCGCTGCGGGGCGGTGTATTCGTCATCACGGTTACCCCCCGCCAGCGCATCGTCTGCGGCTGGTACAACAAAGAAACAATGCGGCCGGATGCCGGGATGTCGCCCATCCGTTCGTAAGGTCCATTGTTGGAGACGACGAACATATCCAGAGCGGTGATTCGGCCTTCTTTCGAAAAGCCGACCTTCATCCGGCCTAAAATGCTGGGGCGCGCACGGCCGATGAAGGTTTCCTCCTCGCGGCTGATCCGCATCATCACCGGGGCGTTGGCCTTCTTCGACAGCAGCGCGGGGATCATCATGGTAATACCGCCCGTGATCTTGCTCCCGAA
>JBEKPC010000028.1:0-41319 GCA_049521155.1 Bryobacteraceae bacterium
CGCGCGAACTCGACAACGCCGTGCCGCTGGACATGGTGCGGCAAATGCCGTCGATGGAGGCGGTGACGCCGTCGCGATATTTCACCGAGGCGCGCTTCGGCAAATGGGACGCAATCCTCAAGGAGCCCGCGCCGCCCGCGGACATGACGTTCACGACCGGCGTCTGGCATTACGCGCGCGGCCTCGCGTTCGCGGCGAAGAATCGTCCCGACGACGCGCTGAATGAGAAAAATAAACTCGACGCGATAGTCGCATCGACGCCGCCGGATCGCGTCGTCGGATTCAATTCCGCGAATCGATTGCTCGCGATGGCCTCAGCGACGCTCGCGGGCGCGATCGATTCCGCCAAGGGCAATCATGACGACGCGATCAAAAGTCTGAAGGACGCCGTCGCAATTCAGGACGCGCTCAACTACGAAGAGCCGCCGCCCTGGTACTATCCGGTGCGCGAGACGCTGTATCCGCGCATCAGTAAACTGGTGCACACTTCCCCGGTGGACGCGGCGCGCCTGGCGCGGACGCCGGTCAATGTGATCGACCGCCCAGAGTTCTGCGATTTTTCGTTCGGAGCGATCGTCAATCGTTCGCCGTTGGTCATCGGCATTTCGACCGACGGCGCGGCGCCGGTCATAGCCTTTTTAACACCAGCATCGGGCAGCGCTCGGCTAAAGGATACGTCGCATGAGAACAGGAAATCTCTTCAAAATATTCACCCAGCACGGATCGAAATTCAGCCAGGGTCGGGAAAACATGGACCGTCGGAGAATCGCGGTACGCATCGAGCGCTCCGATCACGGCCCGATCCCATCCTGTAGCGGAGGCCAAGCGCTCAGCGTCGATTCCGCTTTTCATCCAACGCCGATGAACATCGGCCACCGCCACTCCGTGACACGCCGTCTCCTGCATCGACATCAGAAAACGGAATTTGAAGTCGTGGAAGCTGGGATAGCCGCCGTCCCAAAGACCTGCCAGGACATGCTCCGGTTCTTCCTTCAAATCGGGCTGCGTGTAGCAGCGGAGAAACAAACATCCGCTGGGACGCAGAACTCGATGCGTTTCCTCCGCCAGCTCCCGCAGCCCTTCTGGAAAGGAGACGCAATTCGCCGAACCGTCCCCGGTAATCACTTCGAAAGAATGGTTCACAAATGGAAGCGAAAACCACCCGCCGCAGACCGCCGCCCGCGCTCCCGGTAGATCGCCCGGCCAGACCCCCTTCACCATCGCGAAAGAGCCATCCACGGCAAGCAACCGCGATCGCTCCGGCCAACTCATCGCCGCGACGGCAGGCGTAACACCCAGCATCAGCGCGCCTAGCGGCCCACAGTCCCTCCGCGGAGCGTGGCGTGCAACCAACTGCTCCAAAAGCAGAATATCTTTATCAGTGGGCCGGAGCGGAGCGCCGGTCAGCCAGTACAAACGCGCCATCTCATCCCAGTAAGGTTGGACGATTGCTACAGTTTCAATCACTCCCGAGGATTATAGCGTGGGTTCGCTTCGCCGTTCCGCCGCGCGACTCAACTCTCCCGCTTCCCATGTAGCAGCATATTCAATGCATGCTCCATGGAGCCTGCCAGCGCGACTCCGCCGGAGTTGACGAAGTAAATCTGGTCCACATTATCGATAGTGTTCAGCCGGTGCGCGATGATCACCTTGGTGGTCTCCGGCGCTAACTTGTCGAGGATCTCCTCCAACAACTGTTCCGTCACTGTGTCGATATTCGCCGTCGCCTCATCCAGAATCAGTATTTCTGGTTTCCGTAACGTCGCCCGCATGAATGCGATGAGCTGCTTCTGGCCCAAGCTGATACTGTTGCCGCTACTCATCACCTTCGTATCTAATCCTTCGGAGAACCGCGCCATCAGGCTCGAAAGGTTCGCCTTCTTCAAGACCTCCGCCATTTGCGAGCTGGAATAATCCCAATACTCATCATTTCCATAAACAATGTTGTCGCGCACGGTGCCGGTAAATAAAAATGGCTCCTGTGGAATGAAACCCACCTTCCGCGAACGATCGTCCGGCGCGACCGAGCGGATATCCCGGCCATCCAACAATACCGAGCCTTCTGTCGGGTCATAGAGCCGCGCCATCAGTGATGCAGTGGTTGTCTTGCCGCCTCCAGTGGGACCTACCAGAGCGTACGCCTTCCCTTTTTCGAGTTCAAAGGAGACATCACGCAGCACATCCTTGCCGCCCGGGTATTGGAAGGACACATTGCGGAACTCGAGCACAGCAGCCGATTCCGAAGGCCCCGCAGTCACTAGAGTCATGTCGGATTCGAGCGCCAGCACTTCTGAAATGCGGTCCAGAGCCGCCAGCGCAAGCTGGAAGGACGCCCAGACGGTGGCTAACTGCCGCATAGGACCGTAGAAGCTATTCACATAGAGAAGGAACCCGATCAACTGGCCGGCGGTCGTTTCACCCGCTCCAATCAGTACGATGCCGTAAGCTACCACCAAGAGCTGCGCCAAATTGTGGGCCAGGCCATACATGGGCATGAATATGTTGTTCGCATAGCCGGCCGATACCGAAGCCGCGTAGTTAGCTTCGTTCGCAGTCTCGAACTTACGCTGGAAGTAGTCCATGCGATGAAAGGCGACGATCACCTTGAAGTTCTGCAAGCTCTCCTGAATCTCAGAACTCATCCCGCCAAGACTCTGGAGACTCTTCATGTTTCTAGCTTTAACCCAACTGGCCGTAGCCTTCGTCACGACAAGCACGCCCACTGCGGGAAGAAGCGCCGCGATACCCAACCGGAAGTTCAGTGAGAGTGCGAACACAGCGGCGCCCGTCATTAGGAAAAGGCTGCTCAAGAACTGCATCAGCGCCTGACCTACAAACTGATTCAGCTTATCCGTGTCGTTATTGACACGAGAGATCAGATCCCCGGCCTTATTTTGATTGAAGAAAGCTACTGGCAGATCCTGTAGCTTGGTGAACAGAGCGTTGCGTAAGCTGAAGAGTACCCGGCGTCCGATTCCCCCCATAGTTCGGATCTGCGCGTAACTGGCCACCACGCCTACCAGGTACACCGACATCAATAGCAGTGACACGAGAAGCAGGCCGTGAGTATCCTTCAAGCGCACGTAGGTATCAATCCCCCGTCCGATGAGGATCGGTCCTATCAGCGAAGCGCCGGTACTGATCGCCATGGCTGCCAGGGCCACGATCATCAGTCCGGCTTCCGGTTTCATCAGTGGCAGGAATCGCTTGACACTAGTCCCGAGCGCGCTCTTCTTGCCTACCGCTTTGGAGGTCTCAAGAGTGTACTTCATACAGATTCGTGCTCCGCTGCGATTCGTAGATCTGGACGTATTCGGGTGACGTTTCGAGAAGGTGGGAGTGCGTTCCTGTGGCTAGCACCTCACCTTCCATCAGGAGGATGATCTGGTCATAATGCTCCACGGAAGAGATTTTCTGGGTCACTGAGATCAAGGTGATCCCTGGATAGTTTTGGTGAATGTTCTGGAGAATCGCGCGCTCAGTCATCGCATCCACCCGCGCCGTGAAGTCGTCGAGCAGCAGCACTTTCGGATTAAGGGCTAGCGCCCGGGCCAACATCACTCGTTGTTTCTGACCGCCGGAGAGGCTGGTTCCGCGCTCTGAAACAACTGTGTCGAGCCCCAGGGGCAGCGTCGCGACAAAATCATGAAGTTCGGCTGTCGCGATCGCTTTCTCCATGTCCGGCGTCGGAATGTCAGTGCGGAAGGCAATGTTCTCGCGCAGAGTCAAATTGAATAGAATGCTATCTTGAAACACGAAGCCTATCTGACGAAGCAATGCCTCTCTGTCGTATGCCTCCAGAGGTTCGCCATCGTAGGTAACAGTCCCAGCCTCGGGTTTCAGCAGTCCGATCAGGACGTATAACATCTGAGTCTTGCCCGCGGCAGTAGGACCGATGATCGCCGTCGTGCTACCGGCTTTCGCTGAGAAAGGCACGTCTTTAAGTACGTCCTTGTCGCCCAGCTTGAGTGATATCCCGCGCATGCCGATGTCGCCCCGCAAGGCGGAACGAAGCTCTCCGGCTTTGGGTGGCGGCGCGGCTCCTAAAACCGCGCTCAGCCGCATGTAGGAGGCGCTCGCCTGCGCCATTATGTTGCTCATGAATCCTAATAGGATGATCGGGAAAACCAGCAGCGCGAGGTAAGTAGTAAAGGCCGAGAAATCTCCCAGCGTCATCCGCCCGGCGATCACGAAGCGGCCGCCCGCTAATAGGATGAGCACCCCGGCCCCATTGGCGGCGAGCGTGATCGTGGGGATCAGGGTCGACATAACTGCCAGGATACTGAGCCCTACATTTTTCGCCTCCGCATTGGCCGAAACGAATTTTCGGTACTCCACTTGCTGCGAGTTCAGCAGCCTGATCAAAGTCGCGCCCAGGATGCTTTCGTTGATCACCCGGTTCAGCCAGTCGATAGCCTCCTGGCCTTTCTTGAAGAGCTCCCGGACTTTCTTCAGGGCGATGTAAAAGGTGACGCCGATGAACGGCACGATGGCCAGGACGCCGAGCCCCAGCCGCCAGTTGATGGATAGCAGCAGAACGCTGGAGCCGAGGATCAGGAAAATGGAAGAGATGATGGTCGAGATGGCCATCGATACGAACAGCTTGACGCCATCCACGTCCGACGTGAGGTTAGTCAATAGCTTCGCCGGTGTGATGTGTTCGACGAAGCTATAGGTCTGCTCGGCCAGCTTCGCCGCGAGGCTGGCGCGCAGGTCCTTCGCTACGCGCTCGGAAGCGTAGGTCTGCACCAGGCTCTGTAGATAAGTGAGGAAGAACGCGGACACGCACACTAGTAAGAACCGCGCAATCATAGGCCCAAGTACAAAATTCGGCTGCTGGTAGTGATCGATGGCGCTCGCAATGAGCTTCGGCACGGCCAGGCTCAACGCGTTAGCAAGGATGGTCAGCCCCGCAAGCGTAGCGATCAGCCCCTTGTAGGGCTTGACGAGTGGAAAAAGTCCCGGGCTCTTAGCTGCTGGAGGAGGCATAGCGAGGTGGTTGTCCCACTAGGTTAAAACATCCTTAGGTCGTAATGTAGCGCACGCACTTTGCGTGCCGCGTCGAGACTCATCTCGACGCCAGTTTTTCGTCGCCCGTCCAGACCAGTTCAGAGAGGCAAATTTTGGCGGCAGCCTGCTTTCAGCAGGCTTGTCGGGAATCACAAAGCCGCAAAATGAGCAACCCCTCCACAAACAAATCATAGATCCAAACCGCTCGAGGTCGCGGTCTGAAGATTCACCTGCGGCGCTTAGAGTCGGAGTGAACTCGTACGATTTCAATGCGATCGATTACGTCCCCTTCCTGCACCCGGTCCAGGACACTGAGCCCGTCGCGGATCTTCGCGAGCACGGTGTAATCGCGATCGAGGCGGAAGTTGTCGACCAGGTTGAAATAGATCTGCGCGTCGCCAGTGTCACGCCCGCGGGTTGAGATTCCGATGGTGCCGCGAGCATTGCGTGCGAAGCCCACTTCATCGCGCAGGAACTCCTGCGAGAGTCCGTCATATTCATCCGCGCCGGGACTGCCTCCCTGGATCACGAAGTTCGGCACGATGCGATGGAAAGTGAGACCGTTGTAGCGGCCAGCCTCGGCCAATTTGGCGAACACGGCTACAGTGACCGGGGCTTCTTCGGTCAGCAAGTCGACGGTAATCGTGCCGAGCCCGCGCATCGTAATGCGCGCCGTCGCACCGGCCAGGCCGCTGATGTTTTCGGCTGGAGGGACCGTAGGAACTGGGAGCCGCGTGGTTCGTGGCGCGACCTCCGTTCCCAAGCGCTTGGTGAGGATGTGCGCGGCCAGGGCTGCAATGGCGGGATCGCGATCGGTGAGTGCCTCGTGCAGCAGGCTATCGGTGCTGCGGTCTTCGATTTCGCCGATTCGCGCCAGCACTGCGACGCGTGGATCGCGCACGGTCATAGCCCCGCCGGCGGTCAGCCGTTTGAAGGCCGCGACCAGTTGGGGCAAGCTATCCTTCAGGTTGGGCGCGTCCTTCAGCCGTTCGGCCCCGGCGCGGATCAGCCCGGAGTGTTCGCTGGCGAGCGCCCACGTTGCATCGTCAGGAGTCGTCATCGCCGCGATGGCGACATTCGGATTTTCATCGCGCGCGAGCGTTGCGAGCACGGTCGAGTCGTTCGCGATGCGCGCCGCTTTCGCGACATAGGTTCGTACCTGCCAGGTTGGGTCCGCGGCCATTGCCGTAATCCGTTCCCGAGCCCGCGCCGGGTCGACGGCTGCCAGTGCCACCAGCGCGTGCGCGCGAATGCGCCAGGAGCGTTCGCTTGAAACGAGCGGCGCCACCAACACCGCATCGCATTTCAGGCTACCAAGGAGATCCACGGCTTCGAGCGCGACATGCTCACTGACATCGCTCACCGCAGCCATTGCGCGATCACAGGATGGCGCGACGCGAAGGGCTTCGTAGCGCACCATGGGCGATGAGTCGCGCACCCAAGTGTGGGTATCGATCACCGCTAGTCGACGGACCTGGGGACTGGGGTCGGCGAGCGCGGTTTTGAGCGTGGCCGGGTCATGATCGCCGGCGGAGTGCATGGTGAGCAGGATCAGTTCACGGATTTGCTCACCTTTGTCTGCGAAGGCGTCATGGAGCGCGGCGAGCGTGATGGCGTTCGGCCGAAGTGGCGGCTTGGAATGCAGACGGAACAACGATTCGAGCCCCCGCGCAGCGCCCTCGCGCGCTTGTGAATCGGCATCCTTGAGCCCAGCGGCCAGCAGGGATTGGGCGTCGTCTGCCGCGGGTTTTGCGCGTCCGATCGCTTCGAAAATCGCGGCACGAACGGATGGGTCACGTTCTGCTTTGAGGGCCAAAGGCGCCCGCATTTGCGCCAGGGCCCCGGCGGCGGCGCGCCGCACCTGAGGATCCGAAGAGTCCAGCAGCGGAATCAGCGCGTCGCGATAGGAGGAATTTTCGAGACGGCCAAGGGCGCGGGCCGCGAGCATCTGGGAGCGCACATTTCCGTGCGCAATCGCCGCAAGCAGAGTGGGCACGCCGGCTTCCCTCGCTTGTTCGGCCTCAATCAGGTCCTGTGCGGCCGCTGAGGTGACAAAAAGCAGAAATCCTGCGACCAGCTTGTGATTCATAAGCGTTCTTGATTATCGCCCGGAATATGTGACAATAGCTCACCTGGAGAACCCCTATTGAAACATCGATTTTTTCTCGGCGCGTTGCTGGTTTGGAATTCGTTGTTGTTGATGGCGCAGCCCACGCGTCTTGACTCGGCGTTGGCCGATGCGAAGGTTCGGCGGGCGATGGCTTTTGTGGACGCGCATACTGCGCAAACCGCGGAGTTCCTGGCATCGATTGCAGCGATCGTTTCGCCGTCCGGCAAAGAGCTGGAGCGGGCCCAGGCCGTGGCGAAGCAGATGCGCAAAATAGGGCTTCAGAATGTCTCGATCGATAGTGCGCCGAACGTGATTGGAATCATCCCCGGAAAATCGGATAAGGCGCTGGTGTTCGTTTCTACTCTTGACGATCTGGCCAATATCGCCGATAACCAGAAGGCGGCGGCCCAGCCTCCTCATGTAGTTGGCGATCGGGTGGCCGGTCCGGGAACCAACACATCGTCCACCACCGCCGGGATGCTGGCGGCGGCGGAAGCGATCGTTCAATCCGGGATTCAGCCGGAGCATCAACTGGTATTTGCTGCCGTCGCGCAGGAAGAAACGGGCTTGAATGGGATGCGCAAACTGTACGCCGACTACAAGCGCCAAGCCTATGCTTTTGTTGACATTCTGGGTGACGGCCGGCGCATTACCTATGGCGCCTTGGGAATTCACTGGTGGAAAGTGGTAGCCACCGGACCGGGCGGCCACACGCTGAACGGTGGCTTGCCGAATGTAAATCAGGCGATTGGGCGCGCCGTCGATCGTATCCTTTCGTTACCGGATCCCGAACAAAACAAAGAAAGCCGCACCGTCATTAATGTGGCCATGCTTCAATCCGGGGCTGTTTTTAATCACAAACCGGAAACCGGATGGTTTTCATTGGATATTCGCTCCATGGATAACGGGGTGATCGAGAGGATGGAGGGGGAAGTTCGCGGGATTCTAGCTCAGGTCACGAAGGAAACAACCATCGCCTTAGAGATGCAAGTCTTTCAAAACACGCCGGGTGGACAGATTGCCGGGGCTCGGGAATCGCAACTTGTGCGTACATCGGAGGCCATTTCGAAATATCTTGGCATGGAGCCGGTTGTAGGGAATGCTGGATCGTCTAACATGAACATTCCAATAGGCGGAGGAACTCTGGCCATCGGGCTTGGCGGGGAGCGGGGTGGACAGAGGGGGTATCCAGATGAATGGGCGGACATCCCTTCGATGATGAGGTCGGCAAAGCAACTGGTGTTGCTCGCGGTAACAAATTAGCTGCGCTTAGACGAGCTTATATGTTCAAAAACTGACCTGTGCGAGCCCTTAAGAGGGCATAATGCATACTATATTGAAATGCTCCGCTCCCTTCTTTTTCCTTTCGCGATGGCTGCACTGCTTGTCTCCTGCGCCCGCAAACCTAACTTCGATGTCGTGCTGAGAAATGGCCGCTTGTGTGATGGATCCGGCGCGCCGTGCACCGCGGGAGGCATCGCGGTCAGCGGCGACACCATCGCCAAAGTCGGAGATGTTGCCGCGGATCTGGGCCGGCTCGATCTTGATGTTCATGGCCAGGTGATCGCGCCTGGCTTCATCAATATGATGTCGGGAGACACGGGGTTGTTTGGCGACGGGCGCGGCATGAGCGATTTGCGGCAAGGGGTGACGCTCGAGATTTTCGGCGAGGGCGAATCGATGGGTCCGGTGAATGATCAGATGCGCACCGAAGAGGAGCACGATCAATCTGATATCAAATATCCGATTACCTGGCATACCCTCGCGGAGGGCTTGGACACACTGGCTGCGCACGGCATTTCGCCGAATATCGCATCCTTCATTGGAGCGGCGACGCCGCGGGTGAATGTGCTGGGCCGCGCGAATCGGGCGCCTACAGCAGAGGAGCTCGATCAGATGCGTGCGTTGACGGCGAAGGCGATGGAAGACGGCGCGCTGGGCGTGGCGTCGGCGCTGATCTATGCGCCGGGCAACTACGCGAAGACAGACGAACTGATCGCGCTGGCCGAGGTGGCCTCGAAATACAAGGGTATTTACATTTCGCACATGCGGAATGAAGGCGACCATGAAATGGACGCGCTCGACGAGTTCATCACGATTGCCCGCAAGGCCCAGATTCCGGCTGAGGTCTACCATCTGAAGGTCGCGGGAGCGAATAACTGGAAAAATCTGCCTGCGGTCCTGCAAAAGATCGAAGCGGCGCAAGCGGAGGGTCTCAAGATCACCGCCGATATGTACACGTATCCGGCGGGCGCCACGGGACTCGATGCGTCGATGCCGCCGTGGGTTCAGGAGGGCGGGCTGGCGGAATGGAGGAAGCGCTTGCAGGATCCGGCGATCCGGAAGCGGGTGAAGCAAGAGATGGCTTCCGGGAAGACGTATGACAATCTGTTCGCGGCGGTGGGATCGCCGGACAAGATTCTACTGGTGGGGTTCAAGAGCGAGAAGCTGAAACCGCTGACCGGCAAATCCTTGGGCGAGGTGGCGCGCATGCGTCATACTTCGCCCGAAGATACGGCGATGGACCTGGTGATCGAGGACGATTCGCGGGTAGAGACGGTTTACTTCCTGATGAGCGAAGACAACATCCGGAAACAGATCGTGCTGCCATGGGTGAGTTTTGCGGCGGATTCGGATCCGGAGGGCGTCGATGGCGTGTTCTTGAATTCGAGCACGCATCCGCGCACGTTCGGCAACTTTGTTCGTGTATACGCTCGCTATGTGCGGGACGAGAAACTCTTGACGGTGGAAGACGCGGTGCGCAAGATGACGTCGCTGCCGGCGTCGAATCTCGGCATCGATCGGCGCGGCTTGCTTAAGGCGGGTTACTTCGCCGATGTTGCGGTTTTCGATCCTGCCACCGTACAAGACCATGCAACATTCGAGAAGCCGCGTCAGTTGGCAACTGGTGTGTCGGAGGTTTTCGTCAATGGCGTCGAAGTCATCCATGGCGGGGAGCACACGGGGGCGAAGCCGGGCCGGGTGGTGAAGCGGGCACGAAAATAGCTACGGTATATCGACGCGCCAGAGGTCGCTGCCGTTGATTTTTAGCAGGAGAGCCTTGCCGTCAGCGATCTCTAAAAACTCTGCTACATCGGGACTGAAGGCTTCGCCGCCGAGCCGGAAGAGGGCTTGACCAAGAGGCTCCAGAGGAGTGGTTCCGTCGGCCAACAGTTTGCCGTTTCTGAGAACGATACGGGTGGAGTGGGACCAGGGGCTATCGGACCGGTAGTGGCCGACAAAGGCTTCATATTGCGGGACGGCGGGGAACGATTTTGGGCCGGTATATTTTTCGTTCACATACCAGTCGGGTCCATGCGAGAACTCCGCGACCTCTTTTTTGTCGTTGCGGCTGAAGACGAGAGGGAAGCGGCGCCAGGAATATTCGTCGGCCAGGAAATTATCCCCACCCAGCGATTCCAGCGGAAATTTTTTGTCTTCGGCGGAGATGTGCAGTGCCTGACGTTCGACCGAGACTTGCAGCTTGCGGCCGGAGGGAGTGGTGAAGACTCCTACGAAATCGGAGGCGTTTTTCACTTCGCGGGGGTCGATCAAATCGGGCGGGGCAGGTCCGGGCTTGCTCTGTTTTTCGGCATTCATTAACTGGACTGCGAATTGGGTGACTGGCACGGGCCGATATCCCAGCATGGCGTTGATGGATGCAAATGCGGCGACTCCGCTGTCCAAATCCACAGTGATCGAAGACATGAAAGAGGCCATTCCGCCGGTGTGCCTTAGGATGGCGTGGCCATCCAAGGTATCGACGCCGATGCCGTAGCCGTATTTCGCGGTCGGGCCGAGTTCCGGAGCATCAATGTATGGCTTGGTGAACCTGCTAAAGCTTTCCTTCGAGACGACAGCGGCGCCGCCTTTCATGAGCATTTGCATATAGAGCGCCATATCGCCAGGGGTCGACGTAACACTACCAGCGGCGTTATCGAAAACCAGGTAGCCGGTGGGCGCAATCTCACCTAAACGGGGATTCAAACGGTCGTCGAACTTGGGCAGATAGCTGCGAGCCATGCGGAGCTGCGTCTGGTCGCCGATGACGGCCGAAGATACCTTCATGCCGAGCGGTTCGAAGATGCGGCGGCGAACCGATTCCGACCAGGGTCGGCGATCGATGCTGGCGATCAGGTGTCCCAGGATGCAGTAGCCGAGATTGCAGTAATGAAAATGCTCTCCCGGGCGATATCCCTGGACGTAGCGGGCAGAGGGATCGCTCATGAGAAGACCCAGCGCGTTAGGCAGGCCTGAAGTATGGGTGAGCAGATGGTGAGGCGTAATCGTGCCTTGCTTGGCTACGATCGGCAGCCAGGGAAGGTATTCCAAAATGGGGCGGTTGAGGTCCAGTTTGCCTTCGTCATGCAACTGGAGACAGGTCAGGGCTACAAAAGACTTGGTGATGGAGCCCACCTGGAACAGATGATCCGGCGTGACGGCTTGGCGCGATTCGAGGTCTGAAAATCCGAACGTGGCGATGCGAGGGGCCGTGTCGCGCCGGGCGAGCGCCAGGGTCATACCGGGAGCGTTCATGGCTTTCATGTAACGCGCGATGAAGGTATCGAGCGGGCTTGCGTCGGGGGCTGCAAAGAGGGATTGGCGTGCGAGGAAGGTTGATGCTCCGAGTGCCAGGAAGGCGCGCCGTCTAAGCTTAAGATCGGTCATAGTAGCGGCAAGGATACCATGCTCGGCTCTATTTCGAGGATCTGGTAGATTCGCCGCGAGGAGGGTGCGATACGGAAGAGGTTGCCGCGGCTTACCAAGTTCTCGTGCCGGGTGTCCGGGCTGCGCCCGGATGGACCGATTGACAATCGGTCCGCAGGTTTTGGCAACCTGGCCCACAACGGATTTATTGCGAGAGGGCTTTGACGAATTCGTAGAGGAAGGTTTGGCCTTCGTAAAAGGAGCGGACCGGCATGCGCTCATCGCGGCCGTGGGCGCGGACATCGTCGCGGTCCTGAAAAAATCCCTGCACGCCGTAAGTGGGAATCCCGGCGACGCGAAGATAGCGTCCGTCGGAGCCGCCTACGGCCATGGTGGGCACGGTGATGACGCCGGGCCACATGGTATCGGTGATGCGGTTGAACGCTTTCGTGATGTCGGGGCGCAAAGGAGACGCGGGGCTGGCGCCTTCGCTGGTGGTGATGGTGATCTTCACCTGATCGTCGGCGATTAACTTCGTCAACTCAGCCACGACACGGTCCACCAAGTCGTCCGGTAGCAGGCGGCAGTTGATGTTGGCGGCGGCCAGTTGAGGCAGGGCGTTGGTCGCGTGGCCGCCTTCGAGCTGGGTGGCGACGCAGGTGGTTCTCATCATCGCGTTGAGAGGCGCGGACGCGGCTGCGATGCGGCGCATGGCCTCACGATCGCCCTCGGCTACGGCGGCCATGTCCGCGGCCAATTGGCCTGAGGTGGTCTTGGCCGCTTGGCGGAAATACTCGCGGGTAATTTCGTTCAAGTGGAAGTCGAACTCGAAGTCGGCGAGGCGGTGCAGGGCGTCGGCGAGGTGGTAGATGGCATTGTCGCGTATAGGGCGCGCGCTGTGGCCGCCTTTATTGCGAACCTCCCAGCGTAAATTCACGAACTGCTTTTCCGCCAGTCCCATATCGTTTTCGACGCGCTTGCCATCGACGAGCATGCCGCGCGCGCCTTCGTTGAGGGCGAATTCGGATTCAATCAGGTTGCGATGTGTTTTCAGTAGCCAATCGACGCCGTTATAGGGTCCGCCGCCTTCTTCATCGGCGGTCAGAGCGAGGATGAGGTCGCGGTCAGGCTTGTAGCCTTCGCGCTTGAATCGCAGCAGGGTCGAGACCCAGACGGCGGCCTGCGCTTTATCGTCCGCAGTGCCGCGCCCGTAGAAGTAGCCGTCCTTTTCGAGAAAGGTGAAAGGATCGACAGTCCAATCCTCGCGCTTGGCTTCCACCACATCGATGTGGGCCAGCAGGAGGATCGGCTTGTGCGCGCCGGTGCCGTGATAACGCACCACTACGTTGGCCTTGGTCGGGATGGCGCCACCTACAAAGATGTCGCTGGCCGGGAATCCGGCGGCTTTGAATCGAGCCGCGACCGATTCGGCGATGGGCGTGGTGGTCCCGGTGGTAAACCCGGACTTCACCTCGATCATTTCCTTGTAGATCTCCCGCGCCAGGCGTTGTTCGGCTGCGGGAGGCATGGTGTCGGCTGCCCAGACGCGCACACAAAATAACGAAACGAGTACAAAACGCATGCGCCATTGTGGCATAGGTGGCGGGGCCGAGTTTAGACTTCCTGGGCGACAAAATGGGGACTGGCAGGTTGAAGAGGCGATGGCAAATGGTCGTCGAAGTCCTGGCTGGAGCCGAGAAGAGCGCTGAACAGTTTTCCGTGGAGGCCGCGGCGGCTGGCCAATCGATCTTTTCTCGTGCGGAGAAAATCGAATCCGAAAGGAGAAAACTGTTCTGCTTCGCGCAAAAAAGCTGGTGAAAAGAATTCCCGGGAATCCGCCACGGCGCCGATAATGAGCGACCGCCAACTCATCGCGAGCAGTTGCTTGAAAACGGCGGTGCCGGCGGGCAGGTTCTCCATTCGCTTCTCCACATGCTCGCTGAAACGCAGGAGCTGGATGGTGAGGCCATCGAGAGGCCGTCCGGCATCCGCTGTGCGAGAGAACAGGGTCATTGAGCAGCACTGCAAATCCTGACGTATATCCTGCAAATCGTCTCCCAATTGCAACAGCACACCCCACTCGAATGCGAATTGGCTTTCCTGATTGGTGAGAGATCCATAAGCGAGGCAGGCGTCGGCGAGGACCGAACTGCCTCCTTTGGCGCAACTGACTCGCAAGCAATCGGCATCCGAAAAAGCTTGGCCGCTGTGTACCTGCCCGACGCTGCGTTCCTGGGCGCGATGGATCGTGAGCAGACATTCAAAAACATTCGGATAGAGGGGGCGCGGATATTGCTCCTCGACTAAGGCGACCAAGGTCCACATACTGCGTTCGCGATGATCTTCGGCAGGCAGCATTTCGCCGAGCAGACGCCGTCGAAAACGGTGACTGAAGGCCAGCTTTGCGTCGTGCGAAATGTCCTGATCATCGAGAAGATTGTCGCTGTACGGGTAGAGCAGGCTGTATCCGAGAATGGAGGGCGTCAGGGCAATAGGGACGCCCAGGAGAGGCTGCAAACCACAGGCGGTCCAGGCATTGCGGGCGGCCTGGATGATATCCGCCATGCTCAGGCCGGGGTCGAAACGGCGGGCCCATCGAGCGAGCGATTTACCGACCGGCAGGAATCCGTTCCTGAGCAGGTCGGTGGCTTCGGCGTCCAGGCCCAGCGCGTTGGCGGAGAAGCGTCCGAATGCGGCGGTAATCCGGTCTTGGACGCCGGGCGGGGTTCGTAAAGCATCCTCTACTTCCGACAGGGCTTCATCGTATGCGGCTTCCTTTACTCGTTGCTCTGCCGGGTTGTAACGTCGTGCGTGCGGAGCCGATACGCCCGCGGCGCGTTGCCAAACTTCCACCGTCTGATCGACTTGCTTTTCGACCCATGCCCAGTCGTAGGTTTCCATCTGCTGGTCATAACGAAAATTCCGCGACCTTTGTTCGACGCAAATGTTAAGATCGGAGCGCTCTATGAAACTCCAGTACGCTCTTGTGTTCGCTTGCATGCATACGGTTGGGATCCTGCATAATTGAGCAATGAACATGGACGAACTTAGAGCCTTGCAGGCTCCGCTGAAGGAACGCTACAAGGGAGAGCCGGAGGCGGCGCTGATTACGCTCAAGGCGGAAGGACGAATCGGCGAAGGAGTCACGTGCAGCGTCCAGACCGGCAAGGCGCTGGTCGAGGCGGGCTTGCATCCGGCGACGGGCGGTAGCGGGGCGTTCGCCTGCTCCGGTGACATGCTGCTGGAGGCGCTGGCAGCGTGCGCCGGGGTCACGATGGCGGCGGTGGCGACTGCCATTGGGGTGAATCTGCGCGGCGGCACGGTCCGTGCCGAAGGCGACCTGGATTTTCGGGGAACGCTCGGGGTTTCTAAGGATGCGAACGTCGGCTTCCAAAGCATCCGGCTGGCATTTGTGCTTGATACGGATGCTTCCGCGGAACAACTTGCGACTCTGCTGCGCCTGACGGAGCGCTATTGCGTCGTCTATCAGACGCTGCGTCAGTCGCCGGTGATCGAAGTATCCTTGATTTGATTAAACCAACGTAGAACTCGGAGAGCCCGCAGTGTATTCCAGCGGCTGGCGCTGCCGACGGCGGTCTCCATCTCCAATGGAATATGGTCGGGATGCAGCAGATTGAGCGGCCAGCGTCCGTTCTGGTGGCGCCGGTCCTTCACGATTTCGATCGCCTCACTGACTCGGCTGTCGGGTTTGATTCCCGCATTCCGCAGATAATCGAGTCCACGCAAGACGTCGTAATGCCAAAACGGCGGGAACGAGAAGCGAAGCCAGCGTTTGTTGATGATTTCGCCAGTTCGGAGCGAGCGGAACATGCGGCGATCGAGTAGATATTTCTCGGCCCTCTTGCGAGCTTTCGTGACGGCTGCCGATTTGCGCCCCGCTCGTTCGTAATCGAGCAATCCTTCGAGCACGCAGATAGTTGAGTGGAACGAAGAGCACCGGCTTTTGGGCGCTTCGCAGTTCCAGCCGCCATCGGCGAGCTGCTCGCCCAGGAGTTGCCTGGCCAGTGCGTCGTTCGGTTCCTTGAAATACGAACCCACGGCAAGAATTCTGCCGTTGATACAGGGCTCCGTTTCGCCATGAAGGAAAGGCCGGTTATCGAGCCACTTAAACACCAGCCTCTGGTCGACGCGGTCGATCATTTTCCGAGCCTGCTTGCTGGCAGGGTCGAGACCGAGGTCCTTCAAGACGACGAGAGCATAGAGAGTAATCAGCAAGGCCCGGTCTCCCTTCGGCAGATCCGCCCTCCATCCGGGAGGGCCCCAGCCCCAGTGACCAGAAGGAGACTGGGCGGCAAGAAGTTGGGCTCCCCAGCCTTCGGTCGCGACGCGAGACCGCTCGGCTCGAATCGCGTCGGGTGGTTCGCCGGTAAGGTCCCTCATCACCTGCCAACGGATGGCCGGGTCAGAATCGAGGAGCCATCTGAGGTGCGCGGGCCGGGGTGCGTAATCTTTTGGGCGCATTCGTATGTTATAGCAAACGGTGTGGCGGAAATGAGTGCCACAGGGGCTCTTCCTCGTTCATTTCTCGGCATTTACGGCGAATTTCCGGCTCCCACACTAAACTTGCGAATCCTCCCCGCCGAATATTAAAGGAGTGATCAGTCCAGACGTGTCGTTGGGCAAGAACGTGGTGATTTTTCAGCCGGAGCTGGTGAATCTCTACGGTTGCACGATCGGCGACGGGACGCGGGTGGGCGCATTTGTCGAAATCCAGAGGGACGCGAACATTGGCGGCAACTGCAAGATTTCGAGCCATAGTTTTATTTGTTCCGGCGTACGGATCGAGGACGGCGTTTTCATCGGACACGGAGTAATGTTCGTCAACGACCGCTATCCGGCGGCGGTGAATGCCGGGGGCGAGCTCAAGAACGCCTCAGATTGGGAATGCATACCGACGCTGGTGCGGGCGCGCGCAGCGGTGGGGAGCAACGCGACGATTTTATGCGGCATCACGATCGGAGAGCAGGCGCTGGTGGGCGCGGGCGCGGTGGTGACGCGCGATGTACCGGACTTTGCGATCGTGGCCGGGAATCCGGCGAAACAGATCGGCGATGTGCGGGAGCGGCGGGATAAGGGAGCGATGTGATGGTGAAGATCGGCGTGATTGGATACGGGTATTGGGGTCCGAACCTGGTCCGCAATTTTATGGAGTGCGAGCGCGCCAAAGTGGTTGCGGTGAGCGACGGATCGGCGGATCGATTGGCGCTGGCCGGACGCCGCGCGCCGGGAGCAAAGCTGATCCGCTCCGGGTTCGACCTGATTCACGACCCCGAAATCGATGCCGTCGTGATTGCGACGCCGGTGCCTACCCATTTCGAACTGGCGGCGGAGGCGCTGCGATGCGGCAAGCACGTGTTCGTCGAAAAGCCGCTGGCGGCGTCGGCCGAACAAGCTCGGAGGCTGGTGGATCTGGCGGAGAAGCATCGCCGTGTGTTGATGGCCGGTCACGTATTCGTCTATGCGGGCGCGGTGCGGAAGATCAGCGAGCTGATCGAAGCGGGGGACCTGGGCAAGCTGCTCTATTACGATTCAGTTCGCATCAACCTGGGATTATTTCAGAGCGGGCTGGACGTGATGTGGGATCTGGCGGTGCACGATCTGGCGATTCTAGACCATATCTGGAAATCGACTCCGGTGGCGGTGTCGGCTACGGGGATGAAGCATTTTGCCGGGCAGCCGGAAGACATCGCGTATCTGACGGTTTATTATTCCGATAATTCGATCGCCCACGTCCATGTGAACTGGCTGGCGCCGATGAAGATCCGGCGCACACTGATCGGAGGCAGCCGCAAGATGGTGGTTTACGACGACGTGGAAGGTGCGGAAAAAGTAAAGGTCTACGACAAAGGCGTGTCGATCGCGGAATCGCCCGAAGCGCTGTATCAGATGCGCGTGAATTATCGCGCGGGAGATATGTTTGCGCCTCTGCTGGATAATCAGGAGGCGCTGCGCGGGGAAGCGCTGGAATTCATCGACAGCATCGAACATGGCCGGAAGCCTTTGACCGACGGCGAATCAGGATTGCGAGTGGTGGAGCTGCTGGAAGCGGCGACGCAATCGCTGAAAAACCGGGGGGGCGTGATCGATTTAGGGGTTGGGGCGGACAAGTTCCTCGGCTACATTCCGCAGCATATTGGGACCGCCGTATGATTCCATTTGTCGATTTGAAAGCGCAGTATCTCAGCATCAAGCCGGAGATCGATGCAGCGGTGTTCGCGGTGCTCGAGAGCAGCCAGTTCATTCTGGGGAAATACGTCGAGGCGTTCGAAAAGGATTTCGCGGCGTACTGCGGCGCGACCCACGCGATGGGGGTGAACTCCGGGACCAGCGCGCTTCATCTGGCGCTGCTTGCGGCGGGAGTGGGTGCGGGCGATGAAGTGATTACGACTCCGTTCACCTTCGTGGCGACGGCGGCGGCGATTCACTATTGCGGTGCCCGGCCGGTCTATGTGGATATCGATCCGGCATCGTTCACCATCGATCCGGCGCGTATTGAGGAAGCAATCACGGCGCGGACGAAAGCGATTCTGCCGGTCCATCTTTACGGACAGCCGGCCGACATGGATCCGATTCTTGCCATTGCGAAGAGACACAATCTGATCGTGATTGAGGACGCGGCACAGGCGCACGGAGCCGAATACAAAGGCCGCCGCGTGGGTTCGATCGGCGATATGGGATGTTTCAGCTTCTATCCGGGGAAAAATCTGGGCGCCTACGGCGAAGGCGGCGCGGTGACGACCAACAACGACGATTGTGCGAAGGCCATTCGCACGTTGAGGGATTGGGGACAGTCCCGCAAATATCATCACGACTTGCGCGGGTTCAACTATCGGCTGGAAGGAATGCAGGGCGCGATTCTGGGCGTGAAGCTGAAGCATCTGGAGCGCTGGACGGAGGCGCGGCGGACGAACGCGGCTCTTTATACCGAATACCTGGCGGGCGCGGATGTGGCGACGCCGGTGGAGATGGATTATTCCCGTCACGTGTACCACGTGTACGCCATCCGAACGGGGTCGCGCGAGGCGTTGGCGCAGGAGCTGAACGCGCAGGGAGTGCAAACGGGCATTCACTATCCGATTCCGGTTCACTTGCAGAAGGCGTATGCGGATAGCGCCTATAAGCTCGGGGATTTTCCGCATGCGGAGCGTGCGGCGAATGAAGTTTTATCGCTGCCGATGTTCCCGGAGTTGACTGAAGAGCAGGTGCGGCAGGCGGCGGGGGCAGTGGCTGCGGCGGCGGTGGGAGTCTAACATGAACGCTCCTTCAAAAGCATGGATTGTCGGAGCGGGTGCGCAAGGCAGGGTTGTTCTGGATGTGCTTCGCGCCGGCGGACGATACCTGTCGATTTGCTTTCTCGACGACAATGCGGCACTGATGGGTACGCGCATCAATGGCGCGGAGGTCATCGGTGGATTGGATACAGCGCTTGCGAGCGGCTGCGAAAGCGTGGAAATGATAGTGGCGCTGGGAAATCCTTTGGAGAGAATTCGGCTGGGGTCGGCGATTGTGGAGCGGGGTATGCGGCTGGCGAATGCGATTCATCCATCGGCGGTAATCGCGGGTGGGGTAGAGATGGGCTACGGAAATTTTGTGGGAGCGCGAGCGGTTATCGGTACGGACGTGCGGGTGGGAAATCACGTCATTATCAACACGGGCGCGATCGTGGGGCATGATTGCATTCTTGAAGACGGCACGGCGCTCTCGCCAGGCGCGATTTTAGGCGGACGTGCGCATCTGGAGCGATGCTGTTTCCTGGCGACGGGAGCGACGGTCACGAACAGAGTTCGGATTGGCCCCGGAGCCGTGGTCGGAGCAGGCGCGGCAGTGATGCGGGATCTCCCCGGGAACGTGCTTGCGCAGGGAGTTCCGGCTCGCATGGTGGAGCGCATTCCAGATTTCGATTGGAAACGGGTACTGTGATGCCAGATCTTTTTCAAGATCAGATTCCCTTGCTGCGGCCATGGCTTGGCGAAGAGGAAATTCAGGCGGTCGCGGACGTGCTGCGATCCGGATGGATTTGCCAAGGTCCGAAGGTGATGGAGTTCGAGAAGGCGCTGGCGGGTTGGATCGGAATAGACGAAGGCGTGGCAACGAATGCCTGCACGTCGGCGCTGCACCTGGCGCTGCACTTGAGCGGTGTGCGTGCGGGCGATGAAGTGATCGTCCCATCTTTCACTTGCATGGCGACGGCGAATGCGATTCATCACGCCGGCGGACAGCCGGTGTTTGCGGACATCGACCCGCGAACCTTCAATCTGGACGCGCGGTCGGCTGAGGCAGCGATTACTTCGCGAACGAAGGCAATTCTGGTCGTACACCAGATCGGGCTTCCAGCGGATATTGCGGCATTTCAGGAGTTGGCGCGCAGGAAGAATCTGGCGATCGTTGAGGATGGCGCTTGTTCACTAGGCGCGACGTATCGGGGCAAGCGAGTGGGAGCGCTGGGCTCGCCAACATGCTTCAGCTTTCATCCGCGCAAAATGATCACGACGGGCGAAGGAGGGCTGATCGCCACGAACGACGCGAACCTCGCCGCGAGAGCTCGGGTGTTACGGTCTACGGGCGCGTCGAGTTCGGATTTGGAGCGGCACCTGGCCAAGGGAACGCTGGTTCAGCAGTATGAAGAGGTCGGCTACAACTACCGCATGACGGACTTGCAGGCGGCGATCGGGCTGGTACAACTTCGCAAGCTGGATGAGATGGTGCTGGAACGAACGGCGCAGGCGAAGCTCTATAACGAATTGTTTCGCGGCGTGGAAGAAATCGAGCCGCCGTACGTCCCTGAGGGCATGACGCACGCCTATTCGTCTTACCTGATTCGGTTGCGAGCGAATGGACCGCTTCATCGTGATGAGTTGCTGCGGTTGCTGGCTGAGGCGGGGATCTCCTGCCGCGTGGGAATTCAGCCGCTGCATCAGGCGCCTTTTTATCGCGAACAGTGGGGGCGGGAGGCGTTGCCGCACACCGAGGCAGCGGCTAAGAACACGCTTTTTCTGCCGATTTTTCCGGGATTGCGAGCGGAGCAGCAGGATCAAGTAGTGTCTTCGATTAAGAATGCGATCGTCGCGGCGAAGCGAAAAAAAGAGGTGCTGGTGTGATGGGCATCTCGGTGATCTTTCCGGCGTACAACGAAGAGAAAAATATTCGCGCCACCATGGAGAAGGCTCTGGAGGCAATGCGAGAGCTTGGCCGCGAATTTGAAATCGTCATTGTCAATGATCAGAGCAAAGACGGGACCGGGCGAATTGCCGACGAACTCGCGGCCGAGCATCGGGAAATCCGCGCTTTGCACAATGAGCGAAATATGGGATCAGGCGCAAGCGTGGTGCGGGGATTTCAACAGGCGCGCTTTGAGCTGATGACTCACAATGCCATGGATTATCCATTCGATCTGCGCGACCTGCCGCAGCTTCTCCAATATTGCGGCGAGGCGGATATCATCTCCGCGGCGCGGACTTCCCGGCCGGGTTATACCCGGTACCGCAAGCTAATGTCCTTCGTCCACAAATGTTTGCTGCACCTGCTGTTTCCTCTCAGGCTGAGCGATTACAACTTTGTCCAGCTTTATCCGCGCTCGGTGTGGGAATCGATTCGAGTGGAGGCGCGCAGCGCTGCATTCGTGACGCCGGAAGCGATGATTCGCGCTTATGACATGGGGTACCGGGTAAAGGAAGTCGAGATTGAATATCATCCGCGCGTCGCTGGAGAGGCGACATCGGGAAACCCGAAAGTCATCCTGCATTCACTGCACGATATGTTTTCTTTCTGGTGGAAGCGGCTGCTGCACCGGACGCCGCAACTACGGCACACAAGGACCTAGACATGAAGAACAAGAGATTTCTAATTACGGGCGGCGCTGGGTTGATTGGCTCGCATATTGCGGATTTGCTGGTGCGGGAATCGGCGGCTGAGATCGTGGTGGTCGATAATTTCGTACGCGGCACGATGGAGAATCTGGCGCAAGCGAAGAAGAGCGGCATTGTCAAAATTGTGGACGGCGATATTCGCGATCGGGCTCTGCTCGCCGAACTGATGGACGGGATCGATATCGTGTTTCATCAGGCCGCGATCCGGATTACGCTGTGCGCGCAGGAGCCTCGGCTGGCGCTCGATGTCTTGTCGGGCGGAACATTCAATGTGCTGGAGGCGGCGGTGAATGCGAAGGTGAAAAAGGTGGTAGCGGCATCGTCAGCATCCGTGTACGGGCTGGCGGATGAATTTCCGACGACGGAAGCGCAGCATCCTTATAACAACCGCACCTTGTATGGAGCCGCGAAGGCCTTCAATGAAGGGATGCTGCGCAGTTTCCATGACATGTATGGGTTGAATTACGTGGCGCTGCGATATTTCAACGTGTACGGTCCGCGCATGGATATGACGGGCGCCTACACGGAGGTCCTGATCCGATGGATGGACCGCGTCGTGGCGGGGCAGGGGCCGTTGATTTTCGGCGATGGCGAACAGACGATGGATTTTATTCACGTGCGCGATATCGCGCGTGCGAATTTGCTGGCCGCGAAGGCGGATGTCACGGACGAGGTGTTCAACGTCGCTAGTGGGGTCGAGACCAGCCTGAAACAACTGGCGGAGACGCTGCTGACCGAGATGGGATCGACAGCGGCGATCGAATTCGGGCCGGAGCGCAAAGTGAATGGCGTTCCGCGAAGGCTCGCGAGTACGCAGAAAGCGAGACGGCTGCTGGGGTTCGAATCGGAGATCACGCTGCCGGAAGGGCTGCGCGAGTTGGTGGCGTGGTGGCAAAGCCAGAAGCAGGAAGTGCATGCCTGAAGCGATTCCCGTCGCCAAGCCTCTGCTGGGAGAAGAAGAAGCGGAGGCGGCGCGCCGGGCGATCCTATCAGGTTGGGTGACACAGGGTCCTGAGGTCGCGGCGTTCGAGGCGGAGTTTCGGGCAGCGGTGGGGGCGGCGCATGCGTGCGCGGTTTCCAATTGCACGACGGCGCTCCATCTGGCGATGCTTGCCGTGGGCGTGGGTGCGGGCGACGAAGTGATCACGGTGAGCCATTCGTTCATCGCGACGGCTACCTGTATCCGGTATTGTGGGGCGATTCCGGTGTTTATTGACATTCAGCCGGATACGTTCAATCTGGACCCGCAACTGATCGAAGCGGCGATTTCACCGCGAACGAAAGCGATTCTATGCGTGCATCAGATGGGGATGCCTTGCGATCTGGCGTCCGTTCTGGCAGTTGCCGAACGGCACGGGCTTCCCGTAATCGAAGATGCGGCCTGCGCCATTGGGAGCGAAATCCGCTGGAACGGGAACTGGGAAAAAATAGGCAAGCCGCGAGGCGACATTGCGTGCTTTTCGTTTCACCCGAGAAAGCTGGTGACGACGGGCGACGGCGGGATGCTGACCACCAACGACGCGCACTATGACCGGAGGTTCCGGCTGCTGCGTCAGCACGCCATGAATGTTTCCGACGTCGCCAGGCATTCCGCGCAGCAAGTTGTTTTCGAAAGCTACGACGAGATTGGCTATAACTACCGGATGACCGATATTCAGGCCGCCGTGGGCCGGGTTCAACTGGAGCGGCTCGGCGCAATCATCGAGCGCCGAAGATTTCTGGCGCAGCGGTATTGCGATCGATTAGCGGGCAGCGGCTTCGGATTGCCTGTCGAACCCGAATGGGCGCGCAGCAATTGGCAGAGTTTCTGCGTACGTTTGCCGGATGGATGGGACCAATCGGAAGTAATGCAATCCTTGCTGGCGTTGGGGATCGCCACGCGTCGAGGGATCATGTGCGCGCATCTCGAGCCGGCCTACGCGGATGGCGCCGCGGCAAAATGGGGCGCGCTTCCAGAGGGCGAATGCGCACAAAAGCGATCGATCATTCTTCCGCTGTTTCATTCCATGACCGGCGAACAGCAGGATCGAGTGATCGAAGCATTGCTCGGGTTCAGGCCCGGAATATGAGTGTTTGGAGGGCCAAAACGTGGCCAGGCGCATGCGCGGCAGCCATTCTCGTTCTGGCGTACCTGCTGATCTGGTGGAATCGTTTCACCGGCTTGAGCGACGGAGTTTTCCTGATGCACGGGCAGCAGGTTCTGGCAGGCCGCATTCCCTATCGCGATTTTTACCTGCCGATTCCGCCACTGACGGTGCTCAAGACCGCGTTGGTGGAGAAAATATTCGGCTTTTATCTTCTGGCGCCAAGGGCGGTCGGAGTCGTTGAGCGAACGTGCCTGGCGGCAGGGTTGTTCTGGTGGCTGGCGTCGTTATTCAGGAAGAACACGGCGCTGTTAGCGACCGTGGTCTCGATGATCGTGTTCTGTGGAGACGACGCCGATCCGTTGTCCTCCTACCATGCCGATTCAGTTTATCTCTCTGTCGCGGCGGGAATCTGCACGAGCATTCTGGTGCGCGAATCGGGCCGGCGAAAAGCTTTGGCGGCGTGGCTCTGCGGCCTGTTCTGCGGACTCGCGCTCATGACGAAACAGACCACGGGAGTAGGAGTCACGCTGACACTTTTCGCGGTGATCCTGCTGTGTTATTCGGGCAAGCCGAAGCTTGTTTTGATCGCAGCGTTCTTCGCCGTGGGGTGGGTGCTTCCTGTCGCCGCAGTGAGCTGGTGGCTGTGGGCGAACGGAGCCCTTTCGAGTGCGGTGCAGACCATTTTCGGAAAGGGCACCGGAAGCAAAGGCCCTTTGTGGAGCGTTTTATCAAGGCCGCTGACAATTCCGATTGCCGACGGAATGTATCGCGAGCCTTGCATAGCTGCGATCTTATTGCTGGCCGCGGCGTGGCTGATCGTGAGCAACCGGCGCTATGCGAAGCCGCTCGCATGGATCTGCGCCGCGGTGGCGGCCTTTGAAACGGGCCGGCATTTCCTTCCGAATGCCGAACCATTGGCGACATACCTGGGGCTATTCGGGAGTCTCGCCATCAGCGCGTATTATCTTTTCGAGCGCCTGCGCGGGCCTCTCGATGAGATGCAGAAGCAATTTTGGATTTTGAGCGCGACCTCTTTCGCGGTCAGTTACATGTTGTCGTTATCCTGGGCGGCGTATCAACCGATGGCGATTCCGTCTCTGGCATTCCTGATTTGCTTCACGTCCGCGCGGGTTGGGCCCGGTTTGCGCCAGGGAATCACGGTGGGTGCGATCACATTGGCCATCGTGG
Organism: Bryobacteraceae bacterium; assembly: GCA_049521155.1. Taxonomy (GTDB): domain Bacteria; phylum Acidobacteriota; class Terriglobia; order Bryobacterales; family Bryobacteraceae; genus Palsa-187. Next base: position 24,930 of record JBEKPC010000028.1, read on the forward strand.
CGATCATGCTCAAAGTGTCGCTTCCGTACGCGTGGGTCAGCTGGACCGAGCCTCCGATCACGAACGCGACGCATGTTTCGAGTCTCCCTGAACTGCGCGGTTTGCGCCTTTCGCCCGTCGCTATCGCCACTACGGAGCAGGCCACCAGCGTAATTCAATCGGTATGCTCGCCGGGGGAGCAGTTGTTCGCGTATCCGTACCTTCCGCTGCTGCATGTCCTTTCGCACCGTCCCCCGGCAACCTATTCTTATCTGCCCTGGTTCGATGTGACACCGGATTATGTGGCGGAATCGGACGCCCTGCGCCTGGTCGAGGATCCTCCTTGCGCGATCGCCTATCTGGCGCTGTCTTCAAAGACAATCGAGACCGACGAGCTATTGTTCCGCAGCAAAGCGGACAGTGGCCAACGAAAACTGGTGACGGCGATGACGTCTTTCGAAAAAGCGTACAAGATTCTTTATGCGCAGGATCTGCCGGGAGGCACCAGGCTTACGATTTACGCGCGGGGTTCGAGGTGAGGTCACCGGCGAGGTGGAAGGCGGCTTCGACGCTGGCCGCGTTTGGGCTGGCCGCGGTGCTGCTGTATTTTTCGTTGCGAGGGATTGACTGGCGCGGCGTCTGGAAGCTCCTCGGAGACGCGAAACCGGGGAAGCTGGCAATCGCCTGCGCGATTGCGACGTTCGGCCTCTTTCTTCGCGCAGCGCGTTGGAGGATTTTGCTGTGCGCGGAACGTCCGGTAAGGATGTATGACGCATTCTGGGCGACTTGCGCGGGATATTTCGGGAACAATTTTCTCCCGGCGCGCGCTGGCGAATTGATCCGCACGTACATCATCCACACGAACTCAGGACTGAGCACCGCCTATGTTCTGACGACCGCTCTAGCGGAGCGTTTCGCGGATGCGATTACACTCGTGACGATCAGCGCGGTCGCCCTCCTGACGCTTCCGGAGCAACCGGATTGGCTCGTGCATGCCTCTAAACCCTTCGCGATCCTGGGGATTTGCGGGATCTTGGGGCTCGCCCTCGCGCCTCGTTTTTCATACATCGGCGATGGTTTAATTGACCGCCTGCTTCCTCGCCCGGTCCGCGAAAAGATGCACTCAATTCTTGACCATGTGATCCGGGGCATTCGGGCATTTCACGATGTGCGGCGCCTTGCCGGGTTTGGCGCCATGACGCTGGTGATCTGGTCGAATGACGCGCTATTCACAGTGATCGTGGCGCGCGCCGTCGATCTGAAGATCGAGGTGCCGGTGGCTTTCCTTCTGTTGGCCGGGCTGGGTCTGGCGAGCGCGCTGCCTTCCACGCCGGGTTATGTAGGAATCTATCAATTTGTTGCGGTCAGCGTGCTTGTTCCGTTCGGCATCAGCCGCACGGATGCGATCGGCTACATCGTGCTTTCGCAGGCACTGCAATATCTGGTGGTGGGCTCGCTGGGGGCAGTGGGATTTTGGAAAGTTCGCAAAAAATCATTTGGAAATATACCATACCAGCCGTTGCGCGATCCTGAACAGTCTTTGTCGCACCTGTCGTAATCAGGTTGGGCGACCTCGTACCTTCTGTGAATTTTTCGATTTGGATCACGCTCCGTTTTACTGGCAGTGTAAAGAAGCGGCGATTGTATCTGAACCTGACGTGGTTCCGGGTCCGGAAGCCAGGAGTGCGATCAGGTCCCCGGCCGCTATGGGAACGGACTGGCCGGTGAGACTGACGACTGCGGGGGCCGCACTCGTGACCGTTACGGTGAGGGCCGTCGCGACGGAGTTCCTGTATAGGGTGACGGTGATCACGTCGCCCCCTCCCAGGCCCATTTGTACAGCGTTGGCTATTACGTAGAGCGAGTCGAAGGTGCAGGCCACCGGCATCGGCACGGAGACCTGAGCGAATGTGATCCAATCTCCTCCCACCGTGGCATCGCCGCTGGCACCTGGAGAAAAGAAGAAATCACCTTCTCCGGGATTGAGGATATTGGCGGTAAATGCAATTCCGGGCCCCGCAGGACCTGTGGGACCTGTGGCGCCTGCCGGGCCTGTGGCGCCGGAGGGACCAGTTGAACCCGCCGGACCGGCGCCGCCAGGAGATCCCGCACCACCAGTTGGACCCGTAGCACCAGCCGGCCCGGTCGGGCCCGCCGGTCCCGGAGAACCTGTACCACCAGTCGGACCCAGGGGACCCGTGGCGCCGGCCGGTCCGGTCGCACCTAGTGGTCCCTGAAGACCCGTAGCACCGGCGGGGCCCGACGGACCCGTGCTACCGGCTGGCCCGGTCGCACCCAGTGGTCCCTGAAGACCCGTCGCTCCAGCAGGTCCCGACGGACCCGTGGGGCCGCCTAATCCCTGTGGTCCTGTCGCACCCTGAGGACCTGTCGTACCAGCCGGTCCTGACGGACCGACTACGCCGGTCGGCCCCTGTGCGCCCGCCACTCCAGAGGGGCCCGTGGGACCGGCAACTCCGGTTGGCCCGGACGGCCCCGCCGGTCCATTCGAGCCTTGCGGCCCTTGGGGGCCTGCTACGGCAGGAATATAATACCCGTTCATGTCGATTACCAGGTCCGCGTTATTGGTCGCCTCTACCGAGATTCCACCATCCGGACCCGCAGGCACAACTGCCGCGTTATCGACGATCCCGCCTAGGGGAGCATTCAGAATTACCGTCCCCGGCCACGCAATATTATCCGGCCACGCGGCGATAAAACCTACAGCCTGACCTTGCGGCGAGATAGAGGTGAAGTTCAAAGAGTAAGCCGAAGCCACCGGCACTCCGCACTTGGATTGTGGAATAGGAACCACGCGCGACACGCCGCCCAGCAGCGAAGGAGGTCCAAACGGCCCTGTTTCCCCCGATCCGGCGGCCCCGGATCGGGTGTCCATGATGCGGCACGGCGTAATCGCAATGAACACAAGACCGGTAGTGTTCAGCGTAGTGTTCGACGTCCCAGCGGAGGCATTGGCCGGCTTTAGAACAGCCCAGTTTTTCAGCGCGACTGCATCCGGCTGAGCCGCCTGTTGCGCCAGCAGCAGCGGCGCCAGCAACACGCAATACGAAAGGATTAATTTCATCTGTCCCCTCAATGAGTGGGTTCAGCGAGGCAATCCTCTCATGATAATTTTGGTAGGCCGAATCAGGCGCCGATAGGCTCTGGCTGCGCCGCGAGCGTCGCTTGGCGGCGAAGCCAATGTTCGAAAACCACCAAGCTCCAGAGTTGGTTGGGAACAACTTTCCTGGCCAGGGCATCGTCCACGGCGACCGACAACACACCGGGCTCAAACCAACCGTCCTTGACCAGAAGGGATCCGTCTTTCAGCTCCCGCAAGTGGCTGCTCCATTTAGTGGCCAGCCAGCGCTCCACCGGAATCGTGAATCCCTGCTTCTGGCGAAATGCAACGTCCGGTCCTACATGCCGGCGGACAATTTCCCGCAACACCGCTTTCAGTCGTCCCTCGTGAAAATGAATCGACGCCGGCAGTTTTGCGGCAAATTCCCAGAGTTTATGGTCGAGAAATGGAGATCGGGCTTCGAGCGAATGGTACATGGTCCCGCCATCCACTTTCGTCATGAATTCCGAGGTGAAATGCATGCGGCGCTGAAACCGCACCAGGTCCGCCAGCAGGTTTTTCGCCGAATCTACCGATGCGGGAATTCGGCGATGGCGTATTTCGCCGCCGCGCAGCAGCTCCCCAAACATGCCGCGATCCTCAAAATAAGTCACGCCGACGCGGACGCGGGCAAAAGGTCCGATCCCGCCGGTGGTGTAATCGAGGAAGTTTTGCGCGCGCCGCAGCGCCGGGATATGCTTCACAAGTGGACGCACCGCATTCCAGACCTGCGCCGACCCCGGCGGTAATTTGCGCGATAGATTCTGGGCCTTCCACGCGTTGTAAAAAAACGAATATCCCAGAAATATATCATCGCCGCCGTCGCCTGTCAGGAGCACGGTCGCCTTGGGTTTCACCGCCTGCGAGACGCGCAGCATGCCTAACGCCGAGGAGCTTCCAAACGGCTCACTATAGGCCGCGGTCAGCTCGTCGAGCGGCAAACTTTGATCCGCGCCAAGATGCACGACCTCGTGCGGAATCCCCAGACGCTGCGCGATGTCCCGAGCATCGGCGCTCTCATCGTCAGGATCGCCGGGAGTCCCGAGTGTGAATGCTCGAATGTCGACGTTCAGCTTGGAAAGGCCCCAGCAAACCAGGGTCGAATCGATTCCGCCGCTCAACAGCGCGCCGATCGGAACATCGGAAATCAGACGGAGCCGCACCGCCTCGATAATCAACCGCTCCGTTTCCTCTACCGCCTCTTCAAAACGAATCGAAGAGGACTCGTCGACGTCCGGAAGCGTCCAATAAACGCGCTCCGTGACCTTACCGGCATCCCATTCGAGAAGCGAGCCAGCCGGAAGCTTGCTGGTTCCGGTATAGATGCTCTGTTCGTCGGTCACAAAGCCGACGTCAAGGAACTCGAGGACGGCTTTAGGATTCACCGAGTCCGTGAATCCGCCTGCCTGGAGCGCGCCGAGCGTCGAGGCGAAGGCAATTCCATCCTTCCAGATGCGATAGACCAGAGGCTTTACACCCAGGCGGTCCCGCGCCATCGTCAGTTTCCGCCGAGGCTGGTCCCAGATCGCGAAAGCGAACATGCCGTGCAGCTTGGGCAGCATCGTATCGATGCCCCACTCCCGGTAGCCCGCAATCAGGATTTCGGTGTCGCATTGCGAACGGAATCGATGGCCGCGCTGCTCCAGCTCCCTGCGAATTTCCAGAAAATTGTAGATGCAGCCATTGAAGACGACTCCGATCTCGCCGTCGGCCGAGAGCATGGGCTGCGCGCCGGCTGGACTCAGGTCGATAATCGACAGACGCCGGTGGCCGAAGCCTACTCCCGGCCAGGCGAAAAAACCTTCGGCATCTGGACCACGGCGGGCCAGCGGGGGCAGCATCGTGCGGACCACTGACTCCGCCGACGCGGACGAATCCCGGTACACGACACCAGCGATACCGCACATATGAACTATTCTTTCAGATCCTAACTAAACTTGTTTTATCGCCACCGCGGAATTCCGGGCAGGATTTCCGGAAACGATCTCGCCGTCGGGCACATCGCGCGGGACAACGGAGCCGGCCCCGACCGTCACCCCTCGCCCAAGGTTCGCCATCACGATAGCCCCTGCGCCGATCCAGCAATGGGGCCCTACCGCGATCCGCCGGAAGGAGCGCCCTTCATCGGTAAGTTGTCCGGACTCGTCGCGCCGATGCTGCCTTGATCCACTGACAATTTGCACATGGCTGGCCAGTTGAGTCCCTTCGCCGATATCGACCTGTCCGAGCACGCAATAGGCGCCAATCCCTACTTTGTCCCCAAGCGATGCACGAGCATGAGCGAAATACGAACCGAAACCAATGTGACAGTCCTTGCCAGTCCGGTCGAGAGTGAAGTGGTAGTACGCGACTCGAAGGTAACTTCCGAGAATCCCTGGAAGGATCGCCATCGCGTTGGCGAAAAAAAGGTAAGGCTCATGCCATCGTCCGAAGCCGGCCAGACACGCTGCCGGAAATACCAGGATTCGCATGACTCCGATCACGGCCTTTTTCACCAACGACTTCACCCCAGATCCTCCGCAATTATGATAACTTAGGTCCTTTGATTTCTGAGGAATTGGGAGGGAATTATTTTTCATGGCGCAGCAATTAATGGCCAAGGTTTATCCCGGCGTGACGCAGACTGGCGGAACGGAACAGGTTCTGGGGATTTGTCTTTCAGGCGGCGGATCCCGCGCGCTCACCTGCGCATTGGGACAACTCTCGGCGTTGAACGCGATGACAATGCCGAACGGACAGCCTGTTCTGGATCCGGAGCAGTATCTTTCGTCGGTGTCGGGCGGAAGTTGGGCGTCGGTGTTGTATACTTTTCTCCCGGCGACGATTAACGGCACCAACGTGACCGACGCGGACTTCCTGATCCAGCCCGTGCCGCCGCAATCGCTCACCAAGGGCAATCCGACCGACAATGCGCCGGGAAATGTTTCCTACATCGGACCCTATTGCTTAGGGACGACGCCGCAGCAATTCAGCACAGCGAACGTCGGAGTATTTCTAAAAACACTCATGGATTCGGGGTTCTTTGCGAGTCCCTCTCAATGGAGCTGGTTCTGGATCGCGGGAATCGGCGAAATCGTGCTGAAGCCATTCGCGCTGTACTCCGCCACCTATGATGCCAGTGGCCCGTTCGTGCAGCCCGGCCTCATGTTCAGCCTGTCGAGCGCGGAGGTGGCGCAGAACATCACAAAGTATAATCCGCATCTTTCTCCATCGGATTTTTATCTGACGCGAGCAGGGCGGCCGTCGCTGATCGTGAACATGAATCTGCTCGAGAATCTGATGCTCCCGAGTTCGCCGCAGATTCCGGTCCAGGCGACTCCAGTCGCGACCAGTGTTTTGGGTCAGAGTCCGGACGGCACCATTAAGGGCGGGGGTGGCGTTGAATCTTTCGGGTTCACGTCGACGTTAAACGGACCGGGCGCCATCGCCGGGACCGCCTCCATTTCGACCGGCCGGAATTATTCACTGTGCGATATCGCCGGGTGTTCGAGCGCCTTCTTCGCATCCCTGCTGTTACAGCTTATCGACGAAGGAATTGACGATATCGTCACCGACCTGGAGAACTACCTGATCAACGATCTCCACTGGGACGCCTGGGTCGCGGATGCGGTGGGAGTGGCGCTCAAGATCGCCGTCGAATCCTTTGCAGCCAAGGCTTCGGACGTGATTCCAACCTACAACTATTGGCCGGAGGGACAACTCACCACTCCGTCCAACAACACGCTCGGATTTTCAGACGGCGGAGACTTCGATAACACGGGAATCTTGGGACTGCTGGCGCAAACCAACGCCAACAAGATCATCGCCTTCGTCAACACGGAGACGCCGCTGAGCGGAACGGCGACGAATCTGACGCTCGATTCCTCAGTCGGTCTTTTGTTCGGCCACGGAGGCGCCGGCATCGGAGATATGAGCTACGTACAAGTGTTCGACGACTCCGCCGGAGCTTTTGCGGCGTTACAAGCCGGCTTATACAACGCCAGTTGCGGCGGAGGCGCGACGTTGGGCAAGGCAACGGCGGCTTATCTACAAAAGGGCTTGGTGACGATCGCGAATCCAGTAGCGAATATCGCGGCCGGCCGCGTCGTCGACGTGCTGTGGGTGTACAACAATCCGGTAAGTAACTGGCAGAACGCGATCACGGATGCCGGGATTCAGAAGGATCTGGCCCAGATATCGGTTTCGACGGCGCCGCTGTACAACTTCCCGAACTATTTCACCGGCGAGCAGGTTTATCTAAGCGTCGAAGCAGTCAATATGCTGGCGCAGCTTTCAGCCTGGAATGTCCAGCAATTGAGCGCCACAATCGCCTCGTGGCTGGGCTCGTAAGGGAGCTTCAAAGCCTACGAAACCGTGGAGCGAACTGCTCGCCCCAGCCCATAATCATATTTACAGCGCGCTCGTCATCCTGCATCTTTCGCGTCATGGCGATCCCCCGCGCCAACCTTTCCAGTGCCTCCTGACGATACATTTCTTCCGTCCTTTCGCCCATAGGCGGCGCCGGCACAAATTCAGTTAGAGGACCGGTGACAGTCTCGATCTCAGCAAGAAGTTTCTGCGCAGAGTCTCCCGCTTGATGCATCTGATTCGCGATTTTCGCCAGCCGTAAGTGAGTTTCCGCGCTCAAGACGATCTGCTCCCACAGGCCCCTCCGGTTGGAACCGATGAAGCCGCCATCTTCGAAGAACACGCCGTCCATGCTGAGCGTGACCTTTTTAAGTGGGCCCTGGAAGCGGCGTCCACTCCCTGCGCCAACGCCAAACCCCGTCCACATTTCGTCCGGCTCCGGAGGACGAACATCGCTATTATCGCCAACCTGCTGGCCGCTACTGCTCAAATATCGCTTCGACCCCGGCAGAATTACGCTCCAATATCCGTAACGCCTCAATGACTTCTGGGAAAGCCCGAAGGGAAGAAGGACGGCTGGATTCGACCCTCTGCTAAAGACATCCGGTGGGTGCGGCCATTGACCTCCTCAAAGGTCCACATGGGTTGAATCGCCGCGATTCCATGTTGGCTGCGGTTGATCAGAATAGCGGAAAATTCTCCATCGCGACCATCAACGGGTCCGACATGACGCTCAATATCCACCAGCAACCGGTCATACTCGGGGTCCGATGGCGGAACAAGCACGACGCCGAATTGTGGAAAATCCTCGCAGTGGAATTCCATAGAAGAATTAAACCACTTTTATTGCGGCTATTATGAAAAGACTCATGAAGCGCCTGCTTTTCCTACTGAGTTGCTCTCTCTTCGCGCAAACTCATACCACCTGGTCCGATTACGGCGGCGGCTCCGATTCCTCTCAATTTTCCGCGCTCGAACAGATCAATCGCTCGAACGTATCCAAGCTGGAAATTGCCTGGACCTACTCGACCGGCGACAACAATAAGTATTTCTTCAATCCTCTCGTGGTCGATAGCGTCCTGTACGTCCTGGCGAAAAATAATTCCATCGTCGCGCTCGACGCCGCCAGCGGCAAGGAAATCTGGACCCATACCTCCGGCCCTGAAATCAAGATCATCACCAACCGTGGAATCAACTATTGGGAAAGCAAGGACCGCTCTGATCGCCGCCTGCTGTTCGCGAGCAATCATGTTTTACACGCCATCGACGCGCGAACAGGCAAGGATATCGCGTCGTTTGGAACCAACGGCAGCGTCGATTTGAAGGCGGGCCTAGGCCGCGATCCCAAAACTTTGTCGCTGGTGCAATCGACCACTCCTGGCCGCGTTTTTGAGGATCTGTTGATTCTCGGCTCTGCCACCAATCAAGGATACGGATCCGCGCCCGGCGATATCCGCGCCTTCGACGTCCGCACCGGACGCCTGGTCTGGACCTTTCACACCATCCCTCACCCCGGCGAGCCCGGTTACGAAACCTGGCCGCCCGAAGCCTGGAAAAAAGTCGGCGGCGCCAACGTGTGGAGCGAATTTTCCCTCGATGAAAAGCGCGGCATCATCTACGCGCCTACGGCCAGCGCGAAATACAATTTCTACGGAGTCGATCGCGCTGGAGCCAATCTTTTCGCCGACAGCCTGCTCGCTCTGGACGCCCGCACCGGCAAGCACCTCTGGCATTTCCAGATGGTGCATCACGATATCTGGGATTACGACGATGCCACTGCGCCCAAGCTTCTCACGCTGCATCAAAACGGGAAAGCCATCGACGCCGTCGCCCAAGTCAGCAAGCAGGGCTTCGTCTGGGTTTTCGACCGCGTCACAGGCCAGCCGGTCTGGCCCATTGAGGAGCGCCCCGTCCCCAAATCCGATATGCCGGGCGAGACCACTTGGCCTACCCAGCCTTTTCCAACCAAGCCTCCGCCCTATGCGCGCCAGAAATTCACCGTCGACGACCTCAGCCCCTATCTGTCTCCAGAAGATCGAGCCCGCTTCCGCGACCAGATCCTCAGCGCCCGCAATGAAGGTCTTTTTACGCCGCCCGCCCGCCGCGGAACCATTCAAATGCCCGGCAACAACGGCGGAGCCAATTGGGGAGGCGCCGCCGTCGACCCCGCTAAAGGCACGCTGGTCGTCGTTTCCAAGGATCTCCCGTCTCTCCTCAAGCTCGAACCGGATAAGGCCGATGACGATCGTTATTTAAGCGGCTTCGGCTTTATGATCGCCAGCGACGGCATCTCGCCCATCGCGCCGCCCTGGACCTCGCTCACTGCTTATGATTTGAACGAAGGCGTCATCAAGTGGAAGATCGCGCTCGGCGATGTTCCCGAGAAGGGTCTGAAAGGCACCGGCACCCACTATCCCAAAGTCGGCCCCGTCATCACCGCCGGAGGATTACTGTTCACCGGCACCCGCGATAAAAAGGTCCGCGCCTTCGACGTGGAAACCGGCAAGCTGCTGTGGGAGATGGAGGTGAGCGCCGCTCTCGAAGGAATGCCCGCCGTCTATCAACTCAACGGACGCGAGTACATCGTCTTCTGCGCCGCCGCCCAAGCCGGATTGCTTCCCGCCACCCAAACCCCCATTCAAGGCGCCTACATAACCTTCGCCCTGCCGCATCACAGCGAAAAATAATTTCGTAGTCGTCTTTGTCTTTACGACCTTAGCGATTTTGCTGCGATTGGCCTTGCATCCCCTCGCATATCCTAAAAGCTGGAGGCCCTAAGAAAGGGATCTTGGGATCGATCTCAATCGCGTGCGCCAATCAGCGCTACCCGCCCGTCTCGTGGTTGGGTTCGTTCTGTATTTTCGAGTGTGTATCCATATGGCCCTTTAAATCAAACCGCCCTCTTGGGTTCCTTCCGCATTTTCGAGTGCGTATCTATATGACACTTCAGCCTCAAACTGCCCCTTTGGGTTCGTTCTGTATTTTCGAATGTGTATCTATATGGCCCTTCAGATCAAACCTCCCTCTTGGGTTCGTTCCGCATTTTCGAGCGCGTATCTATATGACACTTCAGCCCAAAACTGGCGTCTTTGGTTCGTTCTGTAGTTCGAGCGTGGGCCCTCTAGTGGGGCTGCTAGTCCTCAATCGTAATCTTCGGAGCGCTGCTTTGCATCGAGGCACAACGCTCTTCGATCAGCTTGGCCAGCGCGCGAAAGGGTGCGCCGTGCGGTTCTTCGTCCCCAATGTGTGCGGAGACCGGCATCCCGCTGTCGCCTCCGATACGGACTTGCGGATCGAGCGCGATTTCGCCCAGGAAAGGCACGCTCATCTTTTCGGCAGTCCGTTTACCGCCGCCGTGGCCGAAGACATCGATGCGCTCGCCCGATCCGGGGGCGATCAGATAGCTCATATTTTCGACCAATCCCAGCACAGGAACACGGACCTGGGCGAACATATTGATGGCTTTGCGGGCATCTTCGAGCGAAACATCCGATGGGGTGGTGACGACGACGGCTCCCGAAAGCGGAGCGGTCTGGATCAGCGAGAGAGCTACGTCGCCGGTGCCGGGAGGCAGGTCGATCAGGAGATAGTCGAGCTCACCCCAATCGACGCCGCGGAGGAATTGCTGGATCACGCTGTGCAGCATCGGCCCACGCCACACCAGCGGCTTGTCGCCGGGATTCAGAAATCCCATCGACATCAGGCGCACGCCGTATTTCTCGAGGGGTTGAATACGTTCGCCAAGGGCGTTTGGGGTTTGATTTACGCCCATCATCAGAGGGACGTTGGGGCCGTAGACATCGGCGTCGAGAAGACCGACGCGGCGCCCCAAACGGGCGAGTGAAATGGCCAAATTCACGGAAACGGTGGTTTTACCCACGCCTCCTTTCCCGGAACCGATGGCGATAAGGCGATTCACGCCGGGGATCGGTGGCTTTGGCTGGTCCTGTTGCTGAGGGTTCATGAAATTCAAGGGTAGCAGCACCCAGGAGAATTAGCGGGTTACCTGGAGTTCTATAGTGGCTTCCCGGATCTTGTGATTGGGTTTGTTGGGAAGCAGCGCGCGGGCTTGCATCTTTATAATGTGGCCGGAAGGGCAGGTAGGGCTGATTTTTGCCAGCGTGTATTTGGCCGACGCGCCTACCGAATCGTAGTCGGACCAGTTGTCTGAGATGCGTGTGGTCAAATCGGCGCAGGGATCGTCGGAAAAGAGCTCGGCCGCGCGGTAGGCGTCGCCATCGGGGAATAGAATGGCGATTTGTTCGCCGGGGTTCGCCTTCCCGTCCCCATTTCCTTGACCGAGCGTCAGGGTCTTCGGCTCGATGGCATGCTGAAATATTTGGAGCGTGCGATGGTCGGAGATTTGGAAATCTGTGCTGACGGGCGCGGTCGGCAGCGGCGGCGTATCGATCGATCGTGGGACCAATCCGCGGCCGATTCGCACCTGATACTCGTCGCCATCGAGGTCGAGATGCAGGCGGCCTTCCACGTCGGCGAACAGATGCTCCCGCTGGATAAAGTTGTCGCGCAGGCGAATGGTGGTGACCGGGACTCGTGAATTTTTCCGGTACAGGCGCGCGGTGGTGACTTTCAGATGCACATCGCGGAGTACGCGGCCGCCGGGAAGCCACTCCCGAACGGTCGAATGGAAGCCGGTCCGGGATACGCTGTCGATCGAAGTGAAGCCGGGCTGCTTGCGGTCGCTCTCGACGGTCCAGTCCCAGACGGAGAAGCCCGGATAGACATCGGCGTGGCTCCAGACTTCAGGGCGGGGAAGCGGCGCGGCGAAGGCATCCATGTGAAAGGCCAGTGTTTTGGCTATTCCTGGTGTCCCGTGGTCGAAATCGAATTCTTCGGATTCATGCGTGGGCATGGTCCAGAACTGGTTCAATTGCCGATGGTAAAACTGGATGAAATCGCGCGTGCCGGTGACCAGACGGGTGCGGACTCCGGCATAATTTTCCCGCATTTCCTCATGCCGGTACTCAGCGGGGAAGTCGCGCGGACCGACCAGGAATTCGCACGATCCCATAAAATTTGAGGCGCTCGAAACCAGGTCCGGGTATTTCCCGGCGATCCAATATGACATGAATCCGCCCATCGAGAGGCCGCTGGTGGCGCGATGCTCGCGATCGGGGATGGTACGGTAATGGGCGTCGATCAACGCGACCAGCTCCGGAAAATAGAGCGGGAACTGACGGTCGGTTTCAACCGGGCCGATGTTGTAGGGGCGCGGATAGTCGTCGTTGAGAGTGCGCGGATTGTAGCCGTCCGGCTTTACGACGATCACGTCGTGGCTGGCGACGAAGTTGGCGATGTTGTCGCCGTTATAATCGTTACCGCGGTCGTATTCTTTGTTGGCGGGGCCTTGATTGTAACGCTCGCCGAAGCCGTGAAACCAGTAAACGACGGGATAGCGGAGGGTGGAGGATTCGTAGTCCGGCGGAAGGAAAATACGAAAGTGGCGGGTCTCCCGGAAGACGCGGCTTTCATGGGCGCAATCGAGAATGATGGCGTCGGCGGACCAGAGAGGGAGGACCGCTAAGAATGCAGCCAGGAATGGCCGTCCTAGGATAGTTGGAGCCAGCAACATCGGGTAGAGTTTTACTTCTTCTCGATAGCGGTGACGGCGGTTTCTGTACCGTCGGAGGAAGTTCCCACGCTGACGGTGATGGTGTGCTTCTTCCCCTCGTCGGACGCCAGCACCATGCCGCCCTGATCTGTGTTAGAGCTCATATTGATGTTGAATCCAGCGGCTTTGAGCTGGTCTGTATAGTAGGTGAGGATTTTCGTGGCCGGATCGTTCGATTTAAAGGTGAAGGTATTCTGGGAACCCTCGGCGCTGGTGCCCTGCGGAGATGAGCCGGGATAAACGGGCACCCAGGCGGGCGCGTTGGATCCGGTAGCGCCGCCGAATTTTACGGTGCCATCGGCCGACTGTGCCGAGACGCCATTATTATCTATTGTGACGCTGGCCTGCTTGCCATCGTCGGTGGTGACAACCATCTTCTTGGTGTCGGGATCGAACCTCATCGTCATGACTTTGCCGGTGGACCTTTCACGCACCACGATGGTGCCTTCGCGGTCGTTGGTCTTGACCGTTTCGAGATCCGGATTCATGGCGGTGACCATCTTTGCCATGGCCAGGCCAGGGTTGCGCTTCATCAATTCCGAATCGAAGCCGGCGCTCTTAATCATGCGCATGCCCATGTAGCCAATGACTCCGCAGGTGAGCGTGATGGCAAACAGGAAAATGGCGATTCCGCCAAGAATCCAGACCCAAACGCTGGTTTTCTTGGCGACGGGCGGTTGGCCCTGCGGCTGCATATTCGGCGGCGTCGGACTGGACATGAATTATCTTTTCCCCTTGAGCATCATACAACGGAAAGGGAAATCGACGAAGACGTTAGAATTGACTGGTGATATCGAGACGCACTCTGTTCGGCGTGCCCGGCACATTGCTCAGGCCGCAGGCACTCACGGCGCAGAGCATTCTCGAAATTCCGGCGGCTCCGCCGGGCGTCCACCTCGCTTACGGCAGCGATGAATTTCAATTTGGCGAATTGTACCTGCCGGAGGGTAGAGGGCCGCATCCGGTGGCAATCGTGATTCATGGCGGATACTGGCGCGCGCGCTACGATTTGCGGCATATTGGGCATTTTTGTGTTGCGTTGGCGAAGGCGGGGATCGCCGCGTGGAGCCTGGAGTATCGAAGGCTCGGGAATGCGGGCGGGGGATTTCCGGGGACGTTCGATGATATCCAGGCAGGGGCGGGGCACTTGGAAAAGATCGCGAAGGAGCAATCTTTGGATATGAGGCGGGTGGTTGCGACGGGGCATTCCGCGGGAGGGCAATTGGTATTGTGGCTCGCCAAGCAAAATATAATCTCGTTGCGAGGGGTTGTCCCCCTGGCGCCTGTGGCGGACCTGAGAAAAGCGTGGGAATGGAAGCTGAGCGGGAACGTAGTGGCAGATTTTCTAGGCGGATCCCCGGCGGAGGTGCCGGAGCGCTATCGCGCCGCGTCGCCGATCGAGATGGTTCCGTTGAGAGTGCGGCAACGCGTGATTCACGGGGATCGGGACGAGGTGGCGCCGATGTCGATGAGTCGCGGGTATGTGGCGGCGGCGCGCCAGAGCGGAGACGATTGTACGCTGACGGCGCCGGACGGCGCGGGACATTTTGAGTTGATCGATCCGCGCACGGCGGCGTGGGGGCAAGTTCGAGATACGATGGAGAAACTCTTATGAAATTTTTCAAATGGGACGAGGTAGAGCTGGAAACGATGAGCGACGTGATCTCACGCAAGGTAATTAGCGGCGAGAAGGCGATGGTGGCTCAGGTATTTCTGAAAAAGGACGCGGTGGTGCCGGAGCATCATCATGAGAGCGAACAGATCACCTATATTCTAGAAGGCGCGCTGAAGTTCGAGCTGGAGGGCAGGGAAGTGGTGGTGCGGAAAGGCGAGGTGCTGCACATCCCGTCGAACGTTCCACATCGGGCGGTGGCGCTGGAAGATACGTTGGACCTGGACATTTTTTCGCCGCTTCGCGAAGACTGGCTGACGAAAAACGACGCTTATCTACGGCGCGGAGAGCGGGAGGATTGACAGAGCGGGCTCGGTTTGGTGTAATAAAAAAGCCTTCCAGTATTGTTCCTCGGTAGCTCAATGGTAGAGCATTCGGCTGTTAACCGAAGGGTTGTAGGTTCGAATCCTACCCGAGGAGCCAAACTATTTCTCTCCGAACGCCACCGCCCTCTTGGTTGACGCCATCGCTCTTTCCGCGCCTGCCGTAGTCCCGCTAGATATCCCCAATTCCGCCATGCATTTCCAGACGATCCTATTCTCTCGTTCCGGCCTCGGAGAACCGTTGTCGTCGGCCCGGTGAGCCTCCTGCGGCGCACCTCCGCCGGACTTCTCCGTCTCTCGGGAGAACGCCCACTCGCGGTTAACGCGGTGAACTTCTCGGTTTCCACTTTTCGAACTCCTTGCGTATGTTTACAGCGGAGGGTGATTCGCACTCTCCAGCAGCCGCTCGACAGCGGAACGACCGCAAGGCGGACTTTCGTTGTGGTGCCAATCCACAGCGAGGTAATCGTCTTGGGAATTCCGACTGAAGATTTGCGATCCATCGCCAGTATCCTTGCCGCCGGCTACCTCCGGCATCGGGAACAACTCCGGCGAGCCGCCCCTCCACTTGCTAATTCCGAAACTTCGAGCCGTCATGGACATGAGGTTAACTGCCATGAGAATGGAGAACGAAGTGGAGACCGCGATGCGGAAGGGGATTGACGAGCTGAGCACGATGCCAGTCGGCCAGCTTCGCCAGAAGTATCTTGAGGTGTTCCTCGAGGAGTCCCGATCGAGTCACAAACAGTTCCTGTTTCGGAGGATCGCCTGGCGCATCCAGGCAATCGCCGAAGGCGGCCTTTCCGAACGTGCGCGCCGCCGCGCGCTGGAAATTGCCAACGATGCAGACCTGCGCATCCGGGCACCCAAGACCAAGTTCGGGCCAGACGCCACCCTGGACCCCAAACTGAGCGTCAGCCGCAAGGTGGCCAGCGCCCTCGACGCGCGGTTGCCTCCGCCGGGAACCTATCTGGAACGCGAATATAAGGGCCGCCGAGTCATCGTGAAGATCCTGGTGAATGGGTTTGAGTTCGACGGCGAGATCTACCGGTCCCTCAGTGCCATCGCCCACGAGGTGACTGGAACGAAGTGGAATGGCTTCCTCTTCTTCTCGTTGACGTCCACGGAGGAACAGCCCAATGGCAAGGAATAGCGTCGCACTCGCGCCGGCAAAGGCGTCGACGAGATCGCAAAATTCATTGAAGACAAAGGCGGGCTTGCGGCGCCTTGACCTATCCTCCCCCGCAAAGCGGGGGAGAGGGACCATGCGCAGCATAGTGGAAGGGGCGCCCCCTCCGGCTCGCTGACGCTCGCCACCT
>JBEKPC010000029.1:0-48259 GCA_049521155.1 Bryobacteraceae bacterium
GATTGGGAGGACAACTGGAGCGGCGCGAAGTGGTGGACGAAATTCTGCTGGCGGTGGAGCAGATGTCGGAATTGAAGATGGGCGCGCTGATCGTGGTGGAACGCGACATCGGGCTGCGAACCTTCATCGAGAGTGGAGTTGCGCTGAACGCCAACGTTTCCCGCGATCTGTTGTGCGCGATTTTTCAACCGGGCGGCGCCCTGCACGACGGCGCGGTGATCCTGCAAGGGGAACACATCGCCGCGGCCGCGTGCTTTCTTCCGCTGACGATGAATCCGGGGATGCTGCGCAAGCACGGCACACGGCATCGCGCGGCGATCGGAGTCACGGAAGAGACGGATTGTCTTTCGCTGGTGGTTTCCGAAGAGACCGGGCAGATCTCGATGGCGGCACGCGGCGAACTGGAACCGGACGTATCGATCGACCGCGTGCGGGAACGGCTGACGATCGCCACTTCCGGTAAACATCGCGAGCGAACGATTGAGCCGCAATGGAACGGAGTCGAGCCGTGAAGCTGTTCACGCGTAATTTCGGCTGGAAGGCGGGATCGCTGGCACTGGCGGTTCTGCTATGGCTGGCCATTCTGGGCGAGCCGGAACTGGTAACGACGCACACCGCGCCGATCCTTTATAAGAGTCTGCCGCACGGGCTGCTGATTGGTAGCGATGCGCTGGATCAAGTGCGGGTGGAACTGCGTGGGCCGTCGGGAAAATTGTCGCCGGATCGATTAGAGGAGATGGCGGTGCTGCTGGATCTGGCCGACGTCAAGGGACCGGGAGAGCGGACGTTCACATTGTCCGACGCGGATTTTCACCTGCCGCAGGGCGTGACTTTTCTGCGGTCCGTGCCATCGCAACTGCGGGTGCGATTCGCCAGGCTGGTATCGCGGGAGGTGCCGGTGAACGTTCGCATTTATGCGCAGCCGCCGGCGGGTTATCGTATCGTGAGCCAGGAAACGGTGCCGGACAAATTGCGAATCGCGGGGCCGGAGGGGCGCGTGAACACGGTTGCCGGCGCGGAGACGGATGCGCTTGACTTGAGCGGGGTGAGGGCGAATCAGGAGATGAAAGTGAACGCGTTCATCTCCGACCCGCAGGTGCGCTTCGAAGTTTCGCCGGTGGTGACGGTGAAGCTGGTGATCGGGAAAAACGAATAATGAGAAAATTGTTTGGAACAGACGGCATGCGCGGCGTGGCGGGCGAGCCGCCTCTGGACCCCGCGACCACGTTCGCGGTGGGAGTGGCGCTGGGGAAATGGATCGGCCAGCATCATCTTGATCCGGAGGTCGTGATCGGCATGGATACACGGGAATCCGGGCCGTGGATTGCGGCGCAGGTGGCGGGAGGCTTGGAAAAAAGCGGCGCGCGGGCGCGATTTGCCGGGCTGATCACGACGCCGGGCATCGCCCATGTTGCGCGCACCGGTCCATTCGCTGCGGGCGTGATGATTTCGGCGTCGCACAATCCGTATCACGACAACGGGATCAAAATTATCGATCATTCGGGCTTCAAGCTTCCAGATGAGCAGGAGCACGCGATCGAGCAGGATATTTTCGCGTGGCTGGAAAGCGGCGAGTCGCCTGAGCCGGCAAAACTGACGACGGATGAAGGCCTGGATCAGGCGTATATCGACGATTTGGCCGCAACGTTGCCAGGTGGGCTCGGCGGATTGCGGCTGGTGGTGGACGGGTCGAACGGAGCGGCGACGTATCTGGCGCCGGCATTGTTCGAACGGCTGGGTGCGACGGTCGATTGCATCCATTGCTCCCCGGACGGGAAGAATATCAATCTGCACTGCGGTTCGCAGCATCTGGAGAGTTTGCGCGAACGCGTGATCGAGACGCGCGCCGATCTGGGGGTGGCGTTTGACGGCGATGCGGATCGGGCGATGTTCATTTCGCATTCGGGAAAAGTGGTGGATGGCGATGCGGTGCTGCTGGTGACGGCGCTGCCTCTTCACGCGCGCGGGCGATTGACGGAAGTGATCGCGACGGTGATGTCGAACCTGGGGTTGGAGGTCGCTCTGCGGGCGCACGGCATTGGATTGGTGCGAACGCCGGTGGGCGATAAATACGTGCTGGAGGAGATGGTGAAGCGCAATGCTCCGTTGGGCGGCGAACAATCGGGGCACGTCATTTTTCGCGATTACGCGACCACCGGCGACGGATTGCTGACGGCGCTGCGGGTGCTGGAAGTGATGCGCGAATCAGGGCAGGATCTGGATGGGTTGAGCTCGGCCTTCGTTTCTTATCCACAATTGCTGGTGAATGTGCGCGTGAAGGAGCGGCGTCCGCTGGCGGAGCTCGAAAGCGTCAATGCTGGAATTCGGCGAGCGGAATCGGAATTCGGCGCGAGCGGCCGCGTGGTGGTGCGATTTTCGGGAACCGAGCCGCTGGCGCGAGTGATGGTGGAGGGTCCGGCGATCGACCGAGTGACGCATCACGCGCATGCGATCGCGGACGCGATTGGGAAAGAGTTAGGGGTCGCGTAGCGCGATACACTGTTTTTCATGTTTCCTTTCATTTTGGCCGCCAGTCTCCTCATGCAGTCGCCGAAGCCTCCGGGCGAGGATTGGGTTTCGCTCTACAACGGCAAGGATCTGACGGGGTGGGTCAACGTCGGTCACGAGAAGTGGGAGCCGGAACCGAATGGCGTGCTGCACGGGATCGCGGTGACGAAAGATTACGGCTACTTGCAGACGGAGAAAAGCTACAAAGATTTTCAGATGTCGCTGCGGTTCAAGTGCGAAGGCGACGGCAATAGCGGCGTATTTTTCCATACGTGGTTCAAGCCGGGAACCGCCGATGTGACGAAAGGTCCGCAGTTTGAAATCGATTGCACGTTGGGCAAACACACGGGTGGTGTGTATGAACAGAAGCGCGGTTGGATTGTGTGGCCGTCGCCTGAAAATGAATCGGTAGTCAGGCTGGGCGACTGGAACGAGTATCTGTTGATGGTGGTGGGCAATCATTACATCGCGCGGCTGAATGGCGTAATTATGGTGGATTACACGGATCCGAAGCCGGAGAGCGATGATGGACCGCTGGCTCTGCAACTGCATTCGGGCGGGCGCGGCAACATGCGATTCAAAGACATCATCGTGCGGGATTTGTCTCATCGGTAAAGCGGTGAGACTGTTTTATTGCGATCACTTCGAAATTCCATTACCTGACGGACACAAATTTCCGATGGCGAAGTATCGCCTGCTGCGGGAGCGTCTAATGAAGGACGGTTTCTGGCAATTGGAGCCGGCCGAGCCCGCCGCGGTCGAGACGATTGCGCTGGCCCACGATCCGGAGTACATCGCACAGTTCGTCAACGGGACGCTGTCATCGAGCGCGATGCGCCGCATCGGATTTCCTTGGTCGGAAGGATTGGTGAGGCGCACGCTCGCGTCCGCTGGAGGCACTCTGGCTGCGACGCGGGATGCGATCGAGACGGGATTCGGAGGCACGCTGGCGGGCGGGACGCATCACGCGTTTCGCACGGAGGGATCGGGATTTTGCGTATTCAACGATGTGGCGATTGCGATTCATTTTTACCGTCCCAAACGAGCCGCGGTGGTCGATCTCGATGTTCATCAAGGCGATGGCACGGCACATTTTTTCGAGCATGATCCTGATGTTCTGACGATTTCTTTGCATGGCGCGAATAATTTTCCGTTTCGTAAGCAGCGCAGCAAGATCGATGTAGAGCTTGTGGATAAAACAGGAGACGAGGAGTATTTGCGGGCGCTCGATTCCGTGCTGCCGCGGGTGTTTGAATTTGCGCCGGAGATCGTATTTTATCTCTCCGGTGTCGATGCGCTTGCAAGCGACGTGCTGGGGCGATTGGCGCTGACTGAGGAGGGATTGAAGGCTCGGGACCGGCGGGTGATCGGGGAGTGTGCCAAGCGCAAACTGCCGTTGGTGATCACGCTGGGCGGCGGATATTCAAAGCCAATTGAATTGACGGCGGAGGCGCATGCGAATACATTTCGTATCGCGGCGGAGATTTATGCTGGGGCAGATTGTTGACTTACGTCATCCGGCAGCGAGCTACGGCGATCTTCCATCCTTTAAACAATTCCTCGCGCTGATCTTTACTCATTTGCGGCTCGAACACTCGTTCGGCGCGCCAGAATGTTTGGATCTCAGCCAGACTCTTGAAAAAGCCGGTGGCGAGGCCGGCTAAATACGCCGCGCCCAAGGCTGTGGTTTCGACGTCGGCGGGTCGAACGAGTGGCGAGCCTAGAATATCGGCCTGAAACTGCATCAGAAAATTATTCGCGGTTGCGCCGCCATCGACGCGAAGCTCTTTCAATTTGTGCCCACTGTCGGATTCCATTGCCTCCACGAGTTCGCGCGTCTGATAGGCAATGCTTTCCAGCGCGGCGCGAACCATTCGGGGCCGATCCGTTCCAGCGGTGATGCCGCTGAAAATACCTCGCGCAGAAGAGTCCCAGTGCGGCGCGCCGAGCCCCACGAAGGCGGGAACGAAATAGGCGCCACCGGTATCGGGCACCGAAGCAGCGAGGGTTTCGGACTCCGCGGCGGTCGAGATAATCTGCATCTTGTCGCGCAGCCATTGCACGGCCGCGCCGGCGATAAAGACGCTTCCTTCGACCGCAAATTGCGCTGAGCCGTCGGGAGATGCCGCGCGCGTGGCCAGAAGTCGATTCTTCGATACAGGCGCGGAATTGCCGGAATGCATCAAGGCAAAGCATCCGGTGCCATAGGTATTTTTCGAGAGACCGGGAGAAAAGCACGCCTGCCCGAACAACGCGGCCTGCTGATCACCGGCGATGCCCGCGATGGGAATCTCGCCACCCAGATGCTCGGCCGCCGCGATCCCACAAATCCCCGATGAGGCCACGATTTTCGGCATCATTTCGCGCGGCACTCCGAAAATGGAGAGCAGCTCGTCATCCCAATCGCCGGTCGCGAGGTTCATCAACATGGTGCGCGACGCGTTGGTGAAATCGGTGACGTGCGACGCGCCGTTGGTCAGCTTCCAGATCAACCACGTGTCGACGTTGCCGAACAGAAGATCTGCCGGGGGCACATGATCGAGAATCCAGCGAATCTTGCTGGCGGAAAAATAGGCGTCGATCACCAGTCCGGTTTTACGTTCGATGGTTTCGCGCGGTTTGAGGGCGTCGCAATACGCGGCCGTGCGGCGGCACTGCCAGACGATGGCGGGCGCGACCGGCTCCCCCGTGCGGCGATCCCAGACCACGGTGGTCTCTCTCTGATTGGTGATGCCGATTGCCGCGACATCGCGCGCCGTAGCCCGCGCGGCACTCAGCGTTCTGCGCGTGGCATCGAGCTGCGCGCGCCAGATGGCGTTGGCGTCCTGTTCCACCCACCCTGGATGCGGATAAACGCAATCGATCGGGCTGGATTCCATCGCGACGCGGCGACCTTCGTGATCGTAAAGCGCGGCACGGGCGCTGGTAGTTCCTTCATCCAGGGAAAGAATATAGGGCACTCACGCATTATAATGAAGATCGTATGTTCTTTCGCCGCGACAAGGTTCACCAATCGACATTTGAAGACCGCATTGCAAATCTGAAGCAGTTCGGATTTCAGAGTATCCGCCAATCTTCCGGCACTGCCCGGGTGACGCGCGGATGCGTCGGCGCGATTGTCGACAATCTGGGCGACGGCAAGGTGAAGATCGGCAAGGCGGGCGTGCTGGTGGGCGATGAGATCGGCGAGCTGGTCAACCGCGGCTACCAGATGTTCGTGCGCACGCCTTCGGGCGAGGAGTTGCCAGCGCTCGCGAAGCACTTGAAAGAACTACACGCCTTCGATGAGGATCTGCGCGAAGGTCTCGGGCTGACCAGTCTGTACAATGTGTCGCTCGGAACCACCACCGACGAGCATCTCTACGATCGCGTCGTCGATCGCGACAAGGGCGCGGCTCCACGGCCTTGGGAAAAGTAAAGTAACGCGTCGGGTCTCAGTGCCGGAAATCGCGACGGTTACGCGCACATTTGTGTTCAGTCGATCACGCAATCCCGGCTGCTATATTAGGGATTCAACTGTGAAACTTCGAACCAGCGTGGTCTTTTTTTGTGCCCTGTTGCTGAGTCCTCTTCATGCTCAGCGCAACCTTTCGGGTGAAGTCGAAATCCGGCAGGCACTGGAACGGCTCGATACCATCGGCAGCGTGATGATGATCGCCGCTCATCCCGATGACGAAAATACGGCCCTCTTAGCCTATTTTTCGCGCGGACTGCATCTGCGAACGGCGTACTTATCACTCACGCGAGGTGAGGGCGGACAAAATCTCATCGGTAGCGAACAGGGCGATGAGCTCGGCATGATCCGCACTCAGGAGCTTCTCGCCGCGCGCCGCATTGATGGCGCCGAGCAGTTCTTCACCCGCGCCATCGATTTTGGATTTTCGAAAACCGCCGCTGAGACGTTCACCAAATGGCCTCGCGAAAAAGTGCTCGGCGATGTCGTGTGGAACATTCGCCGCTTCCGTCCCGACGTGATCGTGCTCCGCTTTTCGGGTACGCCGAGGGATGGCCACGGCCATCATCAGGCGTCGGCGATCCTCGGGAAAGAGGCCTTTTCCGCCGCCGCCGATCCGTCGAGATTTCCTGAGCAGTTGCAATGGGTCCAGCCCTGGCAGGCCAAGCGCCTGCTGTGGAACACCTTCGCTTTTACCGCCGAGCAGGAGAAGGAAGAGGCCTCCATCAAGGATAAACTCGCA
Organism: Bryobacteraceae bacterium; assembly: GCA_049521155.1. Lineage (GTDB taxonomy): Bacteria > Acidobacteriota > Terriglobia > Bryobacterales > Bryobacteraceae > Palsa-187. The sequence continues at coordinate 6,705 of JBEKPC010000029.1, forward strand.
GTCGATCTCGGCGAATATTCTCCCGAGCTGGGCTATTCTTATGGCGAAATCGCCGGCATGAGCCGCAGCCAGCACCGCTCCCAAGGCATGGGCGCCGCTGAACGAAAAGGCTCGACCAAAAATTACCTCATCACCATTGCGGGCGATCGCGCGACCAAAGATATCTTCGAAGGAATCGATATTTCCTGGTCGCGAGTGGCCGGCGGCAAGGATGTCGCTGCGATCATTGAAAAGGCGCGTGACACCTTCGCGGGCCGTCACGCCGAAACATTATTGCCTCTTCTCGTCGAAGCCCGCGCGAAGATTCTTTCCTTAAAAGACCCCCTCGCGGTCCGCAAGCTGGGCGAGATCGACGAGACGATCGCCTTGATCTCCGGCCTCTGGCTCGACGCGGCGGCGGATAAGTATCAGGCGACGCCGGGCACGAATGTGAAGATCGCCATCACCGCGCTGGCGCGTGTTCCCGTGCAGGCCACGCTGCTCGGCGTGAAGGTCACCGGCATGGAGGGAGTGCCTTCGCTCGACCTCGCCCCGGCCACGCTGGTTTACAATCAGCCGAGCTTGTATTCGCTCACGGTGCCCGTTCCATCATCGCAGCCCGATTCACAACCTTATTGGCTGGCGGAGCCGAAGGATGGCGCGATGTACCGCGTGCCCGATCCGCGCATGATCGGTCTTCCCGAAAATCCGCCTGTGCTGGAAGCGCATTTCCGCGTGAAAATCGCCGCCACCGAAATCGATCTCACCCGTCCTGTGGAATATCGCTACATTGATCGTGTTTACGGTGAGAAACTCCGCCCGCTCGCGATCGTGCCGCCGGTTGGTGTGCAGCTTCCGGAGCAAGCCTTGGTCTTTGGGTCCGGCGCGCCGCGCAAAATCGACGTGATGGTCAAGGCGAACATCGCAAAAGCGTCAGGCGATGTGAATCTTGACGCTCCCGAAGGCTGGCGCGTCGAACCCGCGTCGCGGCACTTCGATCTCTCCGCGGTCGATGAGCAAACCACCGCCAGTTTCACCATCACTCCGCCCTCCGCGGACGCGCTCAGCCAGGTGCGCGCCATCGCTACCGTGGGCGATCAAAAAGTTTCATCGGGTACGGAGGTGATCGAGTATCCACACATTCCGGTGCAGACGCTTTTCCCGGCCTCCGATGCGAAACTGGTCCGCGCCAGCATCGGCACGCTGGCGAAAAATATCGGCTATATCGTCGGCGCCGGCGATGAAGTGCAGCCCGCGCTACGCCAGATCGGTTGTGAAGTGACGCTTCTTTCCCCGGACGATCTGGTTCGCGCCGATCTTTCGAAATACGACGCCATTGTCACCGGCGTGCGCGCCTTCAACACGCGTCCCGACCTCCGCGCGAACTATCAGCGCCTGTTCGATTACGCACAAAATGGAGGAACCGTCGTCGTCCAGTACAACGTGCTCGAAGGCGGACCGTTCGGAGGCAATCCAGCGCAGCTCGATCACATCGGTCCCTATCCTATTAAGGTGAGCCGCGACCGCGTGACGGTAGAGGAGGCTCCCGTTACGTTTCCCAATCCGCAGAATCCCGTGCTCCATTCGCCCAACGAAATCACGCAGCGCGATTTCGATGGATGGGTGCAGGAGCGCGGCCTCTACTTCGCCAATGAATGGGACCCGAAATATCAAAGCATCCTCGAATCGCACGACCCCGGCGAACAGCCGATGGCCGGCGGCATGCTCTATACGAAGTATGGGAAAGGTGTCTACATCTTTTCCGCTTACTCCTGGTTTCGCGAATTGCCCGCCGGCGTCCCCGGCGCATTCCGGATTTTCGCGAATATGCTGAGCGCGGTTAAAGCGCCATGAACCGAGCCGTGACCACAGCGGAGTCTTGTGGATGTTTTCGAGAGTAATGCCTCCTACAGGATCATAGTGCCAGACGAAATCAAAGACGAACCGCCTCCGATCCTTGGCCGCTGGTCGCGCGTCTACACACTGATTTTGTTGGAACTCGCGCTCGTGATCTTCGCGTTCTACCTGTTCACCGTTCACTTCGCGCCATGAGACCTCTCGATTGGATTGTCCTCGTTTCGTGGCTGGTCCTGCTCATCTCTTACGGTCTCTGGCGAGGTCGCGGATCCAATACCGTGAACCAGTTTTTGCTCGCCGGAAAAACGATGCCCTGGTACGCCATGGGACTCTCCATCATGGCCACGCAGGCCGGCGCGATCACATTTATTTCGACCCCCGGCCAAGCCTACGTCGATGGAATGCGCTTCGTGCAGGTCTATTTCGGCCTGCCCATCGCCATGGTAATTCTCTCCGCCACGGTCGTCCCCATTTTTCATCGCGCGAAAGTTTATACCGCGTATGAGTATCTGGAGCAGCGCTTTGACGCGAAAACCCGCGCGTTAGTATCGGTGATTTTTTTGATTGAGCGAGGGCTCAGCGCAGGCATCGCCTTGGCCGCGCCCGCGATCGTACTCAGCGCGATTCTGCACCTGCCGTTCCTGTGGACCTCTATCATCATGGGCTGCGTCGTGATTCTGTTCACCACCATGGGCGGCATTAAGGCGATCACCTGGGCCGACGTCCCGCAAATGATGGTGATTCTCGCATCTCTGATTCTTGCACTCTGCATTGCGATTCACTTGCTCCCGCCCGGCGTTTCTTTCCTGGATGCGGCGAAACTGGCGGGCGCAGCGGGGAAATTAAACGCGGTTGTGCTGCACTTCGATTGGAAAGATCGATACAACCTGTGGAGCGGCGTCATCGGTGGAGCGTTCCTTGCGCTCGCCTATTTCGGCACCGATCAGAGCCAGGTGCAGCGTTACCTGACCGGGAAATCGATCGGCCAGTCACGCCTCAGTTTGTTGTTCAACGCCATGGCGAAAGTACCGATGCAGTTTTTGATTTTATACATCGGCGCCATGGTCTTCGTCTTTTTTTTATTCGATAAGCCACCGCTGCTGTTTCATCCTGTCGAGATGGCGCGGGTGCAGAAGACTCCGCAATTCCCCGGCATTGAATCGCGATATGACGGCGCATTCGATCATCGCCGCGCCGCGGCGCTTGAGTATAAAGATGCGCGGGATGAGTCGTCCCGGACCGCCGCGCAACAGAAATTCCAAGCCGCGCAGAAGGATCTCGACGGTGCGCGAGCCGACGCGCTAAAGCTATCGACTGAGAACGACACCAATTATATTTTCCTGACCTTCGTGATGCGTTATCTGCCCGCGGGAGTGGTCGGACTCGTCCTCGCCGTAATTTTCACGGCGGCGATGTCGTCCAGTTCGGGTGAAATCAACTCGCTCGCCACTGTGACCGTCATCGATATTTATAAACGCCACTTCCGTCCGGGCGCATCGGATCATCATTACTTAATCGCATCGCGCGCCGCGACCCTATTCTGGGGAGCATTCGCGACCATCTTCGCCACTTTCGCCTACAACTTCGGCGCGCTGATCGAAGCCGTGAACCAAGTCGGCTCTCTATTTTATGGAGGCTTGCTAGGCGTTTTTGTTCTGGCTTTCTTCGCCAAAAAGGTGCAGGGCACTGCGGCGTTCTACGGAGTCATCGCCGGCGAACTAGCCATTTTCGCGACAGCGCGATTTACGTCGATAAAATTCCTTTGGTACAACGTGATCGGATCGCTGGTCGTTATCGCGGTCGCGCTGGTTATTTCGAAGGCAGAACGGGGCAACGCTGATAAACTGTATTCATGAAACGCATGAGCCTCTACCGCAGCCAAACGTTACTATCACCCTAACACCGCGTTCAACGACCCCTGCCGATACCCTTCCAAATCCAGCGTTACGTAATGAAACCCAAGCTTCTTGAAAATCCCCGTAAACGCGCGAGACATCTCCAGGGTCATCGCTCGCTCCAGCTCCTCCGGCGCGATCTCGATTCGCACTACGTCGCCGTGGAATCGCACGCGAAATTGCCGGAACCCGAGCGCCCGGATCGCATCCTCGCCTCGATCCACGGTCTTCACGTTTTGAATCGTCACTGGCGTCCCATATGGAATGCGCGAGCTTAAGCACGCGGAGGCGGGACGGTCCCAGGTCTTCAGTCCCGCTCGTTTCGATAGCTCCCGAATCTCGGATTTCGTCAGCCCGGCATCCACCAGCGGAGCCTTCACCTGATGCAGCTTCGCCGCTCTTTGACCGGGGCGATAATCGCCCAGATCGTCGACATTCACTCCGTAAATCACATGGGCGATGCCGCGCTCCTGAGCCACTTCATCCAGGCGTGTGAATAATTCGTCCTTGCAGTGAAAACACCGGTTGCGATCGTTCTTCACATAGTCCGGATTATCAAACTCGTGAGTCGCGATGTACTCGTGACGAAACCCGTGCTCACGCGCAAATTCCTCGGCGTCGGCCTTGTGCGAATCGGGAAGAGAAGCCGAGTCCGCGGTGATCGCGATGGAGCTGTCACCCAGGGCTCGATGCGCGGCCCAAGCAAGATACGCTGAATCGGCGCCCCCCGAATAGGCAACGATCACGCTCGACAAGTCGCGCAACAAGGCAAGCAGCCGCTCTTGCTTCTCGGCCAAAGCGGATTGATCGACGATCAGGGAAACTTGCCCCATAAACTTCAGTATACTCGCGGAGTGTTATAGAATCGTGAGCTGGTTATCATGTTTACTCTCGTCTTGCTGTTCGCTTTTTTCCTCGACTCCATTCCTTCGGGATGGATCACGCTGAAGGATCAGAAAAAAGTCTGCCAGGTCGGCGCGCCCGGTGATTTCAAGGCTGATCCCAGCTTTCCCGGCCTTGGAAAGGGCCCCGGAGATGCGGTTGAAGTGGCAGTCTACAGCTCGACTTCGCCCGTCAAGCCCATCATGGAGTCAGTGGGAAAGATGATGAACATCGAGAAATTTGTGGAAAACTCCACCACGCGCGTGTTTTACCAAGCCAAGCAGTTAAAGCTCAAAGACGGCCGCCTGTCGACGCAATGGACGGTAAAAGTCCCGCGCACCGGAGGCCAATGCTTCGCCACCATCAACGTATCCCCCGGCGGCCAAGATGACCTGGTAAAGAAGATCGCCGCTACCATCGCTCCCGCGAATTGATCGGACGCCTTACTGAAGCGGCAGATCCTCCTGACCGTCGCCCGGCGCTTCCACCACGACGGTATCCGGAATCAGACTCGCCGCGGCCACCTGATCGCCTGCTTCGACGTTCACCAGCTTCACGCCTTGCGTCGAGCGCCCGGCCTGACGAATGCCGCCCGAATCGATACGAATGATCTGCCCCTGCTTAGTGATGATCATCAATTCGGAATCTTCCTTCACCGAAAGAATGCCCACTACCTTGCCCACCCGCGGAGTCGTCTTCATATTGATGACGCCCTTGCGTCCGCGCGCCGTCAGTCGGTAATCCACCAGAGGCGTGCGTTTGCCAAAGCCGTTCTCTGAAATCGAGAGCATCAGCCCTTCCTTCGGCACCACTTCCGCTCCCACCAGGTAATCGCCCTCTTCCAGTTCCATGCCGCGAACACCGCGCGCCGGTCTGCCCATCGGCCGAACGTCGCTTTCCTTGAACCGGCAAGCCATCCCTTCATGCGTGCCGAGGAACATGTACTCTTCGCCTGTCGTCAGCCGCGCGGCAAGAAGTTCGTCCCCTTCATCCAATCCGAGAGCGATGATGCCACGCGACATCGGATTGTCGAATTCAGTAAGCTCGCACTTCTTGATCACGCCCTGCTTGGTCACCATCACGATGAACTTGCCGGGTACGAATTCCTTCACCGGCAGGAACGCCGTGGCCGATTCGTCAGGCTGTAGCGCCAACAGGCCGGAGGCATGTTTGCCCTTTCCAGTAGTCCCCGCATCGGGAATCGTATAGATTTTAAGCCAATAAACTCGTCCTTTATTGGTGAATATGAGCAAATAAGCGTGCGTCGACGCGACAATTAAATGCTCGACTACATCTTCCGCGCGCGTCGACATTCCAATTCGGCCTTTGCCTCCACGGGTTTGGCGGCGATAGGTGTCGACGGCGGTGCGTTTTAGATAGCCGCCGCGGGTTACGGTAACGGCAACATCTTCCATCTGAACGAGATCTTCGAGTTTGATCTCGCCCGTATCTTCGATAATCTGGGTGCGACGCTCGTCTCCAAAGTCCTTCTGGACCTCTCTTAATTCCTTGATAATGACGCTTTTCAGCACCTTTTCGGAGCCTAAAATCTCCAAATATTCACCAATTCTGACCTGGATATCGGCTAATTCTTCGATAATCTTCTGTTGCTCCATGCCGGTGAGCCGCTGGAGCTGCAGTTCGATAATGGCCTGCGCCTGGCGCTCGGTGAATTCGAAGGTATTGATCAGGCCTTCACGGGCTTCCTTGGGGGTTTTCGCAGCGCGGATCAGTTGAATGACCGCATCCAGATTATCGAGCGCCTTCTTGAATCCCAGCAAAATGTGCTCGCGCTCGCGGGCTTTGCGCAGTAAATAATCGGTGCGGCGGCGGACGACATCGGCGCGATGTTCCAGGAACCGCTTCATCACCTCCACCAGGCCCATTTCCTTGGGCTGCTGGTTTACAATCGCCAGCATGATCACGCCGAAGCTGATCTGCATCTGCGTTTGTTTGTAGAGGTTATTGAGGACAACCTCGGCTTGCTCGTCGCGCTTCAGCTCAAAGACGATGCGCATGCCGTCGCGATCGCTTTCGTCGCGGATGTTGGAAATTCCTTCCAGCTTTTTCTCGTTCACCAAGCTGGCCGCGTATTCAATCAGACGCGCTTTATTCACCTGGTAGGGAAGCTCCGTGACAACAATCGCTTCGCGGTCCTTGCCGAAGGTTTCGGTCGCCGCTTTGGCGCGAATTTTTACCGATCCGCGGCCCTTCGTGAAGTAATCGTAGATGCCGTCGCGACCCAGAATCAGGCCGCCGGTGGGAAAATCAGGACCCTGCACCACCTCGATAATTTTCGAAAGGGGCGTCGCCGGATTGTTGATTAGCAGAATGCACGCTTCAATAATTTCAGTGAGGTTATGCGGCGGAATCTTGCTCGCCATGCCGACCGCGATTCCTTCGCTGCCGTTGATCAGCAGGTTCGGCACGCGCGCTGGAAGAACTTCGGGTTCGACTTCGCTTTCGTCGTAATTAGGCCTGAAATCGACCGTTTCCTTATCGATATCCTCCAGCATGGAAGCCGCGATACGCGACAACCGAGCTTCCGTATACCGCATCGCCGCGGGCGGGTCGCCATCGACTGAGCCGAAATTTCCTTGCCCGTCCACTAACGGATAGCGCAGGGAAAAAGGTTGCGCCATGCGCACCAACGCGTCATAAACCGGGATATCGCCATGCGGGTGATATTTACCCAGCACTTCACCGGCGATTTTGGCGCACTTGCGGGTCGGGCGATTGTAATGCAGCCCCAACTCATGCATTCCAAAAAGGATGCGCCGATGGACCGGTTTCAGCCCGTCGCGCACATCGGGGAGAGCGCGGCCAATGATCACGCTCATCGCGTAATCGAGATACGACCGCTTCATCTCATCTTCGATATTGATCGGAATCAGGTTTTTTCCACCGCCGTCACCACCGAGCGGCATTTGGCCGCCGGAGGGCGGAGTGGTCGGGTCCTGTGGATCTGCCAAGCTTGAGCTCCTTAAGAGGAACGCGTCCGGAGGGATCGCGCTGACTCTATTTTAGCAGGGCGGCCAGGGAAGTGCGATGAATTAAACTGATTTTTGACGATGAACAATCGATGGAAGACGGCGGCCGCTTTCCTGGCTATCCTCGCGTATTTTCTATATTTTGCCCGCGAGGGAGTGCGGACCCACTTCGCCGCCGACGACATGATGAATATCGGAGCCTATTGGACCAGGGGCTGGTGGCTCACGCTCCTCGATAACCTGCGGTTCTGGATCGCGGTCCGGCCCCTGGGCGGTCTTTTTTACATGTCCCTGTTTAGGATGTTCGGGCTGAATCCGCTGCCCTACCGGATCCTCGCATTGGCGTTTCTTTTCGCGGGAGTCTGGCTCAGCTACCTGGTCGCGGAGTTGCTGACGAAATCCCGCGCCATCGCTCTCGTGACCGGGATCATTTGTTGCGCCCACGCCACCATGGTCGATGTTTATTTCGGCACGGACACGATTTACGACATTCTGGCTCGTTTTTTTTCGATGCTGGTGCTGTTCCTCTACATTCGCATTCGCGATCGTGGAGACATTCCCAGCGCCTGGCAAGCATCGGCGATGGTGTTGTTGTTCGCCGCGGCGCTCGATTCAAAAGAGATCAGCGTGATCATCGCGGGCTCCGTTCTCACTTATGAAGTGATGTTTCACGGCTGGCCGCGAAGCTGGAAACGGGAGGGGCTGGTGCCGCTGCTGCTGATCGCGTTCGCTGCGATTTATACCGCCGGTAAAATCCTCGGCCCCAATCCGCTTTCGAACCTCGAAGCGTACAAGATTGTTCTCTCCAAAGATCGCTATCTGGATAACAACCTCGCTTACGGGAAGAGCTTTTTCTATGAGTTTTTCTTCGGCTCCCGAGGAGCCTTGCTCGCCATCGATCTCGCGTTATTGCTGCTGTTTTCCCACCGCAGCGCGGCCGTGCGCTGGGGCGCCTTTTTCGTTCTAACCGCGACCCTGCCGATCTCGTTCATCGTCACGCGCGGCGGAAGCAGCCTGCTGCTGCCCCTGTTCGGATGGGCGTTTCTGATCCCGACTCTGGTCGCGTCCATTTGGACTCCGTCGTGGAAATATTCAAAATGGGCCGCACGGATCAGCGTGGCCGCGCTGTTGCTTGTTTACCTGCATCGCACGATCTGGTATTGGAAAGACCAGCCGCAGGTTTTCTTTAAGGGTCAGGAAAAAACCTGGGGCGTGATCACGCAATTGAAGGAGCTTCATTTTAAGCCGAAGCCGGGCAGCCGCGTCATCGTGGTCAACGATCCTTGGATAGACGGCTGGGATATGACGTTCATCTCCGAACTGGCCTGGGACGATCCTACCGTCTCGATCACAATGTCGCGCAGATTGCCGTCGCCTCCGGGGCCGGAGGAGTTGGCGAAATACGATTCGGTGCTGGAATTTGGAGCCGACGGAAAGCTGACTCTGGTTCGCTAGACTCATAGTGATGCGTTTTCTTATCCTCCTCGCCACCGCGATCTGGGCCTCCGCTCAACCCAACCCCGATTGGATCAAGCCGTTTCCCGCCCATCGCGTGATTGGAAATGTCTATTACGTTGGCACCTACGACCTTGCCTGCTTCCTGATCGCGACGCCCCAAGGGAATATTTTGATCAACACCGGCATGGACAGTTCGGTGCCGATGATCCGGGCCAGCATCGAGTCGTTGGGCTTTAAATTTGAGGACACCAAGATCCTGCTGACCACGCAGGCTCACAACGATCACGTTGCCGGAATGGCGGAGATGAAGCGCTTGACCGGCGCGAAACTGCTGGCGACCGATGGGGATGCGCCGGTGCTCGAAGACGGCGGCAAGAGCGATCCGCTATGGGCGACGGCGGAGTATCGCTTCACCCCGGTGAAGGTCGACGGCCGCATCAAGGACGGCCAAAAGATCTCGCTCGGTGGAACCGATTTGACGGCGTACTCGCATCCCGGCCACACTCGCGGCAGCGTCAGCTATGGCCTTACGATCGCCGAAAATGGGCGCAATTATCACGTGCTGATCGCGAATATTGGGTCCATCAACCCAGGGACGCTGCTGATCGGAAACAAAAAGTACCCGCAGATTTCGGACGATTACGCCCGTACTTTCCGCGAGCAAAAAAAGCTGTCCTGCGATATTTTCCTATCCTCGCACGCAGGGCAATACGGGCTCCACGAAAAATGGAAGCCGGGACAGGCGTACAGCCCCGATACTTTTGTCGACCCCGAAGGATACAAGGCAGCGGTAGCGCGCGCCGAAGTGGCTTACATAGAGTGGCTGGCCAAGGAAAAAGGATCTCACTAACAGACTCGTCGCCAGGGGTTATAACCCCGTCCCGTGAGGGCGGGGATTGGGCACCGCTAGCCGTTCATCACGCGATTCATCCGCTCGATAGCTTCGTCGATCTCCGCGGTGTTCTTAAACCCGATCGTCACCGCGTCGACGCAGCCCAGGTTCATCGCGAACTTCATCGCCGCGTCGCGATCCTCGGCGGTGATGAAACTGCCCTCGCCCACCAGTTTCATGCTGATCACGCCCATTCCTTGCGCGTGAACTTTCTTCGTATGCGCCACCACTTCGTCGACATTGCCCGGCATGCTCACGTCCCTCATCTCCGGCGTGTCCATGTGCGCGCCCTTATGATTCATGCGGATCATGGCGATATCGAGAAACTCGTTGCCGGGGATGGTTCGGAGCGCCGGAAGGCCGTGAATCGACGCGCCATGGCACAGAATCACTTTCTTGCTCTTGGCCTCCGCAAACTGGTCTTGCAGACCCTTATAATCGGTCGCCCAAGTGGGCGGGCGCAGGCAGTGCAGCAGCAGAATGTCGATATATTCGGTGCCGAGCTGCTGCCGGAACAGGTCGATCTTCGCCGCCGGATCGCCCGTCGGAGGCGTGCTGTACTTGGTCATCAGCCGGTAGCTGTCGCGCGGCAAACCCTTCAGCGCGATGGCCAGCATCTCCGCCATCCCGTGATACGACTCCGCAGTTTCAAAAAATCGGATGCCGTTGTCGTAGGCATGGCGGACCAGGCGAGTGAACCCCTCCTGTCCCAGACTTCGCTGCACCGCACCGCTGCTGGTTCCGGTGCCAAACGCAAGCCGGGTGACCTTCACGTTCGATTTGCCGAGGGTTACCCAATCGGTAGCAAGGCGTTTCGTGGGTGCGGCAACGGCGGAGAGCGCGGTCGCGGCAACGCTGGCCTTTATGAAATCGCGTCTAGTGGAGTTGGACATGAAAACTCCTTTATACGACACTTTAACACCGAAACCGCCTGCATATCCCTTCCTCTACTCTTGTTACAAGCCGAAGGAGTCCGTAGCGCGTACACAGTTCCCCAACCGAACCCCGACCGTCAGGAAGGGGATTCCGAAATGAGTCCTGACGCGCCGTCTGCTATGATCGATCAGGAGCGTTCCTGCTAGGTTGGTGTACGGTCTTCAAAAATTGATCCAATGCTCAATGTCATGGAGTCCGGCTCGATTTCGCGCCGGTGAGCCAGCTCCGGTGGGGTAACCTGCCTTGGAGACGCCTAATGGCGCGCGGAGGATTCCCCCCTTGTTGTCTGGGGTCAAATGACGGAGACTGGGACGGCTGTGTGGTGCGCTCCTAAAAAGACAAACCGCTCCTTGTAGTCGCGGCTCTGTAAATCTCTTGACCAATTTACTTTTTATCGGTGATATTTTTGCCTCGCCTGGCCGCCACATCGTCGCCCGTCATTTGAAGGAAATCGTCGCTTCGGAAAAAATCGACCTTTCCATCGCCAACGCCGAAAATTCCGCCGGAGGCTTCGGCATTACGCCGCAGCTCGCCGACGAGCTGTTTGGCCACGGCCTCGACGTGCTCACCAGCGGCAATCATATTTGGGATAAGCGCGAGATTTACGATTATTTCGCCCGCCAGCCGCGCCTGCTGCGTCCGGCGAATTATGTGGCGGAGCTGCCCGGCGCAGGCATCGTCGTCGTGGAAGCCCGCAACGGAGTCGATTGCGCGATCATCAATCTGCAAGGCCGCGCCTATATGCCTTCAACCGATGATCCATTTCGAAAAGCCGATGCGCTGCTCGCCGAGCTGCGTCCTGAAGTCAAGGTTCGGTTCGTCGATTTTCATGCTGAGCTGACCAGCGAAAAAGTCGCCATGGGTTGGTATCTGGACGGCCGGGTATCGGCGATGGTCGGCACCCATACCCACATCCCGACCGCCGATACGCGCATTCTGCCCGGAGGCACGGCGTATCAAACCGACGTCGGAATGACGGGTCCCTACACGGGCGTAATCGGCGTCGATAAAGATATCATTCTGCAAAAATTCCTCACCCAAATGCCCGTCCGGATGGAAGCGGCGCGGCATGGCGCGGAGCTGCACTCGGTGATCGTGACCGTCGACGATTCGACCGGGAAAGCGGTCGCCATTAAAAGACATACAATCGTCGGCATATGACGTTCGACCAGGCTCGCGAGTGTGTCCTGCGCGAAGTTGCGCCGGCGCGAGGCCGGCGGGAAGAAGTGCATGTGCTGGACGCAGTCGGCCGCATCCTCGCTGAAGACGTGGCCGCCGATCGAGATTATCCTCCCTTCGCACGCTCGACTCGCGACGGGTTCGCGGTGCGCGCATCGGACGTTCCGGGAGAACTGACAGTCGTCGGCGAAGTGCGCGCCGGAGCCGTCTCCGAAAATGAAGTGAGCTCGGGAACAACGGTCGAAATCATGACCGGAGCCCCGCTGCCGCGCGGCACCGACGCGGTGGTGATGGTGGAGCACGTTACCCGTCATGAAAATCGTGTGGCGATTTCCGGCTCCATTAATCCGGGCGAGAATTTTACGCGGCAAGGGAACGAAGCCAAGCGCGGCGGGATCGTTCTTCAAGCCGGCCAGAAAATCGGATTCGCGGAAACGGGTGTTCTCGCCATGGTCGGGCGAGAGCGCGTCTCCGTATTCCGCCAGCCGCGCATCGCGATTCTACCGACCGGCGATGAGATTGTCGAGGTGGGTGTCGATCCTCTGCCGCATCAGATTCGCAATTCAAACAGTTGGTCGCTCGCCGTGCAAGTGCGGCGCGCAGGCGGGATCCCTGAGATTCTGCCCATTGCCCGCGATTCCTATGAATCGACGCGCGCGTCCATTGAACAAGGCCTGCAATCGGATTTACTGCTGCTCTCCGGAGGCGTTTCGGCGGGAAAATACGACATCGTGGAGCAGGTGCTGGCCGATCTCGGCGCGAAATTTTTCTTCACCCGCGTAAAAATTCAACCAGGACAGCCGCTGGTCTTCGGAGCCATCGGAAGCAAGTTCTTCTTCGGATTGCCCGGAAACCCGGCGTCGACCATGGTGACGTTTGAGCTATTCGCGCGCACGGCCGTGGAACGCCTCGCAGGCTGGGCCGAGCCGATTCTGCCTCTCCTTCGCGCCACGCTCACGCGCGATTTTCACCACAAGCCCGGCCTGACCCGGTTTTTGCCCGCTAGACTATATAAGGATGGTGCGTTGATCGAGCCTGTGGGATGGCAAGGCTCGGGCGACATTCCGGCCCTGGCGCGCGCCAATGCATTCTTAGTCGCGGAGGCGGATCGGGAATCCTGGAAAGAAGGCGATGATATTCGCGTCTTGCTCAAATGAAAAAGCTTTCCCATTACGACGAAAAAGGCCACGCCAGCATGGTCGACGTTTCGGCGAAGCCCGAGACTAGGCGCACCGCGACCGCCCAGGCGTTCGTGAAAATTCGGCCCTCCGTGCTGCAAAAGCTGCCGCAAAATCCGAAGGGCAACCCGCTCGAGGTCGCCCGCTTCGCCGGAATCGCCGCCGCCAAGAAGACTGCCGATCTGATCCCGATGTGCCACCCTCTCTTGATCTCACACGTCGAGGTGGAAGCGAAAATCGAAGCCCGCGGCGTGCGGATTACCACGACCGTCTCGATCACCGGCAAAACCGGCGTTGAGATGGAAGCGCTCACAGCAGCAGCGGTCGCCGCGCTGACGGTTTACGATATGACCAAGGCGCTCGATAAGTCGATCGAGATTCAGGACCTCTACTTGCTGAGTAAAACCGGCGGAAAGTCGGGGGATTTCAAGCGGTGAATATTCAGGTAGCCATCGTGACCATCAGCGATTCCGCCGCCGCAGGAACACGCGAGGACCTTTCCGGACCCGCCCTCGAAAATCGCATCATCGAACTCGGCTGGACGGTGGCAAACCGGACGCTCGTCCCCGACGAACGATCCTTGATCGCCAAGACCGTCGCGAATCTGTGCACCTGCGACGTGATTCTCACCACCGGCGGCACCGGAGTGGCACCTCGCGATGTCACCCCTGAGGCCATGAAAATGATCGCCGAGCGCGAAGTGCCCGGATTCGGCGAGTTAATGCGCAGCCACGGGCTGAAATCGACCATGTTCGCTTCTCTTTCGCGCGGGGGAGCAGTCACCAGAGGAACTACGCTCATCGTGATGCTCCCCGGCTCGCCTCGCGGTGCGGTAGAGTCACTGAATGCGGTCCATAATTTGATACCGCACGCAGTCGATCTGTTACATGGCAGGACAGAACATAAGGAGAAACTAGGTGCCATCTCATCGCATCATATATAACGTGAGCCAAAAATTGCTTTCACTGGTCTGTCTTGGTGCTTTGCTGACTGCGCAAGATTTGCCCAAGCAAGACGCACCGGCGCCGAAGCAGGAAGATGCGAAATTTTCCACCACCACGAAACTCGTCGCCGTCCCCGTATCGGTAACCGACCACAAAGGAGAGTTCGTCAACGGCCTGACGCCCTACGATTTCGAGCTCTTCGATAACGGCAAACCGCAAAAGATCAATGAGGATGTCACTTCGCACCCCATTTCCCTGGTCCTCGCCGTCCAGGCCAACAGCAGCGTGGAGCGTTTTCTTCCGAACATTCTGAAGCTCGGCAGTCTGATCGAGCTGCAAGTTCTGGGTGATTCGGGCGAGATCGCGGTCATGGAATTCGATCATCGCATCCAGACCCTGTTGCCCTTCACCTCGGACCCCGATAAGCTCACGCCGGCTCTCAAGAAAATTAAAGCGGGAAGTTCGCAATCAGTGGTGAACGACGCAGTTATGAGCGCGATTAACATGCTCAGGAACCAGGACCCCCATCGCCGCCGCGTGATCATCGTGGTGGCGCAAAACAAAAATGGCGGCAGCGAAATGACCACCCGCGAAGTGCTTTCGGCGGCGGATTTCGCGCAGGTCTCCATTTATCCCATCGATATTTCGAAAATCATTTCCGACCTGACCGCGACCCCGCAATATAATCGTCCGAACCCGATCCCCCCCGAAGCGCGTCCGATTACGGCGGGCGTGATTCAGACTCCCACCACGGATTCGCAGACCGATATGGGTAACTGGGTTCCGGCGCTGGTCGAGATTTTCGACCTCGCGAAAAGCGTCTTCGTTCCCAATCCACTCACCGTCTACGCCCGGTACACCGGCGGCCATTCCTATAGTTACGTCTCGCAAAAGGACCTGGAACGCGCGGTCGAGCGGATCGGCGCAACCCTGCACAGCGAGTACATGCTTACCTACACGCCGAGCAATCTCGGCGAGGCCGGCTTTCACCAGATCGTCGTCCATGTCAAACACAGGGACCTGAAAATCGTCACCCGCGACGGCTATTATTCCGCCGGCAAGCAGATGTAGCTTTCGCTATCGGGAATGCCCGGCCGGCTCAATAATGGCGCTCATCGAACCCTTCGACCGCGGCATGCGGGGATCGGCGCCATATCCATGGATCTGGTCGCGCCCGAACTCCGCCTGCTCCCGCTCGCACGTCATCACGATGGTGCGTCCAGTGGTATCCACCTCCACCGCATGTTGGAACGCGGTTTCCGGGGAGACGCAGAAAATCGCCGCCAGCATCTCGATCACGTAGTCGTAGGTATGATCATCGTCGTTTAGCAGCACGACGTGAAACAGCGGCGCTAGGTCGTCCTGCTCGGATGAACCGCTGCGCGTCGAAGTGCCGGTGTCCGGCTTAGTGGTCGGCGGCATTCTCTTCATTCGATGCTAAACTGAAAGGGAAGGGGGGCGCAACGGTTTCGACGGGATTGATTCTGTCGTGGTGAGTCGTGCCGGGTTCCGAGCTCCCGTAAAACGATCGGAAAACAACAACTGCCAATACTCAGCAGTTTGCTTACGCAGCCTAATTAATTAGGTCGCCGTTCTGAGCCGTGGGCTTGCACGCGGTTTAAGGACGTCATTTCGCAGGATAGGCCCAAAGCTTCCGTCTGGAGCTGAAAGCCGAGACCAATCAGGCTAAGCCGCTTCCCTCTTGCCGGTTCTTATGGAGCGGTCGAAAAATACCGAATCGGAAACGCACGTAGTCTTTTCGCGGTAGACTTTCTCGGACGCGGGTTCAACTCCCGCCGCCTCCACCAACGCAGTCTGTGATAAGGTTAGCTCATCATGAGATCTAACCTTCGGCTGATATCGGCTATCGGGTTGACTCTGGGATTTTTGGAAACAGCAGGCGCAGTGTCGTTCACGAACACGCAAGCTGGTCCGGCCACGTGGGTGTACACACTCACCTTTGCGCCGGAAGATAATTACTCGATTACCCAGTCCACCACTACAATCACACTCAACGGATTGACGGGCGTTACCGCTGCCGCCGGACCTACCTCGACCGATTTCCCCACCGCCGCCTTGAACGCCAGCAATCTCCTCTGGACCGCGCAGGTGAAGAACGGCGGCACCACCGTGGTCTGGACCATCGGCGTAGGGGGCACCGGAAATTTCGGCACCTACCAACACGTCTACGGATTCTCCATCACCGCGAACGCGCCCAGCGGCACCGCCTCGCTTGTGACCAGCGGATTCTCGCGCGACACGCCCAATCCCCTGCCGGGCGGTGGACTCGACCTCGATATTTCCGGCAACGCGGTTGGTCCCGCCAGCACGACGCAGGTCGTGTTGCCGCAGTTTGTGTTCGGAGGAGGCTGGTATTCGGCGGTGTACTTCACCAATACCGGGACCACCCTCGCGCAATTCAATTTGACCGCTACCGCCGACAACGGAACGCCTCTGCCCTTGCCCGCGGCTCAGGCGCCGTTTATTCTAGCACCCCAGGCAACCGGAATCCTCGAAGCGCTGAACACCGGAACGCTGAGTCAGGGCTATGTTACGGCGCAACTGCCGCCGGGCGTGGAAGGCTACGGAGTGTTCCGGCAGAGCGTCCCCGGCCTTCCAGATCAGGAGGCGGTGGTGCCGCTTTCGCTCGCGTCCAATGTGGGCGACACGCTCATTTACGACGACACCAGCTACACCACCGCGGCGGCGATCGCCAACCCGACCCCCGTCACGATTACCGTTTCCATTACCATCGCCAATGCCAGCGGCAATTCCATCGGCACGACGACGCTTGCCCTGGCCCCGTTCAGTCACACCGCGGCAATCCTCCGATCTCTCCCCGGATTGGGCGGAATGGTGGGGCAGCGCGGCCTGGCGACGTTCTCGGTGGCGAACGGAAACGTAGCCGTGCTGGGACTAAGGTTCAACGGTTCCGCATTCACCTCGATCCCAGCCGTAGGACAGTGATGAAAATTAAAGCCATCGTACATAAAGCGGAAGAGGGTGGTTTTTGGGCGGAAGTGCCCTCAATTCCAGGGTGCGCGACGCAAGGGGATTCGATGGATGAATTGCTGAGCAATCTGCGCGAAGCAATTACGGGATGTCGAGCCTCCGCGCTACCCGAAATCGCTCACTAAGGACTGGCCTTCAAAGACATCCAGCAGGCGAAGGTACGCTAGCGGAATCCCTCCCTTGACGGGACGGGATTATAACTCCTTGGCGTGAGCCAGGGGACTAAGCATGCGGGAAACATCCTGGCCTGTATCACCTTCGCGATCGTGCAGTCGAGAAAAGGTCTGCCGAAAGGGCCGAGGCCGCGCAGCCCCTGTGTTATGATGGCTCTACCGCCCGAAACAGCACATTCACAACAATTATGTTCGTGCCGCGCGCGTCGGCCAACGCAAGGAATCGATAAGGCGAAACCTGAAATGGACTCCTCTCAACAAAACGCGCTCGAAATCGCCTCCCGCATCGATCACACCCTGCTCCGCGCAGACGCCACCGCCGTCGATATCCGTCAGCTTTGCACCGAGGCTCGTCAATACGGCTTCGCGAGCGTCTGCGTGAATCCGTACTGGGTGCCTTTGGCCGCCGCCGAGCTGGCCGGATCGCCCGTGAAAGTCTGCACCGTCGTTGGATTCCCCCTGGGCGCGAACGCCACCTCGACCAAGGTCGCCGAGACTGAAAATGCCGTCCAGCAAGGTGCCGCTGAGATTGATATGGTGATCAATATCGGCGAGCTGAAAGCCGGCAATTACGACGCCGTCCGTCAGGATATTGTAGCCGTTGCCGCCGCGGCCCATCACGGCGGCGCGATTCTCAAAGTGATCCTTGAAACCGCTCTCTTGGACGACCAGCAGAAGGTCGCGGCGAGCACCATCGCCAAGGCCGCGGGCGCGGAATTTGTGAAAACATCCACCGGCTTCAGCACCGGCGGCGCCACCGTTCACGATGTCGCGCTCATGCGCCAGGCGGTCGGCGAAACCAT
The DNA here is from genome assembly GCA_049521155.1 of Bryobacteraceae bacterium. Classification (GTDB taxonomy): domain Bacteria; phylum Acidobacteriota; class Terriglobia; order Bryobacterales; family Bryobacteraceae; genus Palsa-187. The sequence goes on from JBEKPC010000029.1 coordinate 24,883, forward strand.
GGGCGTGAAAGCCTCCGGAGGCATCCGCACGTTGGAAGATCTTAAGAATATGATCGAAGCCGGCGCCACACGCATCGGCGCCAGTGCCGGCGTCAAGATCATACAAGGCGCCCAAGGTGAAGGCTCCTACTGAGTTCGCCCACCATGGCCGTCCCCCGCAAAACATCGATCCGGTTTCGCGAGCGCGCTGAGCTGCTCGATTTCCTGCTCGAAGTGTCGCGTGTCACCTCCGAAACGCTCGATCTCGACAAGCTGCTCGCGAATGTAGCGGAGATCGTCAAGACCGTGCTCGCCTACGATTTGTTCGCGATTCTCCTTTATAACGAACGCGACAAAGGCTTGAGCATCCGTTATTCCATCGGCCATCGCGAAGAAGTGGTGCGCAGTCTGGTGGTCAAGCTGGACGAAGGCGTTACCGGCGCCGCCGCCGCGACGCGCATGCCGGTGCTGGTCGACGACGTGCGCCAGGACCCGCGTTATTTGAACGCCCTGGACGCCGTTCGCAGTGAGCTGGCCGTGCCCATGATGGCGCGCGGCAAGCTGGTCGGCGTCATCGACGTGCAATCGACGCGTCTCAAAGCGTACTCGGAGCAGGACCGCGCCATGCTCCGCCTGATTGGCGCGCGCGTCGCCTTTTCGATCGACAACGCGCGTCTCTACCGGCGCGTGGACCGCCAGAACAGGACCCTGCGGACGCTCGCGAACCTGTCGCAGGAGTTCAGCTCCATCCTCGATTTGGACGAATTGCTGAGCAAGATCGCCGCCACCGTTCGCACGCTGATCAACTACGACGCTTTCAGTATCTATCTGCTGGACGCCAACAAGCGATTGTTACGCAGCCGTTTCAGCGTCCGTTTCGATGAGCGTGTCACAGTCGATAACATTCCCATCGGCAAAGGCATCACCGGCACTTCCGCCGAGACGCGGGAGCCGATCCGCGTCACCAATACTTCGCTCGACCCTCGCTACATTGAGGCGCATGCCGACGTTCGCTCGGAGCTGGCCACGCCTCTCATCGTGCAGGACCGCGTGGTCGGCGTGCTCGATGTTGAAAGCGAACGCCTCGGGTTCTTCACTGAGGATCACCAGCGTACGCTGTCCCTGCTCGCGCCCCAGATCGCGAGTTCGGTCGAAAACGCCCGCCTGTATGAAGAAATCGCATTGCGGGAACAGCGCATGGATCAGGATCTGAAGGCCGCGCGCAAATTGCAGCACGTGCTACAGCCGCGCGAAGCGCCGGAGATTCATGGCCTCGAGATCGCCATTCGTTCCCGTCCGGCCCGCGAAATTTCAGGCGATGTCTACGACTTTTTTGAGAATGGCGACGAATACGCCGTGATCGCGTTCGGCGACGTCAGCGGAAAAGGCGCGGCCGCTGCGCTCTACGGCGCCCTGGTCAGCGGTCTGCTGCGGATTCTCGCTCCGCGCAAGCGTAGTCCGGCGATGCTGATGAAGTCGTTGAATGAAACCCTGCTGGAGCGTAAGGTCGACGCGCAGTACGCCACTCTGACGCTCGCTTTGTGGGAACCGCACGTGCGCCAATTCAAGATCTCGAACGCCGGCGCGGAGCCGCCTCTCATTTACCGCAGTGGCGAAATCATCAAGCCGCGCACCGAAGGCGTGCCAATCGGTTTGCTGGAGGATCGCGAATACGACGAAATCGTCCACCAGGCCGAGAAGGGCGATCTGATGCTGTTTTTCTCCGACGGCGTCGAGGATCAGCTGAACGCCAAGGAAGAAGATTTCACCCGCGGCCGAGTCACGCGCTTGTTGAAAAAACACGGCACCGGCTCACCCAAAGCCCTGGCCGACGCCATTTTCGCCGATCTCGACACCTTCCGCGATGGCACCGCCATCACTGACGACCAATCGGTAGTGGTGATAAAGGTCCATTGATGAGCGTACCCTCTTCAGTGGGGCGGTCCCCCCGGACCGCAGCCGACGCCCTCGTCGGCTCTTCTTTTGAGTGGGGGGGCGACACGCTATGAATCCCATCGCCTATCGCGACCGGGACCTCTTCTGCGACAACGTTGCCCTAGCCGATATCGCCGCCAAAGCCGGCACGCCCTGCTACGTCTACTCCGCAAAGGCGATCCTCCAACATTTCCGCGCCTACGACACATCCTTCGGAGCGCAGCCGCACACCGTCTGTTACGCCGTCAAAGCCAATAGCAACCTGGCGATCCTCAAGCTGCTAGCCCAAGCCGGCGCGGGTTTCGACATCGTTTCCCGAGGCGAACTGTACCGCGTTCTCAAAGCCGGCGGCGATCCCAAGAAAATCGTCTTCTCCGGCGTCGGAAAAACCGCTCCCGAAATCGACGCTGCGCTCACCGCCGGGATTTTCGTTTTCAATTGCGAGTCGGAACCGGAACTGGCTCTCATCGACGCCCTCGCGCACCGCCGCGGCATCCAGGCGCGAGTCGCGATGCGTGTGAATCCGGATGTGGACGCGGCGACCCATGCCTATATCTCCACCGGCCGCCTGGCTCATAAATTCGGCATCGACATTGCCGAGGCGGAGGCCGTTTATGAACGCGCCCGGCAGTACGAAAATCTTCTGCTCGAAGGCGTAAGCTGCCATATCGGCTCCCAGTTAATGGATCCGGCGCCAGTGATGGAAGCCGTCGACCGTGTACTCGATCTGATTGCCCGCCTGCGTTCTAAAGGTTTCGATATTCGCCACGCTGACCTCGGCGGCGGCCTGGGCGTGGCCTATAAACCGGAAGATTCGACTCCGGCGATTTCGAGCTTCATCGAACAGATGGTCGCGCGGTTGAAAGGCCGCGATCTGCACGCCATGATCGAGCCCGGCCGTTCCATTGTCGGCTCCGCGGGCGTGCTGCTGGCGCGCGTACTCTATCGCAAAACCACCGGCGATAAGAACTTCGTCATCGTCGACGCCGCCATGAACGATCTAATTCGTCCCGCGCTCTATAGCGCCTGGCATGAGATTCTTCCGGTTCGGGAAACGAATGCGCCGGCATCGAAAGTCGACATCGTTGGACCGGTCTGCGAGACCGGAGATTTTCTTGCCAAAGACCGCGATTTACCTGGAGTCATGCCCGGCGATATCATCGCGATCTGCACCGCCGGAGCCTACGGCTTCGTCCAATCCTCCAACTACAACTCCCGTCCCCGAGCCGCGGAAATTTTAGTCGAAGAAAACTCCTGGCGCATCATCCGCAAGCGCGAGACCTACGACGATCTCATTCGCGGAGAGGTAGAATAGCGACATGAAGGCTACGGTGCTCGTTCCAGTTGAAGAGTATCTGCGCACCTCGTATCGCCCGGACTGCGACTACGTGGATGGAGAGGTGCTGGAACGAAACATGGGCGAACGAGATCATAGCGAGTTACAGCGCGAATTCATTTTGTACCTCGGTACGCGGGCGAAAAAATGGGGCATCCATGTCTTCCCCGAACAGAGAGTTCAAGTCTCGGCGCGCCGATTTCGAATCCCAGACATTTGTGTAATCGTCGGCCGGAAACCTGAGGAGCAGATCTTCCGCCAGCCCCCCTTCATCTGCATCGAAGTACTGTCCAAAGACGATAGCCTGATGAGCACGCAGGAACGGATCGACGATTATCTAAAGTTCGGTGTCGCCTACGTATGGGTGGTCAATCCCGTCAACCGCCGCGCCTGGGCTTATAGCGCCGATGGCATTCGAGAAGTAAAGGACGGCGTCCTGCGTACGGAAAATCCGTCCATCGAAGTCCCACTGACTGAAGTGTTTGCCGGTCTCGACTCATCCAATTCCTAACAGTTCGATTTCAAAAATCAGCGTCGCGCCGCCGGGAATCTCCGGAGGACTGCCGTGGTCGCCGTAGCCAATACTCGAAGGACAAACGAGTTCCGACTTTCCGCCGACCTTCATTTTCTGGACGCCTTCGGTCCAGCAGGGAATCACTCGATTGAGAGGAAATTGCACTCCGTTCGAAGCATCGAACTGTTTCCCGTTCACTAAGGTGCCTCGATAGTTCACTTTAACGGTATCCGTCGCGACCGGCGAGGTGCCGGTGCCGGCTCGCAATTCGCGATAAATCAGACCGCTCTGGGTACGCGTCGCACCCGGCATGGCGGCCGCTTTTTCAAGGTAAGCTTTCGATTCCGCCGTGTCGGGTGGGGCGGAAGAGCACGAAACCAGCAGGATCGAAATTATGGTCAAATAAGGCTTCATCCACGCTAGTTTATCGTCATTTATGCTCCCATAAGAGCGAATAAGCATTCACCTTCTGCCGGCGTCCCTTCAGTTCTACCGCCCCCAGCGGCTGAAACGAGCCTCCGGCCAGATTTCGAATCTCTTCCGAAACGATGATCTGTCCTGGCGAGGCGAGGCTGACCAACCGGGCAGCGACGTTGACGGTATCGCCGATCGCAGTGTATTGCAGGCGCTGCGCGGAGCCGATGTTACCGACCACCGCGTTTCCAGTGTGCAGACCTACGCCGATGGGAGTCCTGGCGCAGCGCTGCATGTTGATGGCTGCCTGCACCGCGCGCTGAACATCGTCAGCGGCGGGAACCGGAGCGCCGAATAAAGCCATCACGCAATCGCCGATGTATTTATCGAGAGTTCCCCCGGCGTCGAGAATCACGGTAGTCATGGCCGTGAAAAACTCGTTGAGCAGCCGCACGACTTCGTGCGCATCCAGGTGCTCCGAAAGCTGTGTGAAGTTTCGGATATCGGCAAACAGGACCGTAACGGGCTGAAGCACGCCGCCAAGCTCGACGCCTCCCCCGCCGGCGGTGATGAGATCGGCCACTTGCGGCGATAGATAAAGACGCATGGCGGCTTGCTCCACTTCGCGCTTGAGCAGTTCTCCGCGAGTGAGCGAGCTTGCCAGAGCGAGGCCGGTTTGCGCAGCAATCGTGGTGAAGATACGGAAATCATCCGGTGTGAAGGCTCCGGGCGAGGAAAGATTATCGGCGTAGAGCACACCGAGAAAGCGGCCCTGGAAAGTGAGCGGGGAGCAAAAAGCAGCCTGAATACCGGCGTGGCGGAAGCTGGCCAATTCGTCATGAGCGCGCGTGTCGCGAATGTGAAGGGGGCGATTTTCCTCACGGACCTTTTTGAGAATCGTTTTACTGAGCACGATGCTGCGGGGATCGACGGCCGCAGGCGTGGCGGCCATCTGCTTTGTGCTGCCGCGGGCGAACACTTCAGCGGGACGGAATGCCTGCTGGCCATCGTCCCAAAACATGAGAGTGGCGCGATGGGCTCCTCTGATTTTGAAGAGCAGGTCGACGGCGGTCTCGACCACGTCATCCGCGGTAACGGTGCGGGCTAGGCGCACGCCCACTTCGTGCAGCAACTCCAGCCCACGCATCTCGGGAGAGATGACGAGCGTCCTACCCTCGGATGGCCGCATCAATTGCGGATGATCCTGCAACTCAGTGAGCTCGACCTCGGACGCTTCGATCTGAAATGCGGGCTGGGGCTGCGGCTCTGGTTTTGGAGGGGCGACTACGTTGTCTCTGAAGATGAGGCGGTAGGAACCGATGCGCACGACATCATCCTGGGCGAGCGCCACCGGGCTGTCGACGATTTGTTCATTGACGAACGTACCGTTGGCCGATTTCAAGTCGGTGAGAATCGCGCAGCCGCCGGCATCCGAAGCGATTTGCGCGTGAAAGCGCGAAATGCTGCGGCTGGGATCTTCGAGAGCAATCTCATTGTCTTCGCCCCGGCCGATTCGGACGAGTGGAAGCGCGACCTCAAATACATAGGTCGCGCCATCGGGGCGGTAGATGAGAAAACTGCGTCCCGTCATTGGTATTCTCTGGCAGCGGTCGTATTTTTGAATCCCATTTGAGCGTCGCGGACGATTGCGTCGAGTTGCCGGTCGGTGCGCAGAGGATCGTGATGGAACAGGATCAACTGCCCCACCTCCGCCTCGCGAGCCAGTTTGACGCCTTCGAGCCAGGTACTGTGACCCCAGCCGCGGCGGTGCTCATATTCGGAGGGCGTATATTGCGCGTCGTAGATCAGGATATCGGCGCGATGGGCGTGCCGACGGAGCAGTGCATCGGCCTCAGTATCGCCATGCTCGTGATCGCTGGCGTAGACGATGGTCATTTCAGGAGACTCAATGCGATAGCCGGTGGCGCCATTGGGATGATGAAGAGGGAAAGGGCGGATGAGGAGATCGCCGATTTGCGTGGCCTCATTCTTCCGGTATTCGAGTTGGGGCATAGGCACCGGATAATAAGGCGGCTGCATCTGCTGGGATAAAATGCGCTCGGCATCGGCGCTGGCATGAATGATGGTGGTGCAAGCGGGATCGTAAATGGGCGCGAAGAAGGGAATGCCTTGAATGTGATCCCAATGGAAGTGGGTCAGGAAGAGGTGAAGAGTAGTCTCCTCGGCCAGCGAATTTCCCAAAGCGCGGATTCCGCTGCCAGCGTCGAAGATAAGCGGTGGGTGACCGGGGAGACGAATCGTGATGCAGGCGGTGTTTCCACCGTAGCCCAGATTTTCGGCGACGGGAGTGGGGATGGAGCCGCGAACACCCCAGAAGGTCAGATCGAGCGGCGCGGGCATAGGAGTAGTTTATCGGGTCTACCGGTGGAAGGCGTAGCTGATCTTAAGGAAGATCTGGCGGTCGGTTAGGGTGCTGGGGTCACCGATGATGGCCAACGACGGGGGCAGGCCTTGGGATGTGGCTTGCAGCAGGGCCAGGTTCTGACGCTGATCTGTGTAGCCGGCGTAGAGGGCTGTTCCGGGCGACAGGAGATAGGTGAAGAGAACGTTGCTGGTGAAAATTTTGCTGTTGGTCAGGTTTACCAGGCCGGTGTTGGGCAGGACAGAATCGTACTCGCCGATGATGCGCAGAGAGAATTGCTTGGAGAACTGGTATCGGATCGTCGAGCGAAGAATGTGATTGGTGAAGATTACCGGACCTCCATTGACCGATTGCAGGCGGCTGAGCAAATAGGTTTGCTCGAACCGGAATCGCGAGGATGGGCGGACGATGAATTTCAGGCTTGCGTTCTGCCCGTCGGCGGAGAACGGCAGAAGGCCGGCGGCGGGAAAATAGTTGACCAGGCGGCCAAAGTTAAAATCCGTGGCGACACCGAAATGCTTCGAAATATCGGTGTTGATGGAAAAATCGGTCAAGTGCTTGCGGAACGGGATGTTCTGATAAACCTCGACCGATTCCGTGTGTTGAGCGGTGATGAAGGTTTGTCCGGTGAGTTCCAAGGCCACGCCCGGCGTGATGATTTTATCCTGAATTTTTTCAGTGTGATCCCAATCCGCGATCAGCTCCATCGTGGGGCCCCAGGATTTCACCAGATCGCCGGCGGGCAAAAAATGATAGGCGAGGTCCTGATCGACTTGCCGGATATTCACGCGCGGGATGAAACCGAGAGTGGTCTGGAAGTTGGGGCTGCGATCGAGATAGTGCGTGGTCTCCTCAAAATGGAGGCCGGAGTATTCGAGATTGGCGAGATAATCGGCTCCGGAAACGTGAGGCAAACCAGGAATGCTGGTCTCGCTATGAACGGCCTGGCCGGTAAAAACGAGGTTGTCGCTGAAGCGGTAACGCGTATCGAGCGAGGCAAGATATTCGTGCAGCGCGCCGAAATCGTAGGCAGTCGCCATGATTCCGAAAAATGATTCCTCGCCGATGTCGCGCTGCACGCGGATGACTCCATTGGCGGCGTGATGGCCGTACTCGGGGTCCGATGAGGGCAGCGTATTTCCGGGATAACGGTCGTCCATCACGAGCGCGCCCACCTGCCACGGACCGTCCCGACCAGTGAGGCGGGCGCCAATTTCCGGATCCTGAATGGTACGGCTGAAGAAGAGATTATCGGGCGTTTGAAAGTAGGCGGCGTTTTCCAGGAAGAAGGGGCGCAGCTCCGGAAAATAAACTTCGAAGCGCTGATTGATGGTGATCTGCGGGTCTTCGGTTTCGACCTGACTGAAGTCGGGGTTTATCGTCACGTCGAGAGTGAAGGAATCGTGCAGGATGGCCTTGATATCGGCGCCGGCGCGCAGTTCGGTTTGCGATTTGAAGTCGGGTGAAGTGTAGCTGGGCGTGTTGAGATATTGCGCGCGCTCGCCAAAAACGTAAGGAGTGATGGTCAGATTGCGGCCGGCGGAGACACGCTCCAAGCCTTCAGTTGTGCCGAGCTGCGGAGCGAATCCGCTGATGCGCGAGGTATAGTACGGCCAATAAGACGATTCGTTGATGGCGGGAATAAATCTGGCCAGGCCGATGCCCCAGGTTTGCACGTCGGCGCTGGAAAATCGCAGGCTGCGGAACGGAATCGCGATCCAGACGGCGTATCCATCGGCGGTGATGCGGCCTTCGGCGCGCCACAGGGTATCGTAGCTGTAATCGTCACTCTGGCCTTCGGTGCTGGTGGCGTCGGCCTGAATGCCGAGCGGGTTCACATAGAAATCGAGCACGTGCTGGTGGTCGTGAAAGGTATCGAGATAGAGAGCGACTTCGTCGTCGCTCGAAATATCGTCGCGATTGGCCATGCGGGCGCGGAGCTTGGTGTGCTCCTCTTTGCAAAGAAAGACCGCGTATAAATTTTCCTCGTCGTACGATAGCCACGCGACGGTCTCGCGCGTGGCCTTGGCTCCATCGGAGGGAGCATTCTGGCGGAAATCGTCAATACGGGCTTGTCCGGGCGGAGAGGTCCCGTTGATGAAGTCCTCGAGTTTGGGGGGCTTCGAAACGCGGGTGAGGTGAACGGTTTTGACCTGATTCGCCAGTTCCGGATGGGTCAAATCAGGGGTCTGCGCGGCGGCAATGAAAGTGATGATGAAAAGAAATGCGACGGATTTCATGCTGATGTTGCCGGTATTGCGCGAGGATCCCCGATATCCGCTAGAATGACTGGAATCTGTGCATTCTCGCACATATGGATGGGCTGCGTCATCTTAAGAGGCACACGAGGGTTAGAAGGATGAGCTATTGCTGATCTGGGCGTTTATTCCTTATTCGGTGCGCGAGGGGCGGCTGGATGGATTCGACTTCGACACGGCGCAAACGAAACGGGAATTGGCGCATGCGTTCTGTGCGCTCGGCGTGCCTTGGGTCTGGCAGCCGATTGTAGAAACGAATCTCGAGGCGGTGATTCGACAGGTGGCTCGCGAAGACTCCGTGGTGTTGAATTTGTGCGATGGCATCGACCCGTCGGTGGTGCGGGCTTTGGAGTGCGCGGGGATTCCGTTCACGGGCGCCGGGTCTGAATTCTATGAAATATCGACATCGAAGACGACCATGAAAGCGATGATGCGGTCGGCCGGGGTTCCGACGCCGGCCTGGGAGGCACTGACGTCGACGGATGGGATTTGTGCGCGGGTGGGGACGCCGTTCTTGGTCAAACCCGACGTTTCGGCGGCGAGCGGAGGGGTGTTTCTGCGGTCCAAAATATGGCGCGACCAGGACGCGGCGGCTTTGTGCGATGAATTGGCGACGGCGAAGATGCCGCGCTTTTGCGATTCGCGTTCTCTGTTCGCGGAGCGATTCATCGAAGGCCCTGAGTTCACGGTGTTCGTGATGGGGAACTGGCGCGATGCGGAGTCCGTGCGATGCCTGCCCGCGGTGGAACGGGTGTTCAACGCGAGCATTCCTGATGGGGAGAAGTTTTTGAGCTACGAACGCTATTGGGGTTTGTATCGCGAAGAGTCTCCTCCGCCCGATGGAAGGCCGTTCTACGGCTATGCGGGCTGCGATGCGCAGGTGGCGCGGAGGCTGGAAGAAGTTTCCAAAGACGCGTATGTCGCGGTTCGCGGACGAGGCTATGCGCGGGTCGATTTGCGCATGGATCGGGAGAGCGGGGAGTTGTTCGTGCTCGAGGTGAATGCGAATTGCGGATTGTCGGAGGACGACCAAACATCGACAGGCTGCATTTTGAAGCTGGCGGGGATGACGCTGGCAGATCTGCTGGGGTCGATTTTAAAGGACGCTTCACGGTGAAGGTCTGCGTGTTGCAGCCGGATTATCGCGACTCGAAAGTCGATTATAGGAACTACGATCCGCCGCGCGATTTGTCGGCGCTGTTACTGGGCGATCAGGTGGATCATTTATTTCTGCACAAGGCGACCACTTACCGGCAGCTTCGCGAGGCGTCGCGGCGAGGATACGATATTTTCGTCAATCTATGCGAAGGCTATCTGGATTGGGACGTGCCGTCGATCGATGTCATCTGGTCGCTTGATCGTCTGGGCCTGCCTTATACGGGATCCAGTGCGCGGCTTTACGATCCGTCGAAGGAACTGATGAAGTATGTCGCGCATACGCGGGGCGTGCAGGTTCCGAAATTTGCTTGCGAGGTTGAAACGGCGCTGGCGCAGCTTTATTTTCCGATGTTTGTGAAACCGGCGCACGCGGGGGATAGTCTCGGGGTCGATGCGGATTCGCTGTGCCACACGCCGGAGCAGGTGCGCGCGAAGGCGGACGCGATCGTGAGCGAGTACGGGGCGGTGATGATCGAGGAATTTATCGATGGCCGGGAGTTCACGGTGTTGGTGGCGGAGAATGCGGAGAATCGTTTCGAGCCGCTGACATTTCAACCGATTGAATTTCTATTTCCACGAGGAGAGTACTTCAAAACTTACGAGTTGAAGGTGCAGACGCATCATCCGGAGAGCAATGTCGCGGTGGAAGATGCGGCGCTCGCGGCGAGATTGAGAGAGGCTGCGCGTACCATTTTCATTGGGTTTGAAGGCGAGGGATATGCGCGGCTGGATTTTCGGCTGGATACGAAAGGGCTATGGTTTCTCGATATAAATTTCGCGTGTTCGGTTTTTTATCCGCCCGGATATGAGGGGTCCGCTGATTACATTTTGCGGAGCGATCCGGCCGGGCATCGCGGATTTTTGCGTCATGTGATCGAAGCGGGTCTGGCGCGGCATCGGCGGAAGGAGCCGCGGTTTGTGCGGGGCGCGAACGGGATTGCTGGGTTCGGCATCTACGCGACCTGTGAGCTAAAGCGCGGCGAGATCGTGTTTCGCGGCGAGGAAAGAGCCACGCGGCTGGCTACGCGGACGCACATTATGAAATCGTGGCCGCCGGATCAAGTGGAGATTTTTCGGCAGTACGCCGTGCTGGCGGGGAATGAAGTTTTCATGCTGTGGGATGAGGATCCGCGCGAATGGGCTCCGCAAAATCACTCGTGCGATCCGAATACTGGATATTCCGGGCTGAACCTGCTCGCGCTGCGCGATATTCGGCGGGGTGAAGAATTGACCATTGATTATGGAGGATTTGGCAGGCCGGATGCGGTCGCGTTTACTTGTTCGTGTGGGGCGGGGAATTGCCGGGGGAGGGTCTGAGCTAGGCTTCCCGCTGCTGCGCGACTTGCTTGATGCGGTCGCGCAGAGGGGCGCTGCGATTTAGCATGGCGCGAAAATGGTCGCGCTGAAGGATCAGGCAGACACACGGGGTCAGGCTGCGAACAGTGGCGTTGCGCGGCTGATCGCTGAGCAGCGCGATTTCGCCGAAGTAATCGCCATCCTGCAAAACGGCGGCTCGCGTCACCCCTTTAAGCACCTCGGCTTTTCCGCGAACCAGAATGTAGAAGCGGTCGCCGGAATCGCCTTCGCGAATGATGTCGCGATCTTCGGGAAATTGTTCGGTGATGAAGAGGGCGGCCACTTCCGCCAATGTCGCCTGATCAATATCGGCGAACAGAGGCATTTCGGCGAGCCAGCGGGCGTCGACTCCATTCACATTGACGCCGGATTGACGGCGCCACATGATGCTGTACCGGCCCGCGGCGGCGAGAAGATCGTCGTGGCGGCCCTGCTCCGCGATCCGGCCCTGATGCATGACGTAAATCCAATCGGCTTGCATTACGGAACTCAGCCGGTGGGTGACTGAAATCATGGTGCGGCCCGCTCGAAGCCGATCGAAAGTGGCGTTGACGGCCGCTTCAGTCGAAGGGTCGAGCGAGGACGTCGCTTCATCGAGAATCAGCACCGATGGATTGCGCAGGATGGCGCGCGCGATCGCCAGGCGCTGACGCTGGCCGCCCGAGAACCGGCTGCCGCGTTCGCCGGCGGGCGTATTGTACCCGTCCGGCAGAGTCAGAATAAAATCGTGAATCTCGGCGTTATTTGCGGCATTTTCAACCTCCGCATCGGTCGCGGCGGGCCGACCAAGGCGGATGTTTTCGCGAATGCTCATGTTGAACAAAAAGTTATCTTGAAATACGACGGCGGTTTGCGAGCGAAGCGAATCGAGAGTTGCCTCGCGCAGGTCCACTCCATCGATCAGGACGGCTCCGTGAGCCGGATCGTAAAAGCGCAGCAACAGATTGAGCACGGTACTTTTTCCGGAACCGCTGGCGCCGACGAACGCAACGGAGGCGCCCCGGCGGATAGAGAAACTCACCTGATCGAGATTATTTTGCCCACGGGCATAGCCGAAGCTGACGTCGCGAAACTCGATGCTTTCCGGTGCAGGCGGAAGTTTCCGGGCGTGCGAACATTCTGAGATTCGCGGCTGTTCGCTCAGCAAATCCTCCATTCGCTCTACTGCGCCCGTGGCGGAGACCAGCGTCGGCGCATACGATGCGAGATAGCCTACCGATTGGCTGAGCGTCGCGAACAGCGCCTGGAAAGAAGCGAAGGTGCCGATGCTGATCTTGCCGCGGAACGCCATCCAGCCGCCGATTCCCATCACGATCACTTGCAGCAGCAACGCGCCGAGCGTCGATGATTTATCCATCAAAGAAGTCAGGAATCCGACCCTGATACTCGCCTGGAGCAGACTCTGATTGCGGTGGCCGAACGATCCGCTGAAGGCGTCGCGCAGATTAAACGTCCGCATCAGCGCGGGCGCGGAGACCGTTTCCTGTACGATGGCGAGCACGGCTAAGTCGTGCGCTCTTTTTTCTGCGTTTGCCTCCAGCCCGCGGCGAGTGAGCAGGCGCGGACCCAGCGCGCAGATGGGACAAAGCAAGGTTCCGATCAGCGCCAGCCTCCATTCGAAAGAAAAGACCAGCGCCACCGAAAGAATAATATCGAGCACCGGCTGCAAGCCCCAGCCCACGGCTGAGATCAAAGCAAGATCGATCGAATGCAAGTCGTTCGAGAAGCGCGAGAGGATGTCGCTCGATTCGCGGCGCGCGAAAAACTCCAGCGAAAGGCGCTGAAGCTGGTCGTACATGCGGGAGCGCAGGCTGGCCATCGATTTCGCGACGATGCGCGCGTAAAGATGATCGCGTCCCAGGCCGGCGGCCGAAACCACCACCGCCGCGCCGGCCAGCGCCGTCAGAATCAGCACCAACGCGCGGCCATCCTTTTGTACCAGCGCGCGATCGATCAGATACTTGATCGAAAGCGGCAACTGCGCGGTGAGTCCCATCTCCAGCAGGCACGCCAGCAGCACCGGAATCAGGCTCACGCGGTATTGCCGAACGTACCGGTAAAGCGCGAGCAGCACACCGGGGATGGCCATCGATCTATTTTAAATACGCGCGGAGGGCGTGAATCAGATCGTCGGCCGCTTGCGCCTGCTCATCGGACGGCGTGAGGTTTGGATCGAGAATGTGAAACCGGATGTGTCCCTCGATCACTTCCGCCATCAGAGAGTCCATCGCGCCGCGGCAGGCGGCAATATTATGCAGGATCTCCGAACATTCCGCTTCCTGCTCCAACGCGCGATCAATCGCCTCCACTTGACCTCTGATTCGCCGGACCCGATTGAGCAGCTTCTTTTTTTCTTCCAGTGTATGGGCCATAAAAAATTGTATTCCGGTCTTCACAAGTATATCCGGTGAAACTTGTACTTAACAGTAGTTACATAAAATATGTTAACATACAATTCACACCGTCGATGCGGATAAACCAATCACAGAACACGATCGCGATGGGAGGGCTGCTCGCATTCCTGTTGCTAAGTTCCGGCGCGAACTGCTGGGCTCAGGCGCCCGCGCCCGCCGACCAGACTCCTCCGCCGCCCGATACGGAGCGCTGGAATATTTTCTACCAGGCGACCTCCATCGGGCAGTATCACGGCACTTTTTATTCGCCCTACGAGGGTCCCTACAGTCTTCAGGATTATCCGGAGCGCGACGTTTCTCTCACTACGACGCTTTTTTTCGCGTTCCGGCTGGAGCAGAATACGTTCCTCTATTTCGATCCGGAAATCGCCGGCGGCCGAGGATTCAGCGGTGTCAACGGTCTGGCCAATTCCTCCAATGGCGAGCTGCCCCGCGTCGCTTCCGCCGAGCCTAAACCTTACCTCGCCAGGCTCTACCTCTCGCACGATTTTGGTCTCGGCGCTGAAATGGAACCTTCCGAGAGCGATGAGAATCAGTTGGCCGGACAACGCCCCATGGATCGCTATACGATCAGCGTGGGGCGCTTCACGGTCACTGATTTTTTCGACGCGAACAAGTATTCGAACGATCCGCGCGAACAGTTCATGGGATGGGCCGTGATGTTCAACGGGGCATGGGATTATCCGGCCGACGTGCGCGGCTACACTTGGGGCTGGGTTCATGAGCTGCACTTAAAAAATTGGTCTTTCCGTTACGCCAGCGCAATGATGCCGAAAGTTGCCAACGGGTCTCAATTCGACCGCAGAATTTTGGTCAACCGCGGCGACGTGTTCGAAGCCGAGCGCCGTTATACGATCCACAAGCACGCCGGAACCATCCGCGCCATGCCGTACATGAACCATGCCGACGCAGGACATTTCGCGGCGGCGATTCGTCTTGCCGAGCAGACCGGCGGTGTTCCCGATATCACGGCCGTCCGCCGCAACGGCACGCTTAAATATGGATTAGGACTCAATATGGAGCAGGAAATCACCAAGGACATCGGCGTGTTCTCGCGGCTCGGCTGGAACGATGGAAAGACGGAGAGCTTCGCCTTCACGGCGATCGATCGTCTGGCGACAGGCGGCGTTTCGTTGAAGGGGACCCGCTGGCACAGACCCTTTGATACCGTCGCCACGGAGTTCACGGCCAGCGGAATTTCCGGCGTCCACGCGGAATATCTCGCCATGGGCGGCCATGATTTTCTGATCGGCGACGGACATCTCGAATATGGACCGGAGTGCATCTGGGAATCGTATTACAGCGCCCGCCTGTTTCCCAGCATGTTCGCCAGCTTCGATCTACAGCATGTGAACAATCCGGCTTACAATCAGCAGCGCGGCCCAGTCTGGATTCCCTCCATCCGTCTTCATTTTGAGGTGGGGAAGAATACGTTCAAGGGCGGCAATCCGTGATCACCAGTCATCCTTGCCGGATCGAGAATTTCGCGCAGCTCCGCTTCCGTAAGCGAAGTCTTTTCGCGCGCGACCTCGAGCACGCTACGGCCAGTCCGAGCAACCTCCTGGGCGATCTCCGCGCTGCGGTCGTAACCAATGTGCGGCGCGAGCGCCGTCGCGAGGATCGGGTTCTTCGCGGCGAGTTCACGCAGCCTTTCTTCATGAACGACGAACCCGGCGATGGCCTTCGATGCCAGCGCTTCCGCCGCTCCGGTCAGCAGGTGAATACTGCTCAGCAGATTCCAGGCGATCACCGGCAGCATGGTGTTCAATTGAAATGCGCCGGACTGGGCGGCGATCAAAATCGTTGCGTCGTTTCCAGCCACTTGAGCGCAAATCATCGCCACCGCCTCCGGAATCACCGGGTTCACTTTTCCCGGCATAATGCTGCTGCCCGGTTGCAGCGCGGCCAGAGAGATTTCCGCCAATCCCGAGACGGGTCCGCTGTTCATGGCCCGTAAATCGTTGGCGATTTTGAGCAGCGATACCGATAATCCTCTCAACTGGGCGCTCAGCTCCAGAGACGTATCCTGGCTGCTGATGCTCGCAAACAAATTGCGGCTCGGCGTAAAAGGAAGTCCCGATGCGTTGGCGATCCGCGTGACGGCTTGCGCGCCAAAACGAGGGTCGGCATTCAATCCCGTTCCAATCGCGGTGCCGCCGAGAGGCAATTCCAGAATGCGCGGCATCGCCGATTCGATGCGCTCCGCCGCCGCGCGCAACTGTGCTTCCCATCCTCCCAGCTCCTGGCCCATTCGGATCGGAACCGCATCCATCAGATGAGTGCGCCCGGTCTTGACGACGTGGTCCAGCGACCGAGCCTTGTCTCGAATCGCCGTGGCAAGCTGATCGACGGCCGGCAGCAGACGTTTCCGCACCTCCTGCGCCGCACTGACGTGGATGGCCGCAGGGATCACGTCGTTGCTGCTTTGTCCCAGATTGACGTGATCGTTCGGGTGAACCGTCCTGCCGCAGAGCCGGCTGGCGAGGGTCGCGATCACTTCATTGGCATTCATATTGGTGCTGGTTCCCGATCCCGTCTGAAAAATATCCAGCGGAAATTGCGGATCGTGCAGCTCTTTTTCCACTTGCTCCGCCGCGCTCGCGATCGCTTCCGCAATATCGGGTTCGAGTAAACCCAACGCTCTTGATCAGGCCCAGCGCGGCCAGAAAAGGGCGTGGAAAGCGAAAGGCGCTGAACGTGAAATTCGAAATCGCACGCTGCGTCTGGGCTCCATAGAGCGCGTCCGCGGGCACCTTCACCTCACCCAAACTATCGTGTAACAGGACATCGTTCATATGGATCTACCCGGATGTTAGATGGACTTTCTAACGAAAGTGTTGCATCCGACCGCGACACCTTCCGCCCGGCCGGGTTCCAGGAAGTGATGACAATCGAAGAATTTGGAGGATCCAGGGAATGAACGCGCATCGCGGATTTCTGGCGTGCTTGCCATTTCTATTAGCGGTGCCGGTTCTGGCACAGCCGCAAATCGGGGGAGGGATCTGCTCTTCGTCGACTTTGAGCGGAACTTACTCAGCGACCCTTACCGGAAGAGATCTTAGCTCCGCCGTCTCCTTCTCGAACACCACCGAAGGCATCGGTTCGGTTACTTTCGACGGGCTAAGCACGGTGACATTCACGCTCACCACCAATACCAATAAGGGCTTTGGAATGGCGCAGACTCTTGCGGGCACCTACAGCCTCCAATCCAACTGTGTCGGTGTTCTGACCATTACCTCCGGCGACGCAGCGACGTTCACGCTGGAGTCCTATAACTCGGGCAAGGACTATCTCATCACCGGCCAGGACGGCGTTTATGCTCTCACGGGCAGCGGCTCCGCGCTACCTGCCACTTGCCCCACGAGTCTCACCGCCGGAAGCTATCCTTTCAACGGTTCCGGACTCGGACTTTCCTCGGCCTCGATTTCGAGCGTCTTCAACGTCATTGGGATCATCCAACTCAGCGGCACGAACAGCATCGCCATCAACTCGTACGTAGCTTCCAACGGCGGCTCTACGAAGAATGTCTCCGCCACCGGAACCTACAACCTGGGATCCAACTGTTCGGCCACCGCCATGGTTACGGACACGTCGGGAATCAGCTACTCTCTGGTGTTCCAATTTACTTCGGCCAGCGGAAATAACTTCATCTTTTCGAGCGCCAGCGTGCAGGGAATGTATACCGCATCCGGGAGGTCCTTATGATCCGCCGCATCGCCTTTATCTCATGCCTCCTGGCTCCGTTCGCGGCCAACGCGCAGACCGCGGGTGCCTGTACAGCCGCGACTCTAAGTGGTGCCTATTCTTTAACGCTCTCGGGCCGCAACGTCAGCTCCACGGTAGTAATCACCAGCGTCTTCCAGGCCGTGGGTGAGATCACTTTCGACGGTGTGGGCAGCGCCACGGCGGCCGTGTTCGCCAACACCAACCAAGGTCCCCTCGTGCAGGAGACGCTCACCGGAACTTACGCGATCCCGAGCAATTGCGTCGGCACACTGACCTTAGCGCAGGTCCCGACTGGAGGAGATCCGGCGTCCTATGTGCTGATCCCTTATAACAACGGCAAGAATTACGTAATCGCCGGAGAGGATGCAACCTATACACTGAGCGGCAGCGGCGGACTTCAGCCGGCCTCCTGTTTGCCCAGCACCTTCTCCGGCGTGTACGCCTTCTCCGGCAACGGATTTTCGCTCGCTTCGGGCGCGGTGACCGGAGTGAATAACATTTCTGGCTTGCTCCAGTTTGATGGCTATTCCAAGGTCACTGGAAGCTGGTCCATCGCGACCAATGGAGCGATAACCGAGGACACCCTCAGCGGAACTTATGTCGCCCCCGCTTGCTCGGGCGGATACGCGACCCTGACAGATTCGAATGGCGTCCAATATCAAGTGCCCTTTTCGGCGACCAGCGCCGATGGCGCCAATGCGGCCATCATCGGCGCAGCGTCTGCCAACATGTTTAGCGGCACCATGCATTCCACCTTCGCCAACCCCGGACTCTCCATCGTCAACTCCGCCGGTGTTTCGGGAGGCACGCCTCCGGGCAGCCTGTTCAGCGTCTATGGATCCAATCTCGCCACCGGGCAGGCGGAAGCGGTTAAGACTCCTTTCCCCGATACCCTGGCCACCACCAGCGTCACCGTGAATGGTGAACAGGTGCCCCTCAGCTACGTCAATAAGACTCAGATCAACGCCCAAATGCCTTGGGATATCGCGCCCGGCGTGGCTACCGTGGTGGTGACCACCGGTTCCACGCAAAGCAACGCCGTCGCGACGGTCGTGCCGGCCACGGCCGTCCCAGGAGTCTTTGTTTACGGCTCAAACGAAGCCGTTGCGCAGAACCTTCCCTCTTATACCCTCAATTCTCCCGCCGCGCCCGCGCCTGTGGGCTCTTCGATTGTTGTGTATCTGACCGGAGCAGGGCCAGTGCAAGGAGGAAGCTCGGTCATTACGGGCCATGTCACACCCGACGCCGATTTTCCTGTGACAGAGCCCTATAGCGCCACCATCGGCGGCGTCCCGGCAACGGTCGAGTTCATCGGACTGACGCCGGAACTGGTCGGTTGTTATCAAGCCAACATCGTGATCCCCAACATTGCCAAAGGCAATCACAATCTGATCATCACCATCGGCGGCACGGCCTCGGCCTCGACCGTGATCTCGACCAACTAACTATTTCGCAGACGCAGGCAGCGCCAGATTCGCAGTCGAGCCATCATGCTCATACTGAAGTTCCAGCGCGCCCTTGATCTTTTTCGCAGGCAATGGGAAATACAGATACCCGGCAACGGGCGAGTTGACCTTGCCATCCTGCAACGCCCATTTCTTGAGCAGCGCTTCCATTCGATCGGCATCAACGCGGTTAGAACTCGGCGCAGGAGATGACGTCTGAGTCGGAGCGTTGCTCACGCCGACGCTTTCATACGTTCCCACGCCGTTCACGCGGCGGCCAGTCGTTGGATCCGTGCCATTCGCAAGGATCACGCCCGTCTCCGTCGTCACGTGCGTATTACTTTTTAGGTCCGGACCGGCCGTCGTCTGCGGATGCCACATCCAGGAGACCTCCTCCGCCGTTTCGGGCCGCCTCTCGGTGTCCGACCCAAGCTTTAGGACGAAATCCATCGATGCCACCGCCAACGCTGGACCTTCCTTCGGATAAATCGCAACCTCCACCACAATGTACTTCCTGGCGAGATCGGCAGGGAACGTCTTGTTCAACTGCTCCGCAGTCACCCGCACCGCCGCGATAGTCGCGGTTTTAGTTTCCTGGTGAACCGGATAATCCGAGCCCACCGCGCGCGGCACGCGCCCATCATCCGCCCGGCAAAACGCGAAAAAAACGAGCGTCAGAGAAATGGAATAGAGAACTCTACGCACAGCGCCCTCCTTCCTAATTAGATTACGCCGTTTTGGATTATTATGATAAGCTCGCAAGCGTGTCGCGAGCCTTGACGCTTCTGATCATGTCCCTCACGCTCTGCGCCGGGGATGCATTTTATCTCGGGACCTGGAAAATCGCCTCGGCCGTCGTGGCGCCCTGGGCCGATGCCGCGCACAAAGACGACGCCGCGGAGATGAAATCGCTAGTCGGAAAGACGGTCATCTTCAAGCCCCTGGAAATCATCGGCCCCCGACAGGCCGCCTGCAAAGGCCCCCACTATCAGGTCAAGGATTATCCAGCCGACTATCTGTTCCAAGGCGCGTTCGACGAAATGCGCCGGCGCGATCCATCAGTGGATCCAGCCAAACTCGCGGCCAAGCTGGGATTTCGAGGCTCGTCATGGAAGACGCTCGAAACCGGCTGCGCCACCGAACTCGATTTTCATTTTATCGATCCCGCCACCGCCGCCTTCGGCCTCAATAATTACGTCTACACCCTAAAAAAACAGTAGCGTTTTTACGCCTTACCAAACAGAAGGCATCATGAATCGAAGAACGTCCTTAAAAATGATCGTCGCGGCCACCGCCGCAGTGCCTGCCATCGGAGGAGGAAATCCATCTATGTTTCGTTCTATCTTGGAAGCCAGCCAGACCGAAAAGAAGGGCCTGATGCTCTATGTGAAGGGCCAGGCGATCGGCGGGCTCGTCGTGAAAATCGACGCTGAAAGCGTCGAGCTGCGCAACCGCGAATATGGCCGCATCGTCGTCCGCCTGGAATCGATTGACGCCGCCGCAATGGCCTGACTCGCTCACGTTCTCACTTCAAAACGAAACCGCAAATCTTCCCCGAACCACTGAATGTAGTTCGTTCCCCAAGCGTTGTTATAAAGGCTGAAATGCAGCCCTTTGGACATGTCGGGAGCATCGCTCGAGAAATAAATCGGCGACCGTTCTCCCAGCGCGACCACCGGGGCATCCAGCGTATCGATCGAAAAACTCCCCCGCGCATCCTTATAGCTGAGCCCTCGCGATAACGCGTGCATATGCCGGTTCCCACCGCGCACCACCGCCAGCGGATCGATCGCATAATCGCTTTTCTCAAGCGTCCATCCTTGCGATTCCATTCCCTCCGGTTGAAACGTCAGCCACATCGCCTCCGGCAGCCGATTGGCGATCTTCCCGAAGCAATAGAAGTTGATCTTCGCCACCGCCTCGTCTTTTGGAAACAGCAATTCCAGATACATCTTCGCCGGCCACGCGACCAGTCCCGACTTCTCACCCGCCGCATCTTCGATCCGCAGCCGCGCCAGCAACCGATCTTCCCCGGACCAGCAATTTACCAGTTGCGGCGTCCACGTGCGGCTCCGCGCCCCAAAATGTTCAATATTCGGCTTGCCGAAATCCTGCGGCGCCCAATCCGCCTTGCTCGTCACGTAGCTCGCCATGAACCGCGCATAATCCTCAGCCGAGAGCGTTTGATAACTGAACAACGCGAGCGGATGCTCGGCCGAAGCCCATTCACGGCCAGTCGACTTACTGCGCAATCGCCGAATCGCACCGGTCTTTTCATCCAGCCCAACCGTGAAATGCTCCGTCTCGAAATCCTTCCCCGCGCGAAAAACATTCAATCCTTCGGTGCTGGGCGCAACCGGCCTCAGCTTTGCGAGCCGCCCCACCGCCTGCGCCCGCATCGCCTCCGGAAGACTCGTCACCGCCTCATCGATATTCCTTCGTTTCTCGGCCCAACTGGTCGTCATTTTGCGATAGCCCGATCTCTCCAGCGACTCTTCCAGATCCGCCGGCTTATAGTGATCGTGATCCAGATACGTTTTCGTATCCGTGCCCCACGTGTGTTCCGCACATAATGAAAATCGCCTCAAGAAAGCCAGATCCGTCGCATCTCCAATTTTTATCTGCCCCTCCGCAATCCACTCCCGCCGCAGCCGCGCGACCTCCCGGTACCGAGCCACCTTCACCGGATCGCTCCCCACTCCATGAATCCACGTGTCCCCGATTTCTTCGCTCACCACCGGAAATTGATCGCGATAAGGATCCACCGCATTGGCAATCTCGCTCAGGTTGGACGCGCTGATCGCCGCGCCCGGAAACTGCTTCCGCAAGTCGGCATAAATCGCGCGAATCTCATCGAGCGAATGCGGCCCCGCGTTGTCATCGGCCATTTCGATCGCAATCGCCAGGTCGGACCCTGGGATCTCGACCACCCCTCCGTAGCCTTTGTGCTGATACATCACCACCAGCGTCGCTCCGGCCGAATCCTTCCACGCGAACAGCGCGGGCACATCCGGCGGCGTGCTGGCGGAGTTCACTCCGATGTGCAGAAACTTGACGCCATTTTCAGCTAAAGGCCCGATCAATCCCCGCGTATGCCCCGGAACATCCGTCATCTTCGCGCCCGTCGTCGTGCGCCCGAAACGCTGGTCCAGCGACTTCGAAAATCCGATCGCACCCGCAATCATGGACCGGTCCAGCACCTCCGTCTGCCAACTGAACGGCAGCGCGTGCCACGCGATATCGCCCGCCGCGATGGCTTCCTCCATCTTTTTCTTCCCCTCGGGCGAAGCCTGTTCCAGATATTCGTACAACAGCCAGGACCCCGTGGTCCATGTATATCGATCCGTCCCCGACGCCCGCATCGCCACCGCCCGCTTCATCGCCTCCGGATAGTACACGTCGAAATACTTCCGCATCACGCCCGCTTGCGTGTCCGTGAACCCCACATCCAGGTGGCATTTGAAAAGGACTAGCACCCGCTTCACGTCCGCCGCCGCAGCCGTCCCGTACAGCATCGCCCCGCCCGCCAGCGTCTTCAAAGCATCCCGTCGTTTCATCATTTTTGCGCCTGCATCCTCACCCGTCCGCATTTCAAGCACTTCCACTTCCGTTTTTTATGATAAATGTGTCCCTTCAATTCCTTCATCGGCGTCTTGCAGACCTTGCACGTCAACACGTAGTAGCATATCTCAGCGAGCCGCGTCCGCTTGGGCACAGCCCGGACGCCTGGCACGGAAAAACCGGTGTGTTGTCGAGAGTGTCGACCTAACGATCTCGCTGAGACATGGTGCAAACAGCTAAAATGCACTCGATGCCCGCCAACGGTAACTACCTCATCTTCCTGACCGCCGTCTCCATCGCCCTTCTTCTAATCCTCATCCTCGCCGTGAAGCTCCACGCCTTCCTCGCGCTCCTGCTCACCAGTATGGCGCTCGGCCTCGCCGCCCACATGCCTCCCGAAAAGGTTCTTAAGTCGATCCAGACCGGCTTCGGCGACGCGCTCGGCTTCATCGTGGTCGTGGTCGGATTGGGCGCGATGATCGGCCGCTTCCTCGAACATTCCGGCGGAGCGCAGGTTCTGGCCGACTGGCTGGTGGAGAAATTCGGCAAGGATCGTGCCGCCTGGGCCCTCCTCGTCGCTTCGTTTCTCGTCGGCCTGCCCATCTTTTTCGAGGTCGGCTTCGTCATCCTGGCCCCTCTCGTCTGGAATCTGGCGCGCGAAACAAAACGGTCTCTTTTGTTTTATGGCATGCCGATGGCCGCCGCGCTCACCATCACCCATTCGCTGGTCCCACCCCATCCCGCTCCCGCCGCGGCGTCGCAGCTTCTCGGAGGCGATCTCGGCACCACCATTCTTTACGGCATCGCCGTTTCCATACCCGTCGCCATCTTCGGCGGCATGCTTTACGGCAACTGGATCGCCAAGCGAATTTACGTCGAGGTCCCCGCGATTGCCGAG
>JBEKPC010000030.1:0-41252 GCA_049521155.1 Bryobacteraceae bacterium
ACGGCGATTGGGCCGATCGGCGCCAGCGCCATACCCAATGGTACAGGCTTCTATGCGAGGCTTTCGGTTGGTTCCAGTACGCTGTACATGGAAAACGACAGCAATCTATACACTATCAACACGACAACCGGCGCGGCCACGCAGGTGGGAACTACCGACGGTCACGACTATTTAAGCACCGTGCCGCTTTTCGAAAACGGCACTTATTACGCCGGCTATGGTCCCGGAATCGGCACGATCAACGTCACCACCGGCCAGATCACGCCCGGCTCCGCGCTTTCCGGAGGACCGGGATCCCTGGTCGGTCTTGCGCCCGATCCTCTGCCTGCGGGAACACCGCCGGTCATGCTGACGGCGAATGCCTATATGCTCGGAACAGCGGCACAGGGGAACGAGAATCCGTTTGGGATCGTCGACCTCAACTCGGGCGCGTTTACTTTGATCGGCAATATGGGATCCGGTGGATACGATGGCTTGGCTGTTGCGAACGGTGTGCTGTACACCGAACAGAACGGACTCCTTTATTCGGTGAACACGGCCAACGCAAATCTCACCCTCATCGGAGGAGTGACCGGCACCCCCAATCTAAGCACTTTCGGCTCAACCACCACTGGACTCTACGGCATGGCCCCTACGGGCTCTTCTTCGGTGGAGACTCTATTTTCGATCAATCCCCAGACAGGCGCCATCACGGCGATTGGGCCGATCGGCGCCAGCGCCATACCCAATGGGACAGGCTTCTATGCGAGGCTTTCGGTTGGTTCCAGTACGCTGTACATGGAAAACGACAGCAATCTATACACTATCAACACGACAACCGGCGCGGCCACGCAGGTGGGAACTACCGACAGTAACGGCTATCTATCCTCCGTGCTGCTTCTCGAATACGGCACTTATTATGTCGCCGAAGGTTCCGGCATTGCCACGATCAACATTGCCACTGGCCAGATCGATCCCCACTCCTCGATATTCGGAGCAGCAGGGACCCCTGTTGCTCTTGCGCCCGATCCTCTGACCACGGCCATCCCGACGATCACGCTGGTGGCGAATGCGGAGGGCGGCGTTGCTACGATTGCACCGAACTCGTGGGTGGAGATCAACGGTTCCAATCTTGGTCCGGCGGGCGATACGCGCATCTGGGGGAGCGCGGATTTCGTGGGCGGCCAACTGCCAACTAGTCTAGATGGGCTTAGCGTTACGGTCAACGGCGTGCCTGCGTACGTTTACTACATCAGCCCGACGCAGGTGAATATACTCACGCCTCCGAATGCGATTTCCGGATCGGTACCCGTACAGGTCACCGACAATGGAGTGATCAGCGCAAATTTCATGGTGCAGGCGCAGGCGCAATCTCCCTCGTTCTTCGTCTTCGGCGGCGGACCTTATATTGCGGCCACCCACGTCAATGGAAGTTACCTCGGTCCAACCAGTCTGTATCCCGGTTTGACCACTCCCGCCAAGCCCGGCGAGACGATCGTGATGTACGCCAACGGTTTCGGATCCACGTCGATACCGGTGGTGAGCGGGTCCGAAACGCAGTCAGGAACGTTATCGCCAATGCCGGTGATCACCATCGGCGGCGTGGCGGCGACGGTAAGCTTCGCCGGCCTGGTTTCTCCGGGCGAGTTTCAGTTCAACGTGGTAGTGCCGCCCTCGCTCGCGAGTGGCGACCAGCCCACGGTGGCAATGTACAACGGCTTGACGACGCAGGCGGGAACTCTCATCACTGTGCAGCAGTAGTAAAGCTTCATTTCCGGCCATATATCCATTTGGTGCGCGGAGCCACCTTCGGGCGAGGCGAGCGGTTTTTTTGCACGGCGTCTGCTCCCGGGCCACGGCTCGGGCGGGACGATTGCTCACAACGCTATACTGGTGGACTGCATGCCTGTGATGGATATCCAGCAGATCTGGGACATCCTTCCTCACCGTTATCCGATGCTGCTGGTGGATCGCATCGAGGAGCTGGAGGAAGAGCGTGTTGTCGGGATCAAGAATGTCACTATTAATGAGCCCTTTTTTACTGGGCATTTTCCCGATTTTCCGGTGATGCCGGGGGTCATGATTATTGAGGCGATGGCGCAGGTGGCGGGGATTCTGGTGCTTAGTTCCATTCCCGAGCGGAAGACCAAACTGGTGCTGCTGGCGGCGGTGAATGAGGCGAAGTTCCGCAAGCCGGTGGTTCCCGGGGATCAGTTGCGGATCGAAATGAAAGTCTTGAAGCGCAAGGCCACGATCGCCAAGATGAACGGTGTTGCCACGGTGAACGGAGTTGTCGTCGCCGAGGCGGAGATGATGTGCAAGCTGGCCGACCGACCCTGAATATTCATCCGACCGCGATTGTCGACCCTGGCGCGCGGGTGGCGGAGTCGGCTGAGATCGGGCCGTACTCGATTGTCGGCGCGGATGTGGAAATCGGCGCGCGAACAAAACTGAAGGCTCATGTTTTTTTGGAAGGTCCGCTGACGATCGGCGAGGACAACGTTTTCTTTCCTTACTGCACGGTGGGCGTCGCGCCGCAGGACCTTAAATATCACGGCGAGCGCAGCGAAACGCGCATCGGCCATCGCAACCAGATTCGCGAGTTCGTCAATATTCATCGCGGTACCGAAGGCGGAGGGATGCTCACTTCGATCGGCGACGACAATCTGCTGATGTCCCAGGTCCACATTGCGCACGACTCTCACATCGGGAGTCACGTTGTGCTTTCCCACTCGGCGGTGGTGGGCGGACACGTCACCATTGGCGACTGGGCGATCATCGGCGGCGTCACCGGGATTCATCAATTTTGCCGAGTGGGGCGCCACGCGATTATCGGCGGCTATAGCGTGATTACGCGCGATGTGCTGCCGTTTTCAAATACCGTTACCGATCGCGAGGCGAAGGTGTTCGGCGAAAATGCGACGGGGCTGAAGCGGCGCGATTTTTCTGGCGAAGCGATCGATTCCCTGCACAAGGCGTTTCGGCTGCTGACGCGGTCCGGGTTGAACACCACGCAGGCGATCGAGCGGATTACGGCGGAGGTCGCACCGTCGCCCGAGGTGGAAGAACTGCTCGAATTCATCCGCACTTCCGAGCGCGGCTTCATCAAATAACATGCGCTATGGGCTGATTGCCGGCAATGGACGATTTCCCGTGCTCGCGCTGGAGGCGGCGCGCAAGGCCGGCATTGAAATGGTCGCGATCGGGATCAAAGAAGAAGCATCGGCCGAGATCGAAGGGCTGGCGTTTCGATGCCACTGGATTTCGCTGGGCGCGCTGGGCAAACTGATCGATATCTGCCACAAAGAGCGGATCACGCAGTTGATGATGTGCGGGCAGGTGAAGCACGCCAAGATTTTTTCGTCGATCGTACCGGATTGGCGGCTGGCGAAGCTGCTGCTGAATATCGAAACGAAAAATACCGAAGGGTTGATCGGCGCGATTGCGCGGGTGTTGAGCGATGAAGGCGTGGAGTTGGTGGATTCGACGCTGCTGCTGAAGGACCTTCTGGCGACCGAGGGGACGCTGACGCGGCGCAAACTGACGAGCGAAGAGGCGCGCGACATCGAGTACGGGCGGCGCATCGCGAGTACGCTGGCGGGGATCGATGTAGGGCAGAGCGTGGCGATTTCCGATCGGGCGTGCGTGGCGGTGGAGGCGATGGAAGGGACCGATGCGATGCTGCGGCGCGCGGCGTCTCTAGTGGAGGGAAGACCGCTGCGGCTGGTGAAGGCTTCGCGGCTGCGGAAGCATATGCTGTTCGACGTTCCGGTGGCGGGTCCACAGACGATCGACATTATGAGAGAGACTGGAACCAGCGCGCTTGCGATCGATGCGACGCGTACGCTGCTGATCGACCGGGATGAAATTCTGGCGCGGGCGGACGCCGCGGGAATCGCGATTGCGAGTTATTTGCCGGAGGAGTAGCCATGGCTCATTTAAAATCGCTTCGCAAACATCTGGTGGATTTATTGACGAAGGGCGAGGCGCACGCTTCGTTCGAAGACGCGGTGAAGGACGTTCCCGCGGAGGCTCGCGGCAAGGTGCCGGAGGGCGCGGCGCATTCGTTGTGGGAACTGCTGGAACACGTGCGGATCGCGCAGTGGGATATTTTGAAATTCAGCGTCGACGCCAAGCATAAGTCGCCGAAATTTCCGAAGGGCTATTGGCCGAAGACGCCGGCGCCGCCCAATGCGAAGGCTTGGGACAAGAGCGTCAAGGATTTTCTGGCCGATCGGGACGCGTTGTGCAAGCTGATCGAGAAGAAGGGGACGGATCTGTTCGCGAAGATTTCGCACGGCGAGGGGCAAACGATTCTGCGGGAAGTGCTGCTGGCGGCCGACCATAATTCGTACACGGTGGGCGAAATTGTGTTGACGCGGCGGCTGCTGGGAGTCTGGAAGTAGGCTATTCGAGAATCTTCTTTTTCTTGATCCAATCGATCACCATGTCGCGCTGCATGGCGGCGGTCTTGGGGAAATCGAAACCGCTCACGCCCAACTGATCGGCGGAGGCTTGATTGGCGGCGGTGAAGTCCGTGGTGGCGAGGGTGTATTCGCGATTGGGATCGATGGTGTGGCCTTCCCGCACTTTCGCGGGAAGCTGGCTGCCTTTGAATTTTCCGATCACGACGGCGTTATCGAACGGCAGAATATTCCAGACGGTGCGCGCGAGAATCGTGCCGGCGGGGATGATGTCGCGAACGTTACCGAGGTTGATCCAAGCGAGGTCGCTGCCGGTTTCGTCGGCCATCGCGCGCTCGATCAGAATCTGAAGATCACGCTTTTCGAAACGGTGCTTCGCTTCCCCGATGGGCACGTCGACGATCTTCGAAACCTTGGCTTCCCATTCAGCTACTTCGCGCGCGACCAGCGGATCCGGCGTGAGTTTTTTCGAATCGACGGGAATGATTTTCCACTCGGCGGATTTCAATTTGTGGGCGGTGATGTCGACTTGTAAATCGAGGCGGCCAAGCTCGACTCCATAAGAAGTGACCAGTGCGCCGACGCGTCCATCGAAGTTATGCAGCTTGGCGTACTCGCGATGAGAATGGCCGACGATGGCGATCGATACTTCGGGAACCTGCTGAAGAATCTCATCGGCTTCCTGATCGTGAATGTGGCCCAGGACGACGATTAGATCGGATTTGTCACGAAGCTCGGCGGCGTATTTTCGCACTGTTTCGACAACGGGAAGAATGTGCCAGGGTCCAACTTTTTCGGGTGTCGCGAGATTTCCGACGAGATCGCCGAGGAGGACTCCGATGACGGCGACGCGAATGCCGCCCACGGTTTTGATTACGTAGGGCTTGCCGGCGAGAAACCCGCCACCGTGACCGACGACGTTTGCGGAGACAATCGGAAACTTCGCGGCTTTGACAAAATCCTCGATACGCTCCCAGCCGTAATCGAACTCATGATTGCCGAGAGTCGAGACGTCGAAGCCGAGGTGGTTGGCGATCTCATAAATCGGGAGGCCCTGAAAAAGCGTCGACACAGGCGTGCCTTGGACTAGATCGCCGGCGTTTAGGTAAAGGCTGGCGGCGCTGTGGGCGCGCTCTTGGCGAACGGCGGTGGCGAGATAGGCGAAGCCGCCCATGCCTTGATCATCCGGAAGGAGATGGGCGTGCAGATCGTTGGAATGAAGAATCGTGAGAGGGCGGACGTCCTGCGCAAGCGCGGCGAGAGAAAAGAAAAGGAGCGCGAGAAGAGAATTTACTTTAGCCATTTAACTGATTTCGGCTCCGTGCGATCGCACGCCATGGAATCGGTGACTCCGGAGGAGATCGTCGCGCAGGCGTTGGTGTGGGCGGTGCGGAGCGCGAACTCTTCGGTAGATCCGGAGGCGATGCGGCAGGAAGTCATGCCGTTAAATTCCATGCAGACTTCGACGCGGTGGGCGGCGAGCGTTTTCGTAGAATAGACGAGAGCGCCGACCACGACGAGCAGAAATACGATCCCAATGAGTGCGGCTTTTTTCACAAAATCGGCTCAGTGAAAAACGATCCCATGCGGCGGAATTTTTCGTAGCGGTCGTCGATGAGCTGGCGTTCGGACATGCCGGTCAGTTCGGCGAGGCCTATGCGCAGCATCAACCGCAGGGCGTCGGCGGCGTTATCGGGATCGGTGTGCGCGCCTTCGCCAGGCTCGGGAATAATGCCGTCGATCAGGCCGAGGCTCAGCAGATCGGGCGCAGTCATCTTCAACGCGGCGGCGGCCAGCGCTGCTTTTCCGGAGTCGCGATAAATAATGGCGGCGCAGCTTTCAGGAGAGATTACGCTATAAACGGCGTTTTCCATCATATAAATCCGGTTGCCGATGCCGAGCGCCAGCGCGCCTCCGCTGCCGCCTTCGCCGATCACGACGACGATCACCGGCACGCCGAGACGCGACATTTCGCGGAGGTTCTGGGCGATCGCTTCGGCTTGGCCACGCTCCTCCGCGTCGATGCCGGGATACGCGCCGGGGGTATCGAGCAAGGTGATAATGGGACGCGAAAACTTCGCCGCCATTTCCATCAGCCGCATGGCCTTGCGATAGCCTTCCGGCTTCGGCATGCCGAAATTTCGAAACAGCTTCTGCTTGGTGTCGCGGCCTTTTTGCTGCGCGGCAATCATCACGGGGATGCCTTCGAACCACGCCGGGCCGGCCACGATCGAATGGTCGTCTCCATAGGCGCGGTCGCCGTGCAGCTCCTGAAAATTGGTAAAAATGCGCTGGATGTAATCGAGTGAATGCGGACGTTTGGGATTGCGCGCGAGTTGCACGCGTTCCCAACTGGGATTCGTTTGTGGAGGAGACTGCGGGTCAGGCACTACACATCAGGATAGCTCAATTGGCGAGGATTTCCATGGCTTCCGAGCCGCAGATCCGCTTCACTTCGGAGCAGAATTCCTTGTCCGGACGCACTTTCGCGGCGATATCCATGATGACGGAGAAGTCGCGCGATTTTTCCAGGCGCAGGCGCACCTCGGTCGAGCCTGGCTTGTTGGTGAACAGCTGTTGCAATGCGCCGGCGCGGTCGGGATCGCTTGATCCATTTACCGGCACACGAATCGAGATCAAGGACGGCAAACTGATGCGTGCGACTTCCAAAGGGATGATATCCTGCACCGAAATTTTCGGCGGAGCGTTCTCTTCCGGCAGCACCAGGCCGCGCACCAGCACCGCTTTATCTTCGATCAGCGATTTTTCCAGACGCTCATACTGCGTGGTGAAAACCATGGCTTCGACGGCGCCTTCGAGATCCTCAAGCTGCATGGACGCCCAAAGTTTTTGATCCTTATTGCGGCGCCGGAGCACGCCGGTGAGGATGCCGCAGAGTGCAACCTCGGTCCCTTTGGCGAGCCCTTCGAGATTGCCGGAGCGATAGGTCGCAAGCTCGTTCACTTTGTCCATGAATTGATCGAGAGGATGGCCGCTGACATAGAAGCCGAGAATTTCCTTCTCGGCGGAAAGCTTGTC
This sequence comes from Bryobacteraceae bacterium, assembly GCA_049521155.1. Classification (GTDB taxonomy): domain Bacteria; phylum Acidobacteriota; class Terriglobia; order Bryobacterales; family Bryobacteraceae; genus Palsa-187. The sequence goes on from JBEKPC010000030.1 coordinate 7,443, forward strand.
TTGACTCGTCCAATCCGGCACTTTCGGCAAGGGATGGTCGGACGGAGCCTGCTCCTGGATCAAGCTTGCGAACAAGCCGGATTGGCCGCTGGCGCGATCTTTTTGGGCGCGCGCGCCGGTTTCCATGGCGCTATCGATCACGGCCAAAAGTTGGGAGCGCGTGCCTTCGAGCGAATCCATCGCGCCGGCTTTGATGAAGCTCTCAATCATGCGGCGATTCACCGCGCCGAGGTCGACGCGCTCACAAAAATCGTAGAGCGATCCAAATTTGCCGTGCTCCGTTCGAGCTTTGACGATGGAATCGACGGCATTCGATCCAACGTTTTTAATCGCGCCGAGGCCGAAGCGAATTCCCGGCTCGGGACCAGTGGGGACGGGCGTGAACGTGAACTCAGAGGAATTTACGTCGGGCGCAAGAACGCGAATGTTCATTTCGCGGCACTCGCTGATGTATTTCACTACTTTCGCCGTGTTGCCGGTTTCCGAAGTCAGCAGCGCGGACATGAATTCCAGCGGGAAATGCGCCTTCAGATACGCTGTGACGAACGCCAGGTAGGCATAAGCCGCGGAGTGTGATTTATTGAATCCGTAGCCGGCGAATTTTTCCATCAGGTCGAAAATCTTCTCGACCTTCTTCGGAGGATGACCTTTCTCTTTCGCGCCGGCCACGAAGCGTTCCCGCTGCTTGGCCATCTCCTCGACTTTTTTCTTGCCCATCGCGCGGCGCAGCAGGTCCGCTTCGCCCAATGAATAGCCGGCGATGAGGTTCGAAATCTGCATCACCTGCTCTTGATAGACCATTACGCCGTAGGTCTCTTCTAAGATTTCTTTCATCTCCGGCAGATCGTAGACCACTTCCTTGCGCCCGTGTTTACGGTCCACAAAGTCGTCGATCATGCCCATCGGGCCGGGCCGGTAGAGCGCGTTCAAGGCGCACAAATCCTCTAAACGATCCGGTTGATAGCGGCGCAGAATGTCCCGCATGCCGGGCGATTCGAATTGGAACACGCCGCTGGTGTAGGCCTTATGAAAAACGCTTTCATAGGTTTTTTTATCATCGAGGGGCAGGTCTTCCATCACGATGTCCACGCCGCGATGGCGCTGAATCAGCTTCTGCGCGTCGGCGATGATGGTGAGCGTGGTGAGCCCAAGAAAATCCATCTTGAGCAGCGACAATTTCTCCAGCACGACGCCGTCATACTGGGTCACAATTTCGTCTTTGCTGGTCTTATAGAGAGGAATGAGATCGGTGAGCGGAACGGGCGAAATCACCACGCCCGCCGCATGCACCGAAGCGTTGCGAGCCATCCCCTCCAGCCGTTCGGCGACTTCGAGCACCTCTTTCAGGCGCGGATCTTTGCGGGCCAGTTCATCGAGCTGCGGCTCGACTCTGCGCGCCTCTTTCAACTTGATGTTCAGCGGCTGCGTGGGGATCAGTTTGGTGAGTTTCTCCACGTCGGGATAGCCGATGTCGAGCGCGCGGCCCACGTCTTTAATCGCAGCGCGGGCGGCCAGCGTGCCGAAAGTGATGATCTGCGCGACTTGCTCCCGCCCGTATTTTTCGGTGACGTATTGAATAATTTCGCCGCGCCCGCGGGTGCAGAAATCGATGTCGATATCGGGCATGCTGATGCGTTCCGGGTTCAGAAAGCGCTCGAACAGTAAGCCGTAGGCCAGCGGATCGATATCGGTGATCTCCATCGCGTAACTCACCAGGCTGCCCGCGGCCGACCCGCGACCAGGGCCGACGGGAATTCCTCGCTGCTTGGCATAGCGAATAAAATCCCACACGATCAGGAAATAACCCGAGAACTTCATCTGCTGAATCGTTTTAATTTCGCGGTCCAGGCGTTCGCTATACTCGGCCAGATCGTGCTTCAAGTGGCCCTTTGCATGAAGCGCTTCGAGGCGCGTGCGCCGCTTCTCGAAACCCTGCCGGGCCACGTATTCGAAGAAGCTATCGATGCTGTGCTCGGGCGGCACACCGAATTTCGGGAAGGGTTCTTCCACCGGCGAAAGCTTCACCTGGCAGCGCTGCGCGATGTCCCACGTCCGGTCGAGAGAATCCTCCACTTCGCCGAACAGCGCCAGCATTTCTTCACGCGATTTGATGTAGAACGCGGGCTGATCGAAGCGCATCCGGTTGGGGTCCGACATCGTCTTCCCCGTCTGGATGCACAACATGATTTCATGGGCGCGGGCGTCGTCTTTGCGCAGATAGTGCGAATCGTTGGTCGCGACCAGCGGAATGCCCGTCTCCGACGAAAGGCGGTTGATCAGCGGCAGCACTTTTGCATCGGGATCCAGCCCGTGATCCTGCAATTCGAGAAAGAAATTCTTCTTCCCGAACAGATCCGTATACTCATAGGCCAGCCGCCGCGCATCCTCGTAGCGATCGTGCAGCAGCGTCTCGTTAATATCGCCGCGCAGGCACGCCGAGAGCGCGACCAGGCCCTTCGAATGCCGCGACAACAGGTCCTTGTCTATTCTCGGCTTGTAATAAAATCCATCGAGATAGCCGGTCGAGACCAACTTCACCAGATTGCGGTAGCCCTCCTGGTTTTCGCACAACAGCACCAGGTGGTTGTAGCGATTGGTATCGGCTTTGTTGGTATGGCCTTGCTGCGCCACGTAAACTTCGCAGCCGATCACCGGATGGATTCCCTTGGCTTTGGCGTGGTTGTAGAATTCCACGGCGCCGAACAGATTGCCGTGATCCGTCATCGCGATCGCCGGCATCTTTTGTTCTTCCGCGAGATCCATCAACTGCGAAATCTCACACGCGCCGTCGAGCAGCGAGTAATCGGTGTGGCAGTGAAGATGAATGAAAGGGGCAGATTTCGACATCGTTATACAGCGGGGGAGAAAACCATTATAGCTCTACACGGCGGGCATCGGATCAGACACATAGACTTAGTCCATAGACTAAGTTAACATGAAAAGATGGCCGGCATCGTGAATATCCATGAAGCGAAAACCCATTTCTCGAAGCTGCTCGCACGAGTCAGCGCCGGAGAAGAGATCGTCATCGCAAGAGCAGGGAAACCAGTAGCCCGGCTGGCGCCGATTGCGCCGGAGGTATTGAAAAAGCGAATCCCCGGTATCGATAAGGGTAAGATCTGGCTGGCAAAGGATTTTAATTCTATGTCCAAGCAAGCTCTCGACGATTGGTATCGCTGATGCGAGTTTTGCTCGATACGCACGTGTTTTTATGGTGGAACGAAGACCATCCGCAGCTATCGAGAAAGGCTCGGCGAATCCTGGCCGATCCGGCCAACTCACTCGTCTTGAGCGTCGTGAGCGCGTGGGAGATCGCGATCAAGGTGCAGGCCGGCAAGCTGCGGATTCCGGAGGACGCGGCCACTTATGTGCCGGCGCGCGCCGCACACTACGGCATGGAGATTCTCCCCATTCAATTGGCGCACGCGCTGGCTTTGCAGTCTCTGCCTTTGCGGCATCGCGATCCCTTTGATCGCATGTTGATTGTCCAAAGCCAGATGGAAAACCTGCCGATCCTGACCGCCGATCCGGAAATTCGCGGCTATGCTGTAGACGCGATCTGGTGACGCTATTTCGCCTTCTTCCGATGCGCGAGAATCTCCTTCAGGAAATCCTGCATCATTTTTTCCTGTATCGGCACCGGATCGCCGGGCTTCAGCGGAGCATAAGAAGCCAGCGCTTTCTCCTCCGTCTCCTCCGCGTTCGCATAATCGCCGACCCCATCGTAAGCTTGCGCCAGCAAATGCAGACTCAGCGCGTTATGCCTGCCGCCCAATTCCACCGCGCGTTTCGCGTAAGGCAGGGCAGTTTTCGGATCGCGTAGATCAGCCGGATCCGTGGTGACGGCCAGCCACGCGTAATTATAAATCTGATCGTGGTTGGCATTCGGAAGATCCGCGACCTCCTTCGCAATTTCGAGCGACTTCTTCGCGTCGCGCCGCGCCTCCACCGGCTTGCCTAACGACAATTCCGCGCTCGCGATATAGTTGATCGTTTCGGCCAGCCGCAGGCGATTGACCACATTTTTCGGATCGGCCAGGATCAGCGCGTCCAGCAATTCGACGGCGCGGCGAAAGCACTTCAAAGCCTCCGCCATATTCTTGGTCTGGTAATAATACGTGTCGCCCAGATTCTTGTATCCGACCATCAGATTGTATTGCGCTTTCTCGTTCGTCGGATCGGCCCGCAGCGCCTCTTCGGACGGCTCGATTCCTTGGCGATAGCTCTCCAGCGCCCCTTTTGAATCGCCCAGCAGGCTCTGCGCGTTGGCGATCTTATCGAGCAACTGCCCAGCCAGCAAACGCGCCGGTTCATTGCTCGGATCGGCGCGCGAAGCCTCCTGCGCGGTCGCGTATATTTCCTTAAATTTCGGCAACGCCGCTGAAGGATTTTCATACGCCGTCAGGTCTACGATCTTCATGTTCAAAATAATTCGCCCGCGCGCAACCCGCGCCGCCAATTTGTGATTCGGAGGAACATCGGGCAATATTTCGAGCCCCTTCCGGTAGCCCTCCATCGCTTCGCTCTTGCGGCCAAGATTGATCCCCTGCGCGCCGCCGGCAATATCGGCCTGCGCTTCATAAGCGGCCGAAAGGTCGATCTTCGTCTGCATATCATCCGGATTCGCGGCTAGCACCTGCCGGTACAAACGCACTGCCTCATCTGTCTCATCCAGCGCCTCCGGCCCCTTCCCTATGAATGGCAACACGCTCCCCAGCTTGAAATGAATGCGCGCCATTTCGCGCACCGCATCCTTATCTTTCGGCTTGCGATTCAGCACCGCGGTCCCCAGCACCAGCGCTTTCCGGTAACTCTCCAGCGCCTTCGAAATGTCGCCTAAATTGGAAACGAACGGATTCCCTTCGACGTCGCCGATCTTCACGTATCCTTCGGCAAGCTCCTGTTGCAGCGAATCTTTCAGCGCGGAATTGCTCATCGGCGCGCTGGCCAGCCGATCGAGATATTCGGTCCCGGTTTTCGCGATCAAGGACCGCGCCGGAGTCGAGCCGGCCAGGCTCTGAATCGAATCGTGTACGTCGAAAAGGAATGTGTGCGCCAGTTTCCGCACGTCTTCGAAGCGGCTCTCCGCCAGTGTCCGTTCGTTGCGCGCCTGCCTGAATTCAATCGTCGTCACGATCAATCCGGCCAGCAGGGAGAGCACAGCCACCGCTCCCGCCACCACCGCGATCGCGTTTCGCCGGACGAATTTCTCCGCCCGGTAGCGTACCGAATCCTCATGCGCGGAGACCGGGAGATTCGCCAGGTGCCGGTGCAGATCCTCCGAAAATTGCTCTACTGACGCGTAGCGGCGCTGCGGCTCTTTGCGCATCGCCTTCAACAGGATGTTGTCGAGATCGCCTTTCAATCGCCGCTCCAGGCGATCCGGCTCGGTCGATCGCTTGCGGCTCAATTCCTCCCTGCGCGCGGCCTCCACTTCGGTGCCGCGATCCGTTTTCACGATCGCCGTGCTGGGTTTGTCGGGCTCCGCTTCGCAGATCGCGTGGGCAAGCTCCAGCACCGTGCTGCCCTTCATGCGATACGGCCGCCGCCCTGTAAACAGCTCGTATAAAACCACCCCCAGCGAGTAAATATCGCTGGCCGTTGTGATCGGTTCCCCGCGCACCTGCTCCGGACTCGCGTACGCCGGCGTCATCACTCGATCCTCGGCGCGCGTCGCATCCACCATCGTCGGCATCATTTCCGGATTCAGGATTTTCGCGATGCCGAAGTCCAGCAGCTTCGGCACACCGTCCGCCGTCACCAGAATATTGCTCGGTTTCAAATCGCGATGGACGATCAGATTCTGATGTACATACTGCACCGCGGAGCACACTTGCCGGAACAGCGTAATGCGTTCCGCGACGGACAGGCTGTGGCTATCGCAATACTGATCGATCGGCGTGCCCTCCACGAAATCCATCACCAGGTAGGGCTCGCCGTTGGGAGTCGACCCGCCGTCCAGCAGACCCGCGATATTGGGATGATCGAACGACGCCAGAATCTGCCGCTCATGCCGGAAGCGGCTCAGCACCTCCTGCGCATTGATATCGGCGCGTAGAATTTTCAGCGCCACGCGTTTGTTGAACTGGTCGTCCGCGCGCGCCGCCAGATACACCGCGCCCATGCCTCCGCGCCCGATCTCGCGAATGATCCGATAGGCGCCGAATCGCTGCCCTTCGAGATTGGGCGGCGGATTGAACACCGGGTCGAAAGGACGCGGAGCCAGATGCGAGGTTTCAAAGGAAGCCTTCGCGTCGGGAATCGTCGGATCGTCTTTTTCGGGCAATCAGTAAACCTCGACCACAATCATTTCGAGCTTGTCCGGACCCAGGTTCGTAGTGGCATGCGTCACTGGCCCGCTCCACGAAACATCGCCCGCGTTCACGCGCAGAGCGCTGCTCGATCCATCCGCTAATTTTACCGTCCCGTTCAGGCCGGTGAGGAACACGCCCACCCGGCCGGTACCGGCGTGCTCATGCATCATCTCCGTTGCGCCCGGCTCCCGCCAGCTTCGAAACACCCGCACCTGCGCGTTTTCGAACAGCAGGATATTGTGCGCCGGATCGATCGCCACCGGATCCAGCGTCGGATTTCTCACCGGCGCCTTCGAGGCCGGCTTCTTTAATTCGATTTCGATAATGTGCAGCGGATTCGCACCCACGTTCTCGCTGATATGAAGCCCTCCTGCCGGGCTCCACGCGACCTGGCCCGCCTTCCAATGCTGTTCGTCGACGTGTCCATCTTGATAGCGCACCGTCAAATCGCCGGCATTCAGATAAACCATGACCCGGTTCACCTCGTGCCGATGGAGCGCGCTCGGATGATGCGGCTCATCGACAACATTCAGCACCCGCACGGAGTCGTTATCAATCTTGACGCGATCGTCCGCCGCCAACGCGAGAAGCAATCCCAACAGCAAAGAACTCATGAACTGAATTATAATTCGCAATATCCGACACCGAATCCCGACCCTCAGGAAGGGGATAGCGCTTTTAGTTCTTCTCGCGCTCACCCCGCTCGGCGCCGCCGACTTTCATTTCGTCATCCTCGGGGACCGCACCGGGGAGGCTCAGCCCGGCATTTACGAGCAGGTTTGGAAAGAAACCGCTGCTGAAAATCCCGCCTTCGTCATCACCGTCGGCGACACCATTCAAGGCCTTGCCGACGCCACCGCCGACCGCGAATGGCGCGAAGCGCAGCAAATTTTCGTGAAAGGCATCCTTCTTTATCTCACCCCCGGCAATCACGACATCTGGTCGGCTCTTTCAGAAAATCTTTTTCGCAAATACTCCGGCCATCCGCCCCATTACAGCTTCGATTATGAACAGGCGCACTTCACCATTCTCGATAACAGCCGTACGGATCAGTTTTCCGCCGCCGAGATGGTCTTTCTCGAAGCCGATCTGCGCGCACATCAGACGCAGCCCCTCAAGTTCGTGTTTTCCCACCGCCCTTCTTGGCTAATTGATATCCTGCTCAGAAACCCGCACTCCTCCTTCCATCAACTGGTGAAAAAATATGGAGTGCAATACGTCATCTCCGGCCACATTCACCAGATGCTCCACTCGAATCTGGAAAGCATCACCTATCTCTCCTTGCCCAGCGCCGGCGGCCATCTCCGCGGATCGGAGAAATATGAGGATGGTTGGTTCTTCGCCCACACCCTGGTCGAAGTATCCGGCACTGAAGTCCACATGCAGATCAAGGAAATAAAACCTTCCGCCCGCGTCACTTCCCCGGCCGATTGGGGAGCATACGGCCTGGTTCATCGCTGAGTTGCTCACGGGACAGGGGCTGCTTGTGGGGTGGGCTATTTAGCCGGCAGCCTACTTTCAGCAGGCTTTTCGGTGTTGAAACAGAAGCCACCCTGAGTGCAGCTCCGAGGTATCACACAGACTCTGAGGCCAGGGGATTGTCATGCAGGAAACATCCTGGTCTACGCTAGCGAATTGCGGGCCCGGCCCGAGTCAGCCGCCCGCACCCGCTCCACCAACTCGATGTATTCCGCTCGCGGCGCCTCAAAGAACCGCTCCGCGTACTTGCATTGCCCTGCGCCAAGCATGCGCGCATGATACATATTGAGCCCCTTGGTGGTATTCACATAATCGACCGCCGAGTTGGCAAGACGAAAACAAGCCAGCATCTCGAGCTTCTTTTCAATCACGTCGTCAATGATCACCATGACGTTGGGAATCGAGAGACCCCACACCTCATATCCGAAGACCCGCACATCCCAGGAAATGCCGGCCAGCGCGCCGGCCAGAATGTAATTCGCGGCGCGGTGGTCAGCTTGGCCATCCAACACGAAGGGAACAAATACCGCATCGACCTTGCGTTCTATAATGATGCGGCGGATACGTTCGGTCGCCTCCGGGATACTCGCCGTCAGATCGCCGTAGTTGAGAAAAATGGGCGGCCCCAGATCGATCACCGCCGCGGCGCGCTGCGATTCGTCATTGCGAACCTGCGTCATCTGCTCCCGCGTCAGGCCGATTTGTTCGTATCCACCTGCCCCGTCCTGCAAAATCACAATGGCCGCCGGATGCTTGCTCGCCGCCTGGAGCGCCAGCGTTCCTCCGCACCCGATCGCCTCATCATCCTGATGCGGAGCCAGCACCAGCATCGATTTTCCGAAAGGCGCGCGAATCGGAATGGACCGTACAAAACTCGCGAAGTAATCCGTCAGCGACGCCAGTTCCAGCATGCGCAGATCCATCGAGCCGAGGGCGGCATTGATAAAAAGCCTGTACTGCGCGCGGCTATAGATCAGGGGAAATAAAATTCTATACAGCCGGCGTAGATAGTCCCGAATCATTATGTGACCCATAGAATAGCAACGTCGTGTTAGCCTGTGAAATGATCATCGCGGACCTCGCCGAAATCGCCGGCCGAACCTATCCCGCCAGGAGGCGCACGCAGAATCTTGTCGGAGGCGCCAGCCCCATCCAAGCCGCCAATTTCGCGATGGGCAACGTCACCCTCGAACCCAACGGCGGCCAAGTTCCTTGGCATAATCAGGAACAGGAAGAAATTTATTTCATCGTCGAGGGAATCGGCGAAATGTGTTTAGGCGATGAGCGTATGACCATCACCTCCGGCCAGGCCGTCTATATTCCGCACGGCATTTTTCACCAATTAACGAATATCGGCGAAAAGCCTTTGCGAATGATTTATTGCTACGGACCGGCGGGCGATGTCGCGCACTGGCGGCAGGAACTGGACGGTACATTACCGCGCGCCGGCATCGAAGCGCCGCCCCTTCCCGCGGGTGCCCGTCCTCAAACCACATGATCCATACCGTCGGAATTATCATGAACGGCGTCACCGGACGCATGGGCCTGAATCAGCATTTGGCCCGCTCCATTTACGCGATCATCCAGCAAGGCGGAGTGAAGATCTCGGACGACGAGATCATCATGCCAAAACCGTTACTTTATGGCCGTTCAAGCGCTAAACTGGAGTCAATTTCACGCACTTATGGCGATTTAAGGTGGACTAAAGATCTCGATTTGGCGCTTTCCGACCCCCAATATTCCATTTACTTCGACGCCCAAACCACCGACCGCCGGGCCGACGCCGTCCGTAAAGCGATCGCCGCCGGCAAAAACATCTACTGCGAGAAACCCATCGCCGATACTTTCGATGTAGCCTACGATCTCTACCAGTTAGCGCTGAAATCCGGGGTCAAACACGGTGTAGTGCAGGATAAACTGTGGCTCCCCGGAATGCTCAAACTGAAGACCCTGCGCGACTTAGGCTTCTTCGGCAAGATCCTCTCGGTACGCGGCGAGTTTGGCTACTGGGTGTTTGAAGGCGATACGCTTCCCGCCCAGCGGCCTTCGTGGAACTATAGAAAAGAGGATGGCGGCGGCATCATTATCGATATGCTGTGCCATTGGCGCTATGTGCTCGATAACCTGTTCGGAGAAGTAAAATCGGTTTCTTGTCTGGGCGCGACGCATGTGCCAACTCGTTGGGATGAAAAGGGAAAGCCATACGAATGCACAGCCGACGATGCGGCCTATGCCACGTTTGAGCTGGAAGGAGGCGTTATCGCGCACTTCAATTCCTCCTGGTGCGTCAGAGTGCGCCGCGACGATCTATTGACGATTCAAGTAGATGGATCAAAAGGCAGCGCCGTAGCCGGTCTGCGCGATTGTTGGATTCAGCCCTACGGCGCCACCCCGAGGCCGGTCTGGAATCCAGATATCCCCAGCACCATCAATCACTTCGAAGGCTGGCAAAAGGTTCCGGAGCAGACCACCTTCGACAACGCCTTCAAAATCCAATGGGAGCTTTTTTTACGCCACGTAGTGAAAAACGAGCCATTTCCCTGGGGATTACTGGAAGCAGTGAAAGGGGTACAACTGGCCGAAAAAGGCCTCGAAAGCTGGAAAAAACGAGCATGGGTCGATATTCCCCCGATAAACTAGTTGTAGACTGGTTGTATGGAAACTATTGGCGCGTTTGAAGCCAAAACGCATCTTTCGGCGCTCTTAGAAAGGGTTTCGAAGGGCGAGCGAATCGCAATCACGAAGCATGGGGTGCCGGTGGCATTGCTCGTTCCCGTCGACGCCTCGCCGGAACGAGACCGCGACGCGGTCATTGAGGAACTGAAGGCTTTTGGCCGCGGCCGCACGCTACCGAAAGGCGTCACCATACGCGATTTGATTGAGGAAGGCCGCCGCTTTTGAACGAATTGGTGATTGACGCATCGGTAGCGCTCGCCTGGTGCTTTCCAGACGAGAGCGCCGCCGATCCAATTCGAGTTCTTGACGAATTGAAATTCCGAAAAGGCATCGTGCCTGGACACTGGTCCATAGAGATCAGTAATGCGATCCTCGCAGGCGAACGCCGACACCGTCTGACTGCGGCCGACGTTTCGCGGTTCCTTACGCTGCTGCACGAATTATCCTTCACCGTGGATCCATTTACTTCGCAACGAGCGACCGGCCACATCCTTCCGCTGGCGCGGGCGACTGGCCTGTCTGCCTACGACGCAGCGTATCTCGACTTGGCCATGCGCGAGGGACTCGAACTCGTGACATTGGATAGCAAACTTAGTAAGGCCGCGAAGGCATCAGGCGGTGTGGTTTTCTTGGGCAAATAGTCGTGCGAAGCTGCGATACTCATAGATTGCGCTTCTTACTTTTTCTGTGTGCCCTAACTCTGCCTGCTGCGACCGTCATCAAGTGCGGATCGATGCTCGATGTTCGCAAGGGCGAACTGATTCATGATGCGGTTATTCTGGTCGACAAAGGGGTTATTGTCGGCGTGAATATTGGCGCCCCGAATGGGGCGGAGGTCATTGATCTTTCGCGTGGCACTTGCATGCCGGGGCTGATGGATGTGCATGACCACTTGACGGCGGAGCCCACACAGAACGGGTATGAGAGCCTCGGCGTTTCGGTGCCGCGGCAGACGGTCGCCGGGGTGAAGAACGCCCGGATTACATTGCGTGCGGGATTTACTACTGTTCGCAACGTGGGCGCCAGTGGATATTCCGATGTCGCTTTGCGCGACGGGATCAACGCCGGTGAGGTGGACGGACCGCGGCTGTTTGTATCGGGTCCTCCGTTGGGAATTACCGGCGGACATTGCGACAACAATCTGCTCGCGCCGGAGTTCAAGTTTCGCGATGAAGGCGTCGCAGATGGCCCGTGGGCGGCTCGCACGAAAGTTCGGGAAGTGGTCAAGTATGGCGCGGATCTGATCAAAGTATGTGCTTCGGGCGGGGTTCTTTCGAAAGGCGATTCGCCGGGTGCGCCGCAGTACACGCTGGAAGAATTGACGGCGATTGCAGAGGAAGCGCACAAGCTGGGACGCAAGGTCGCGGCGCACGCGCATGGAACGCAATCGATCAAAGACGCGATTCGCGCGGGAATCGATTCGATTGAGCATTCGAGCCTGATCGACGATGAAGGAATCGCGCTGGCCAAACAGCATGGCACATTCCTGGTGTTCGACATCTATAACGACGACTATATTCTGCAAGAGGGCGCGAAGGCCGGAATGCTGCCGGAGTCGATTGAAAAAGAGAAGGCCATCGGCAAGCTCCAGAGGACCAATTTTCGCCGCGCCTACCTGGCCGGGGCGCGGATGGCGTTCGGGACCGATGGGGGCGTTTATCCGCATGGTGACAACGCGAAGCAGTTCGCGACCATGGTGGAGTGGGGCATGAAACCAATCGAGGCGATTCGCACGGCGACGATTGAATCCGCGGTGCTGCTGAATCTTGAGGGCAAGGCCGGCGCGATCGAGCGGGATTATTTTGCCGATGTGATCGCGGTGGACGGCAATCCGCTGGAAGATCCCGCCGTGATGACGCGTGTCAAATTCGTCATGAAAGACGGAAAGGTTTATCGCAACGATTGGGCGCAGGGGAATCAGTAATGGGGTGCCGGAGCAGGCATCGACGCTCTCGAAAACACCGCCGGGTTAGCGAGGTCGTGCCCGACCCTGGCGTCCGGGCTGCGCTCGGATGGACCGATTGGCAATCGGTCCGCAGGTTGCCAACCTGCCCCACGACGGAACATGGGGAAAATTGCGGAAACCAGTAATTGTTGCCATCGATGGGCCGGCGGGCGCGGGGAAGAGCACCATTGCACGGTCGCTCGCGCGCAGGCTCGGCTTCACTTATATCGATACGGGCGCGATGTTTCGCGCGGTTGCGTTGTGGGCGATTCGGGCGCAGGTCGATCTGGACGATCTGCATAAGCTGGAGCAACTGGCGCGTGAGGCTCGCATCGAGTTTGCAGGCGATTCGAAAGTGCTGCTGAACGGAGAGGACGTGACGGCGGCGATTCGCGATCCGGAAGTATCGAAGGCGGCATCGAAGGTGTCGATTGCGCCGGGTGTGCGCCGCGCTTTGCGCGAGGAGCAGAGGCGGATCGGAAGCCTGAATCCGGTGGTCATGGAAGGGCGCGACATCGGTACGGTGGTGTTTCCGGACGCCGATGTGAAGATTTATCTCGACGCGGATCCGGAGATTCGGGCGGGGCGCCGGGCGCTGGAGACGGGAGCGGAAGTGAACGAGATCGCGCTCGAGATGGCGGAGAGAGACCAGCGCGACCGGACGCGCGCGGAGGCCCCGCTGACGCAGGCGCCGGATGCGGAATATATCGACTCGACCGGGCTGTCTCCGGAGGAGGTCGAGGAAGCGATTTTGAAGGTGGTGCGGGGCAGGACTTCGAATGGGAAGGGGCATTAACCTCCGGGCGTCGACACGAGTGTCGATGCGGCACGCATGAGCGCGTGCGCCACGGCGGACGAAGAAGAATATGTCTGATTTGTTGGTGATGAAGTTTGGCGGGACCAGCATGGGGTCGGCGGCGCGGATTCGCGTGGCGGCGGAGATCTCGGCGGAACAACATGCGAAACGGCCGGTGGTGAGTGTGGTCTCGGCGATGTCGAAGATCACGGACCTGCTGCTCGACTCGCTGCGCAAGGCGGAGGCGGGCGATCAGGCCGACCTCGACGAAAATCTGAAGCAGCTCTACGCGCGGCATTTCGATGTTTGCCGGGAACTATTGCCGGCGGCGCGGCAGGAAGCGGCACTGGCAGGGGTGCATTCGCTGATCTCGGAATTTTCCCGCATCGCGAAAGGGATGATGATGCTGGGCGAGCGGCCGCCGCGGTCGGTGGACGAGGCGATTGCGATCGGGGAGAGGCTTTCGGCGTTTCTCTTAGCCGAGTACCTGGAATCGCAAGGGATTCTGGCGTCGGCCGTCAACGCCTCCGACGTAATCGCCACCGATGCGGTGTTCGGCAATGCCACGCCGTTGATGGACCATACGCGGGAGCGGGCGGCGAAAACGCTGCGGCGATTGCTCGATGAGAAAATCCTGCCGGTGGTTACCGGCTTTAATGGCTCGACTTTGGACGGGCGGCCGACGACGCTGGGGCGGGGCGGCTCGGATTTCTCGGCGTCGATTATTGCGGCGGCGCTCGATGCCAGCGAGTTGTGGATCTGGACCGATGTCGATGGAATCATGACCGGCGATCCACGGCTGATCTCCGACGCGCGGGTGCTGGACATGGTCACCTATAACGAAGCGGCGGAGCTGGCGTACAACGGCGCGAAGGTGCTGCATCCAAGAACGCTGGCTCCGCTGGTGGAACGGGAAATCCCGGTGTGGAGCAAGAACAGCTTTGACCTGGATAAGCCCGGCACGAAAATCGTTCCAAGCTTGGCGATGGCGCCCGCAGCGCGTGGTCCGCACGCGGTTACGTCGATGGCGGACGTGGCGCTGGTGTCGGTGGAGCCGGCGAATTCGGTGCTGAGCGGGACCAAGGTGATGGCGCGCGCTCTCGAAGCGCTGGACCGGGCGAACGTGGAAATTCTGGCCATCACCTGCTCCAGCTACCGGCAGACGTTTTGTTTCCTGGTCCGTCAAACTGAATTAGAGAGCGTGATGGAGCAGCTTGCGGAGAGCCTGTCGCTCGAAATGGCGCATGGCTATCTGAAGCCGTTCGATGTGGACAAAGACGTCGGGCTGATCGCAGTAGTAGGCGAAGGGATGCGCGGCACGCCGGGCCTGGCGGGGCGAATCTTCACGGCGATTTCCAAGCGCAATATCAATATCATTGCGATTGCGCAAGGATCGAGCGAGTTAACGATCGCGATCGTGGTGCGGCGCGAAGGCTTGGAGAGCGCGGTGAAGGCGATTCACCAGGAGTGCGGGTTGGGGCTGTAGAAATTATTGGTATACTCGTAAGTTAAGAAATCTGCCCTCAGGTAACAGCAGGAGTTTTCACCTTTTATGTTTGATTTGTTTCGCAGCCGCCAGAAGGCTGTCCGCTACATGCTTATTGGGTTGCTCTCCATCGTGGCCTTATCGATGGTCACCTATTTAATTCCGGGTTTTGGCAGTCCGACAACGAGTACCACGAATAACGAGGCGACCATTGCCGAGATCGGCAACCTCAAGATCACCGCGCAGGAAGTGGTCACCGCCATGGCGCGCATCATGCAGCAGGGCCAGTTACCGCCGGCAATGATCGATGTGTATGTTCCGCAGGTGGTCGACGAGATGGTGCAGCAGAAGGCGCTCGAATATGAATTCGGCCGCCAGGGTCTGACCGTTTCCGACGATGAGGTGCTGGTTGGTCTGGAGTCTGAGAATCCGCAGTATTTCAAAGACGGGGTGTTGATCGCGAAAGACGAGCTGGAGCAAAGGCTGGCGGCACAGGGCATGACGCTTCAGGACATCGTGGACCAGATGCGGCGCACACTACTCCAGCGAAAGGTGCAGAATATTATCTACGCCACGATCCTGGTGCCCGACAAAGAAGTCCTGGATGACTATAACCGGCAGAAGGAGAGGGTGACGATCAAATACATCTCCTTTCCGCCGGCCAAATTCCGCGACGACGTGAAGCTTACTCCGGAAGAAGTGCACGCGATGTTCGAGGGGCACCATTCGGAATATTTCCAGCCGGAGAAGCGGTCCTTCCAGGTGCTGATTGTGGATCAGGCGAAGCTGGAACAGTCGATGACGATTCCCGATGCGGAACTGCACGCGGCTTATTCGGCGTCGATGGATAATTTCCGCATGCCGGAGCGCGTGAAGGCGCGGCACATCCTGATTAAAGTGGATGAAAAAGCGTCCGATGCGGACAAGAAAAAGGCGCTGGCGAAAGCGCAGGATTTGCTGAAGCAATTGAAAGCGGGCGCGGACTTCACGCAACTGGCGCAGAAGAATTCCGAAGACGCATCCAACGCGCCGAAGGGCGGGGACCTGGGCTGGTTCGTGCACGGGCAGATGGTGCCGGAATTCGATGCCGCTGCATTCGCGCTGAAGCCGGGCCAGTTAAGCGACATCGTGACCACCAAGTTCGGGTATCACATCCTGAAAGTGGACGAAAAAGAGGCGGCGCGGGTGAAGCCGTTCGAGGAAGTGAAGCCGGATCTGGCGTCGGAGTTGAAGAAGCAGCGCGTAGCGGAGGCGATGCAGAAGACGGCGGATGAGGTGCATGACGCGCTGGCGAAATCACCTGGCTCAGCGGCGGAGATCGCGAAGAAATTCGGCGTGGAACTGGCGACTGTGACGGACTCCGAGGCAGGCTCTCCCGTGCCGACGCTGGGATCGGTGCCGGAGATCGACAGTGCGCTGGCGCCATTGAAGATCCACGATGTGACTCCGGTTCTAGCTCTGCCTGCGAACCGGCTGGTGGTTGCGGTGTTGACGCAGCGCACGGCGTCGCGTCCATCGACCTTTGAAGAAGCGGAGAGCAAGGTTCGGGACCGGCTGATCACGTTAAAGACCACGACCGTGGCCAAGGATAAGGCGCGGGAAGCGGCGGCAAAAATTCGCGGCGGCGAGGATATGGAGAAGGTCGCCAAAGAATACAAGCTCGAAGTGACGTCGCCCGCCGAGTTCGGCCGTACTGATTCGGTGGAAGGGCTGGGTCCGGCCAACTACGTGAAGGATTCATTCACGAGTCCGATAGGCACGATCCTGGGGCCGACGGATGTTCAGGGCCGGGATGTGATCTATAAAGTGATGGCGAAGACCCCCGCGGACATGCTGGGCTTTGCGGCGGAGAAAGAAACCATCCGGTCGAATCTTCGGCAGGAGAAGGCCAGGGAGCGGCTGAGTCTGTTCATGGACAGCGTGACGGCAAAGCTGACCGCGGATAAGAAGTTGAAGGTCAATCACGATCTGGTGACGAAGCTGGGGCAGGCACTGAAGCGCTCCTAATGCCCGGCACGCTGCTGGACGTCTGGCGCAGCCTGACCGATCCGGACCGGTTGATCCATCTGCTGACGCAGGTGCTAACCGGCTGGCTGGGTTATGCGTTGCTGGCGAGTGTCGTATTCGCGGAAACCGGGCTGCTGGTCGGCCTGTTCTTTCCGGGAGATTCGCTGCTGTTCACGGTCGGCGTGGTGTGCGGCGCGGGCGATCTGGACATCGTGAAAATCTGCGTGCTGCTGACGGCATTTTCGATCCTCGGCGACCAATGCGGATATTTTCTGGGAAAGCGCACCGGTCCCAGAATTTTTTCGCGTCCCGATTCGCGATTGTTCAAGCAGGAATACGTCCGGCAAACGCAGGCTTTCTACGAAAAGCATGGCGGAAAGACGCTGTTTTACGCCAAATTTGTGCCGATCGTGCGGACCTTCGCGCCCTTTATGGCGGGCGTGGGGCGCATGAACTACACGCGCTTCCTCTCGTTCAATGTCGTCGGCGGAGTGGCGTGGGTGCTCTCGGCAACGCTGGCCGGCTATTATCTGGGCGGCATTCAAGTGGTGCGGCACAACTTCGAAAAGGTCGCCATTTCGATTGCAGTCATCAGCGTATTGCCCATGGTGATTCAGTATTTCCGGTCGCGCAGGGAATCAGCGTAGTTTTTGCATCGCGGCCTGCACCAGGTTGTCGCGCTGCATTTCCACTTCGTCCCCTTTAGCGACGCCGAACTTCAGGCTGAGAATTTCCTGTTTCAGACGGCTCTGAATCCAGCCGCGGTCTCTTAAAAAATCGCTCACCGGGGGCTGAATCTGATGGGCGGAGAGGAACACGCGGAACTGGTCGAGAAGCTCCGGCGTGACGTCGAAATCCGCGGCAATCTGGTGATCCTGGAGATATTCGGTGGCGAAGGTGGTCGCGGATCCGCTGGCGTCGAGCACCATTTCGAGACGGCTGGGCTCGGCGGGCGCGATCATTTCATCGGGCTGAATTCCGCCGCCCCCGCGCACTTCGCGGCCGGCATCGGTGTGAAACGATCCCAGCGGCACAATCGCCTTCGAATCCAACTGGCCGAACGCCAGCGGCTTCTGGATAGAGCGGCCGCTGGGCGTGTAATAAAACGCCGTGGTCAGCGCCAGTCCGCTATTGCTCGATAGAGAATAAACGCGCTGGACCAGGCCCTTGCCATAACTCGGTTCGCCCAGGATCGTCGCGCGGTCGTGATCCTGCAAGGCGCCGGAGAGAATTTCCGATGCACTGGCGCTTTTCTCGTTGATCAGGATCTCCACCGGAAATTTGTAAGGCCGCGCCAGCTTGGGCACGCGAACCTCCTCGGTCTTGGCGCTTCGACCCTTCACGCTGAACACCAGTTGATCCGGTTCGAGAAACAAAGATGCGATTTCGAGCGCGGCCTGCACCGCGCCGCCGGGGTTATTCCGCAAATCGATCACCAGGCCTTTCAGATTATTTCCGCCCAGCGATTCAATCTTTTCGCGTGTCAACTTGCCGGTGGCTTCTTCAAAACTGGCGATTCGGATATAGCCGATTTGGGGCGCGAGCGGGAACGCGCGATCGACGCTCGGCTGATCGACCAGCTCCGGTTTCAGGGTGAATCTCAAAATGCGAGCGCTGCCGGGCCGGCGCACATAAAGCTGCGCTTCCTGCTGCCGGGCGGCAGTGAGCAACTGCACTAACTGGTCGAAATCCAACCGCGCCAGCTCATACCCGTTGATGGCCAGAATTTCATCGCCCGCGGTAAGTCCGGATTTCGCCGATGGCGTCCCTTCCATGGCCTGGAGCACGATCACGCGGCCGGGAAGCACGCTCACGATGCTGCCGAAGCCTTTACTCTCGCTGTTCTGCATATGCTTTAACTGATCGAACTGGCCGGGATCGAAGAAGATCGAGTGCGGATCGAGCACCTTGAGCATGCCGGGAATTGCGCCCTGATAAAACGCAGTGTCCGGCGTAACAGGATCCGCCGCTTCGCCATTGGCGATGTTGAAAACGTCGATCATTTTTTTCAAATCGCGCGCCAGTTGATCGGCGGGATCGTCTTGCGGCGGTGCGGCGAGAAAAAAGAGAAATGCGAAAAATGGCATGTTTTAGCGGCTGTAGCGCATCCCCCGTCGCGATTCGTGGCGCTCCACGGCGAGCTCGATCAGGCGGTCGATCAACGCCGGATAGGCAAGGCCGCTCGCTTCCCACATTTTCGGATACATGCTGATCGAGGTGAATCCGGGAATGGTATTGATCTCGTTAATGAAGAATTTTCCGGTGGCTGTTTCGAGCAGAAAATCGACGCGAGCCATCCCTTCGCACTCGACGGCCTGGTAGCAGGCGATGGCGAGCTTCTGAATTTCGCGAGTCTGCTCCGCGCTTAGATCGGCGGGCACAACCGTCTGGGCTTTATTGAGAAGATACTTGTCCTCGTAATCGTAAAAATCACGCGAAGGGAGAATCTCGCAGGGCACGGAAGCTTGGGGATCATCGTTGCCGAGCACGGAGCATTCGAATTCACGGCCCGCGATGCCGCGTTCGATGATGATTTTACGGTCGAACTCTTTGGCAAACTTGATCGCCGGCGCCAACTCCTCAATGGAGTTCACTTTTGAAATTCCCACCGAGGAACCCAGATTGGCCGGCTTCACGAACAAGGGAAATCCGAACGGCAGAGGCGATGCTTCATTTACAAAATAGTCCGCCACCGGCAATCCGCTGGCGGCGCACAGCCTCTTCATGACCTCCTTGTCCATGGATACGGACGATGCCAGCACCCGCGCCCCCACATACGGCAAATCGGCCAGTTCCAACAATCCTTGCACCGTGCCATCTTCACCGAATGTGCCATGCAGGACCGGAAATACGACGTCGATATCAGGATTGCCGCCGGGCTCGGGAGAGATCGCGCGCGGATGCCAACGCCCGTCCTTTGATATAAGAATCCGCTGGACGTCGTATTTCGCCGGGTCCATCGCATGGATGATCGACTCCGCCGAATTGAGGGACACCTCATGTTCCCCGCTTCGCCCGCCATAAAGAACCGCTACTCGCAATTTGGTCACAATATTCTCTGTCCCATCGCCGACATTACCAGTTCGACGCCTAACAGCGCCGTTCGGTTCACTTCATCGATCACTGGATTCACTTCCACGATTTCCATCGAGGTCATGCGCCCGCTATCGCAGATAATTTCCATCGCCAGATGCGCCTCCCGGTAGGTCATGCCGCCGCGCACGGGCGTGCCGACGCCGGGCGCTTCACTGGGGTCGACTGAATCCATGTCGAAGGAAAGGTGGAAGCCGGCGGTATTTTTCGATGCTTGCTCGATCGCCTCATGGATCACATTACGCAAGCCCCGCTCATCAAGATCGCGCATGGTATAGGCGTGGACCCCCGCCGCGCGCACCATCTGACGCTCCGCTTCATCTACGCTGCGCAGTCCGACGATGGCCACGTTCGCGGGGTCTATTTTTGGCGCATAGCCGCCCAGATGGGTCAATTCATGCGGCCCAATGCCGATCGAACACGCCAACGGCATACCGTGGATATTGCCGCTTGGGCTCGACTGCGGAGTGTTCATATCGGCGTGAGCGTCGATCCAGATCAGGCCAAGTTTTTGCCCCGACTTTCGATAGTGATTGGAAATTCCGGCGATGGTTCCGATGGCGATCGAATGGTCGCCGCCCAGGACCAGAGGCACTTTAAATTGATCGGCCGCACGTTCCACCATCTCCATCAGCCGGGTGCAGGTGTGTGCGATCTGCGGCAGATAGCGGGCGTTTTGAGGGCCGATAGGCGAAGTCTCGGGCTGATCGACCAGCACATTGCCGAGGTCCTCGACTTCATAACCAAGCGAAGATAGCTTCTCGTTAAGATTCGCCAGGCGGAGCGCGGAAGGACCCATATCGACGCCGCGCCGTCCCGCACCCAGGTCCATGGGGGCGCCGATAATTGCGATGTGGGATTGTTTCATTCCTAAGCCTGCTTAAGGCAGGCTGCCCCACAAAAGATGACTTGTGCTTCGGCGAGAATTTGATCTTTATACCTCGGCTTCAGGGCTCGTTTCACTCCGAGGTCGACCTTGCGGCCAAGCAAATCCGACAGCTCGTTCATCATGCCGATGAGGTCGAACAAGCTGGGTCGCGCGTCGGGAAAATAATCGGCCAGAAGATCGAAGTCGCTATCCGGGCGCATCTCGCCCCTTACCGCGGAGCCAAAGAGCGACAGCTCGCGAACCTGGTGACGGCGGCAAATTTCAGCGATTTCGGCTTCTGGAAGAACGATGCCAGGCGCGATGGTCATTTCTCCTATTATCGCGCTTAGTCGTAGGAGCAGAAGAAGCGGCGCTGGCCGGTGTCGAGGCCCAGTTTCAGGCGCGGCAATCGGCGCTCGGCAGACGTTGCTTCCGGACTATCCGGGGCAAGTTTCACGATCTGCTGATAGTAGTCGATCGCGCGCTTTTTGGCAGCCGCGGCATCTTGCCTATTGAGATCCTTGCGGGGATAAGGAATCCCGCTAACCCATCCGTCGTCCGCGGGGGCGTGCGCCACGGACCACCAGGTTTCCTCGGCGACAGCGAGCGTGAAGAGCACCTCTTTGCGGAAAGGCGTGGCCGGATGCTGCGCGAGGAAGGCTTCGCCGTGTTCGATCACATCGTGAAAAAGGTCCGGATTCGCAGGGCATCCGCTGCCGGGCTCAGTGTACCAGCCGCGCTGCTGAAGCTCGACGAAGGCAAGCTGGCCGGCTTGAGAAACGGGATACTCGCGCCAGACGCGCCACAGCAGATCCTGATTGTAAGCGAGGCCTCCATTGTGCAACATGGGGCCCAGCGTAACTCCAAAAGAAGCTAACTGATTCCTGACCATGCTTGTTTCCGCATCCGAATCGAGAAGCAGCGTGCTCAACTTCGTGACCAAGCCATTGACGGCGAGGAGCAACATCGCCCGTTCATCAAGGAGCGCGCGCTTCGTGACCGCGAGCAGACCCAGGGCTTCGCGGGAAATCTGCTGCGCGAGGAGTGGCCGCTCAAAGGACGTCTTCGGAATCGCGTCGAGCAGACCCATATAATAGTTGCCCATTAACTGCTGAAGAAACGGGCGCGCAGGGGAGGCCGGATGAAAGAGAACGTCGGCCTGTTCGATAAAATCATCCTTCTCGTGTTCCTTGAACAGGCGGTCATCGAAGACAATCAATCGCGCTCCAATCGGAGGGACAAAGTAGTGTAATTTACCCGAGCTCCAATGATCAACGCCAGGAAGTACACTGATCTCCAGGATTTCCTTCACGGGCGCTGGCGCGCCGAAACGCAGGGTAAGTTTCTCGCGCAACGCCCCAGCCACGTCAACGCCCGGCTGCGTCTCGGGATGCACCTCCATTCGCAGAAGCGCGGGGCCGCCGTCATCGAACACGTAGAAGAAAGACTCTTCGATGAGCCCATTGGTGCGAGTTACGCAATGCTCGCTCCATTGGTCGGGCGCACGAATCGCCTGCTGAAAAGGGATCCAAGGCTGGCAGGCCGCGGACTTACTCACGGCATCGCCCCGGCGCACAGAATCGATGCGCGCCAGCATCTTATCGGCAGCGGCGTCCGCGGCCGTCTGCCCTGACAGCAAAGAATCGAGCAGGAGAAAAGCGGAAAACACCAGCCGCATACGCTCCCATTGTCCGCTTTTTTTCGGGCTATGGTCTGGTGCGATATAACATGCGCGGAAACGCGATGGTCTCGCGAATGTGCTCTAATCCGCACATCCACGCCACGAAACGCTCCACTCCCATGCCGAATCCGGCGTGCGGAACGCTGCCGTAGCGGCGCAGATCCAGATACCAGTTGAACGCTTCCTCCGGCAGATTGTGCTCTTGAAGACGCTTCTTCAGCAACTCCAGCGAATGGATGCGCTGGCCGCCGCCGATGATTTCGCCGAAGCCTTCAGGGGCGATGAAATCGACGCCCAGCGCGACTTCCGGACGATCTTCCGCGGGCTGGAAGTAAAACGCCTTCACTTCCGTGGGATAGCGATCCACCATCACCGGCCGGTCAAGATCTTCGGTCAACAGAGTTTCATCGGTGTTGCCGAAATCGCCGCCCCACACGATTTCGCTGCCCTTCGCTTGCAGCTTCATCACCGCTTCGTCGTAGCTCATCCGATGGAACGGAGCCTGAATGGCTTCGAGCTTCGTCACGTCGCGTTCCAACACTTTCAATTCCTCGCGCCGATGTTCTAGCACGCGGCCGACAACGAACGTGACCAGCTCTTCGCCCACCCGCTTCACGTCCTCTAAGTTCGCGTAGGACATCTCCGGCTCCACCATCCAGAACTCGGTGAGATGGCGGCGCGTCTTCGATTTTTCCGCGCGAAAGGTGGGCCCGAAACAGTAGGTTTTCCCGAACGCAGCGCTGGTCGCCTCGTTATAAAGCTGACCCGATTGGGTCAGATAAACTTTTTCATCTTCGAAGTAGTCGACTTCAAAAAGAGTCGACGTGCCTTCGCACGCGGCGGGCGTGAAGATCGGCGTATCGACTAATACGAAGCCGTGCGAATCGAAATAATCGCGAATGCCTTTGATCACTTCATGGCGCACGCGAATCGCGGCGTGCTGGCGCCGGCTGCGCAGCCATAGATGGCGATGATCCATCAGGAAATCGACGCCGTGATCTTTGGGCGTGATCGGATAGGGCGTCTCTTCGGGGACGCGCTGCAAAATATCCGCGCTTTCGACATCCAATTCATAGCCGCCGGATGCGCGCGATTCCTCGCGGATCTTGCCGCGAATCACGAGGGACGATTCCTGGGTCAGATTCTTCAGCGATTCAAACAGATCCTCCGGCAGGGCGCTCTTTACGGCGACGCATTGGATGATGCCGGTGCCATCGCGCAACTGGGGGAAACAAATCTTTCCACCGCGGCGAAGGTTATAAAGCCAACCCGCGATCTCCACCGTTTCGCCGTTATGCCGGCCTGCGTCCGCGACGGCTATGCGCGGGATCGAATTCTCAAGACTCATTCGTAGATCTCAAATTCTCCAAGCGCTCAAACACCTGCTTCACGGCATCGAAAGGATGCTCCCTATCTGGAACTTCCTTCAGCTCCAGCAGCAGCGGATATTGGTCTTCGTTGGAGCGGAGCGTCTCCATCGTACGCTGCCAATGGATGGTTCCGCCTTCCGCGAACGGAAACAGGTGCGAGTCCTCTTTCCCATTATTGTCATGAATGTGCGTCGAGCGGATGCGGCTCTTCAACAAACGGTAGGCGGTGTCGACTCCTTCGCGCATATTGGCATGGCCGGTGTCGAAGCACACGTTCAAATTCAAGTGGGTCTGTTCGAAGAACATCAGCAGACGCTCCGCGCTGGACAATCCATTGGGCGTATTTTCGAGCAGTACCTCAACGCCGCGCTGGCGTGCGAACACGCTGATTTCTTCCAGCGCGGAGAACGCCGCGTCCAATTTGCGGTCCTCATACTCTTCGCCCGCCACGCCCACGTGTTGGATGAGGTAGCGATAGGGCACGATCTCGGCGATGTCGAGCGCGCGCTTAATCTCGTCCACCACGGCCAGGCGCTTCGATTTCACCGGCTCCGTGATGTTGAGCACCGCATGCGGACCGGAGCGGCCCCACACATCGTCGTTGTACATGGGCGAGTGGAGCGAATGAAGCTTCAGAGGGGAATCGCGAAACCAGTGCCCCAGCTCTCTGATCTGCGCGTGGTCGTGATAATCGAGGTGCTGCTTGGCGCAGAAAATCTCGACCAGGGGAATGCCCGCGTCCCAGATCCGGTCGAGCCAGACGGTCGTGAGGCGATGCCCGACAAATAAATGGGTGGAAAGAGCGTGAAGCATCCGGTTCTTATGATCGCGCGATTCAATAGCCCGCCGCTTTTCCCACCGCGCGGCCGTCGGAGCCGCCTTGCAGCCATACTCCTTGCAGCCCACCTCCATCGATTACAATCGCTTCGACCCGCGCCAGCACCACGCCTGGGGAATAATCCACGTGGAAACCGCGCTGCTTCAGCAATTCGACCGTATCGGGCGAGATGCCTTTTTCGAGGTAGAGGACATCTGGCTGCCATTGATGATGGAAGCGCGGCGCGTCGACGGCGTCCTGCGCATTCATGCCGAAATCGGCGACGTTGAGAAATACTTCGGTGACGGCGGTGACAATGCGGGAGCCACCCGGCGCTCCTACCGTCATGAACAATTTCCCGTCGCGCAGAATAATCGTTGGCGTCATCGAAGATAACGGACGCTTCCCGGGACGAATGGTGTTGGATTCGCCCTGCACCAGGCCGAACATATTCGCAGCTCCTGCCTTGGCGGCGAAATCGTCCATTTCGTTATTGAGCAGGAACCCCAGACCCGGCACGGTGATGCCGTTGCCGTAGCCTCCGTTCAATGTATAGGTCACGGCGACGGCGTTGCCCGCGGCGTCGACTACGGAGAAATGAGTGGTCTCCGTGCTCTCACTTCCGGCGGGCTTTCCGGGCTTCACCTGGTCGCTGGGCGTCGCATGATCGCGATCGATCGAGTCGCGCCGCTTCCTTATATAGGCCGGATCGAGCAAGCCCGTGAGCGGCACTTTGAAGAAATCCGGGTCGCCTAAATATTCGCTCTTATCGGCATGGAAGCGCTGCATCGCCTCGGCTACATAACTGATGCTGGCGGCAGAGCCGAATCCGGTCTTCTCATATCCTGAACCATCGAGCATGCCGAGAATTTGCAGCATCCCGACGCCACCCGAACTTGGCGGCGGCGCGGTGATGATTTCGTAATTTCGATATTTGCCGATGAGAGGCTTTCGCTCGACGGCTTTGTAATCCTTCAAATCGGCGAGCGTGATCAGGCCTCCGTTTTTCGCCATCTCGGCCGCGAACCTTTGCGCGGTCTCACCTTCGTAGAACTCGTTTGCGCCTTTTTTTGCGATGCGGGTGAGGGTCGCGGCCAGTTCAGGCAACTTGATGGTTTCGTCAACGTCGTAAAACGCGCCGTCTTTTTGATAGATGCGCTTCGATTCGGGAGAGCGCGACAAACTCTTTGAGCGCAGCGATTCGGCCAAAGAATAACTGACCGGGAATCCTTGGGAGGCGAGTTCGATTGCGGGCGCGATGACGTCCGTCCATTTTTTACTGCCGTATTTTGCGAGCGCGAGTTCGAATCCGCGCACACTGCCGGGAACGCCGGAGGAGCGCCAGCCTTCGATGCTATCGCGGGTGGGTTTTCCGGCCGCGTCAAGATACATATCGCGCGATGCTTTGCCTGGTGCGCGCTCTCTGAAATCGATGAACGTGGTGCGGCCGTCCGCCATGCGGATGGTCATGAATCCACCGCCGCCGATGTTGCCCGCAAAGGGATGAGTCACCGCGAGCGCGAAGCCGATCGCGACGGCGGCATCGATCGCATTGCCTCCGCTTTTCAATACGGCGACGCCGACATCGGTCGCGAGACCTTCCTGCGCCACGACCATCGCGTGTTTGGCACGAACCGGCGGCTTCGCATCAATTTCCATGGCGGTAAAGGAAAAAAGCACCAGACAAGCGAGCGTGGGTCGCATATCGCACGATTGTGCCTCACGGGGGTTCAATTGTCAAAGAAGATGAAATCTAAAGTTTATCGAGCGCGCTCTAGCCAAGGTTTTTACTTCTCTCGACACGAAGATCGGCCATGTACCGATGACACCCAACGCACGCAGGCCCTCAGAGCAAGCAACTAGTATCGCCCCTCCTGGCCGGTTCCGCCCTCCGCTGGAAGAGCACATGAACTCCTTGCCTATAAATTACGCGAGAGTTGTTCGAGTGAGGGCGAGTGAAGACGGGATGTTGGTGAAACGGAGGGCGATAGAGTTGGTGCCGGTGACGGGAATAGTAGAATCAAGGCGTGAAGATGTTTTATTGCATGTTGCTGGCGGGTGTGGCATTCGCTGCCAAACCAACGCAGCCGGTGGTGTTGAAATCTTCGCAATTGGAAGTGACTTTCGATCCGCTAAAGGGTTTGCCGGTCGAATATAAATTGTCGTCGAACAAGGCGACTCTTCGCGGCAGTGCGGGCGAGGTTGCGGTGGCGATCTTCCGCGCTAATCCGCGGCGCTACACCAATTTCGCGGTTCGTCCTGAGGTGATTCGCTCCAGCAAGACTCGTGCGGATTTTCAGTTCACGGTGCGTGAAAAGGGCGTGCCAATGGCGTCCTTCCTGCTGCGCTACGAACTAGAAGGAGCTGAGGTTCTGGTCTCGCTCGAAGCGGTGCTGGAGGAGCAAGGGTTTGAATTGATCGATGTCGGGTTGCCGGAGCTGGCTTCGGTTCGAGAAGAAGATGGAGGCGCATGGCTGGCGCATGGCGATGGCGGCGGCAGCGTGGCGATGCTGAGCAAAGCCAAACCGGGGCACTTAACGGGCGTCGCGGCAACGCTTCCGGTGGTGATGATTGGTACCAACCGGATGCTGTGCGTGGAGGAAGTGCTCTCCTATATGGATACGGCGGAGCTTTCGGTGGCGAATCACGCGGCGGCGCTCGGGACGGTGAAGACCTGGCGGGTGAATGGAGTTTCGGGTAATGGTTCCACGCCGAATCTGATGGTGGGGGGAAGGCCTCTCTGCCGTCTGGATTTTCTGGCCGACCTGGATCACAACGGTGCGGTGGATTGGCTCGACGGCGCAAAGCTGGTGCGGGAGCGGATGCCGCAGATCCCTACGCATTTCTACGACGACAAGCTGCTGTACATGATCGATTGCGATGAGTCGAGGCTGGCGAAGCCGCGGGCGACGTTCGCGGAATCGGAGAACATTATCCGGCGAGTGGCGATGTTGACGGCGGGCGCACCGCAGGTGGCTTACTTATGGGGATGGCAATATCGCGGCAGGGATACCGGGTATCCGGCGGTAGCGGAGGTGAACCAGCGGCTGGGCGGATTCGACGGATTCGTGAAGCTTCAGCAGGATGCTCGCGCGATGAATGCGACGGTCAGTTTCTCCGATAACTACGACGATGCATATCAAGATAGCCCGGCGTGGGATTCGAACATGATCGCGCGAAGGCCCGATGGCGAACTGTCGGCGAGCGGCAACGGTTCCTACCTGATTGGTCTCGCAAAATATATGGAAGGGCCTGGGCCGGAGCGCGTCCGGTACACGGGTGAGCGGTACAAGATTCGCGAGACCTATCTTATTGACTCGTTTTCCGCTGTTCGCAACGATTGGGATCGGGAGCGGCCCGCGAGCGCCTTGAAGAATCTGACGGACGGGCGCTATAAGGTGCTCGAAGAATTCAAGAAGCTTGGCCTCGACGTGGTGTCCGACGAGTTGCGATATGCGACGCTCGGCAAGATCAGCCTGAGCTATAACGGGCCGGTGGGCGAGGAGTCTCCGTTTGGCAGGGAAGCGATTCCATTGGTCGCGACGATTTACCGCAAGTCGGCGATCTGGGGGATGCGCGGGCAGGCGTGGAAGAAACACGCTGAGCTGAGCAGTTTTTTTAATAACGGATACGAATTTCCGTGGCTGCCTGCCGAGGATTGGGAGCGCCAGTTTACCAGCTACTATTACGGCACTTTGGTGCCCTGGTATCAGGTTCACGCGCGGAATATCGAAGCATATTTGCGGGATGGAGACCGTACGGTGATCAGTCTCGAAGGCAATTCGAGGATCGACCTGGATTGGAAGAGCGATCAATATTCGGTGACGGTGGGCGGCGTCGATGTGGCGCGGGATGGGGACACATTCTGTCCGATCGGGAAGGACCGGATGGCATTTTATTCTCCGGTGGCGAAGCAGCTCAGCACGCCGCTGCCGGAAGGTTGGACAGCGAACGCGCTGGTCGGGCTGGCACTTTCGGCGGATAAGACGGAGCCGGCGCCGGTCTCCGTGCGCGAGGGGAAGTTAATCGTCGACGTGATGGCGGAGCGGCCTGTGATCGTGTTTAGGGATGCGGCGGCACGGCAGAGTGCGGGGATCCCGAAGTAGATTTAGATTTCGATTTTTCTTGTTTTGTGCTGACTGAGATACCAGCAAGGGCTGCTGCCCAGATGCGGCAGGAGAGAAGCAACGCAGGATTGCGTTTCCTTAGGCAGGCTGTAATCGAACTCGGTTTTTCCGTTCTTTTCGTGAATGGCGTAGAAGGGCTGGACCTGGACGGATCCCAGCGGCCGGCTGCGCGCGACGGCATAATCGCCCAGATACATTGCGGTTAACGATAGAATCGCACCAATTGCGGCGTGTCTCATCACTATTAAGTTTAGCGCGGGAACTTTTCCCGGAGTAGTGGAATCTCTAAAGAAGATGAAGGCATTTGGCAGTGCTTTGATCGCGGCGTTTGCCATCCAGACAGCGGTGCTGGTTTGGTACATCCACTATCCTTTCGTGGCGGCGCTGCTGTGGATCGCGGCCGGAGTCGTGATTTTTCAAAGCGTCAGGGCCGCGGGCGGAGGCGTGCGGCACCGCACGATGCGCCGGCTGCGGGATGCGCTGGCGACCCTGATCCTGCTCAGCGGGATGCTTCGATTCATCGTCCTGCAACTTCCGTTCGGGGGAGGCGACCAGTATCGGCCGCCCGATTTGAAGACGGGGTCAAAGCGCTCGACCGAGGGAAGTTCAACGTCGGGCGACAATAGCGGCGATCATACCGGAGTGATTCTGTTGCCGGAACAGCAGCAACACACTACGCTGGTGCCTCCGCTGCCTTCGATGCCGAGCGACCTGTTCGATAAGAAACATCAGAACCCGCTGACGATTCCTTTCTATGGGGCATACTGGTTTTTCAAATTTCCGGACACCAAGCCTCCCAAGGATTCGTATGTCACGCATGGTACGCCGGCGGAGATGACGTTCTTCGCGCCGGACAGCCGGCCGCTGATCATGGAGGCGCACCAAAATTTGGGCAAACTAATCGACCTGAACTGCTGCCGGGAAATCCGCATTGAAATTCGAAATGCCGACCGTTATTCTGGGACGGTCTCGGTTGAACTGGTGCTGGTGAACACGAGAGAAGGACAGGAAGGGTCGGTTTCATTGGGGAGCACGCCGGTGACTTCGGCACCGGAGGCAAAGGATGCCGTGATGAAAGAGACGTTGACGTTTCCCATCCCGGCGCGCCCGAAGATCCGCAAATTCGACGAGCTGATGATCCGCTTCCCGAGGCAGAGAACAAGGATGAATCGCAGCGCGAAGGTCGCGATTGACCGGTTCGTGCTGGTGCCTCGGGGTTGATGAAGACCAACGCAGTACGGATGCTCGATGCGGCGAAAATCGCCTATGAGCTGCGCGAGTATCAGGTCGACCCGGAGGATCTGTCCGCGGAAACAGTCGCTGCCAAGGTGAATCTTCCGCTCGAACAGGTCTTCAAAACGCTGGTGATGCGCGGCGATCGGAACGGGGTCTGCCTCGCCGTGGTTCCGGGGAACACAGTGGTGGATGAGAAGGCCATGGCGCGGCTAACGGGCGACCGGCGCGTCGAAATGGTGCCGCTAAAAGAGGTCCAGGCGCTGACCGGCTACATTCGCGGCGGTGTGACTGCGATGGCCGGCAAACGTGACTATCCGGTGTATGTGGACGAGACGGCGGAGCTTTTTGACGTCATCTCCGTTTCGGCGGGAATGCGCGGGCTTCAGATCCTGCTTGCGCCCGGTGATTATTTACGGGTCACGAACGGGACGGTTGGCGCGATCGGCCGTTAGATCGCCGATTCACCTGTACAATAGACCCTAAGGATTTTTTGAATGTTA
Source organism: Bryobacteraceae bacterium (assembly GCA_049521155.1). Lineage (GTDB taxonomy): Bacteria > Acidobacteriota > Terriglobia > Bryobacterales > Bryobacteraceae > Palsa-187. Next base: position 37,838 of record JBEKPC010000030.1, read on the forward strand.
CGAACCTTCTTGTTGTCCGCAGTCTTTCTGAGCGTGGTCCATGCGCAGGGTCGAGGCGGTGCCGCGGCTGCTTCCGCGCGCATTCCGCCGATTGAGGAACGCGTCACGGGTATGCAGAAGCTGGATGGGTATTTCCCGATTTATTGGGAGGAGCGCACCGGCAGCCTGTTCCTTGAAATTCTCAAGTTCAACGCGGAATTTCTTTTCGCGGGCGGGCTCGCGGCTGGCCTGGGGTCGAACGACATCGGTCTCGACCGCGGACAGGAAGGCGGAGGAAGGCTGGTCTATTTCCAGCGTGTCGGGCCGAAGGTATTCTTGGTGGAGCCGCAGGAATCGTTCCGGTCGTCGAGCGTCAACCCGGCGGAGCGCAAGTCAGTGGAGGATTCCTTCGCGAAATCCATTTTGTGGGGATTCACCGTCGCGGCCGAGAGCAACGGGCACGTGCTGGTGGATGCCACCGAGTTCTTTGTGCGCGATGGACAAGGCGCGGGCAATGCGCTGCGTCCGGGCACCTATCGCGTCGATCGCACACGCAGCGCTGTATATATGGAGCGCACCAAGTCGTTTCCGAAAAACACGGAAGTGGAGGTTACGTTGACCTTCGCGAATGAGGCGGCCGGAGGCGGTCGCGGCGGCGGAGGCGGTCCGGCCAGTGGTCCTCCCGCCATCGGCGCGGTTGGCGGAGGGGGCGGAGGAGGCCGTGGCGGCGGATTATTTTCAGGAAGCGTGGCCAGCGTCACGCCTTCGCCTGAATCAGTCACTTTGCGCGAACATTACTCGCTGGTTGAGTTGCCCGACGGCAACTATACGCCGCGTGAAGAGGATCCCCGCGCCGGCTACGGCGGCTTGACCTATGTCGATTACAGCGTGCCGATCGGCGAGCCGATGGTGAAGCGATTCATCGCCCGCCATCGCATCGTGAAAAAAGATCCGAATGCCGAGATGAGCGAACCGGTGAAGCCCATCGAATACTGGGTAGATCCCGGCGCGCCGGAAGACGTCAAGAAGGCGCTGCTCGAGGGCGCAGGCTGGTGGAACCAGGCCTTCGAAGCGGCCGGTTTCCGCAACGGCTTCAAGGTCGCCGTTCTGCCCGAGGGAGCCGATCCAATGGACATTCGCTACAACATGATCAACTGGGTCCATCGTTCGACGCGTGGCTGGAGCACTGGCGGCTCCGTGACCGATCCTCGCACGGGCGAGATTATCAAGGGCACCGTGACCCTCGGGTCTCTGCGCGATCGTCAGGATTATATGATTTTCGAAGGGCTGCTTTCGCCCTACGTGATCGGCAACGAACGGCCGGACATTTTGTATCAGACCGCGCTCGCGCGCATCCGCCAGCTGGCCGCGCATGAGGTCGGGCACACGTTGGGGCTCGGTCACAATTATTACGACAGCACCAAGGGATGGATTTCGGTGATGGATTATCCCCATCCGCAGGAAACGTTGAAGGCGGACGGCACGATTGATTTATCCCATGCCTATGAAGCGCGCATCGGCGATTGGGACAAGGTCGCGATCAATTATGGCTATCGTCAGTTGCCGAAAGGCGATGAGCATGCCGCGTTAACGCGGATTCTCGACGACGCGTGGGCGCAGGATCTGATTTACATGACCAATCAGGATACAGACGCGCATCCCAAGGTCGATCAATGGTCGAACGGCGTGAATCAGGCCGACGAGTTGAATCGGCTGATGAAGATTCGGCGCGCGGCCCTCAACAGATTGGGTGAGCATACCATCCACACCGGCGCGCCCATGGCGACCATTGAAGAACCATTCGTGCCGATCTATATGTATCACCGCTATACGGTGGAAGCGGCGGCATCGATGGTCGGCGGGATCGATTACATTTATGCGATGCGCGGCGATAAGCGAACGCCTTTGAAGTGGGAATCGGCGGTCGACCAGCGCAAAGCGCTCGACGCGCTGGCCAATACCCTGAAACCGTCGGAGCTGACGGTGCCCAAGCAGATTCTCGACGCGATCACGCCGCGTCCGCCGGGTTTTGGCCGCCATCGCGAGTTGTTCCCGCGCACGACAGGCGACGGCTTCGATCCACTCAGCCCGGCGGTCGTCGCGTCCGATACAACCATCGGTTTCGTGCTGGAACTCGACCGATCTGCGCGCATGGTCGCGCAACACGCGGTCGATCCATCGCTGCCTGGCCTCGAAGAAGTGATCGATCGGCTGACGAAGGCCGTCTTCGACGCTCCGGTCGCATCGCCCTATGAATCCGAAGTTCGCCGCTCCGAGGAACGCGTGCTGGTCGATCGCGTGATCTGGCTGGCGACGGCGGCGCCTAACGGCCAGGTCCGCGCCATTGCGTCGTTGAAGCTATCGAAACTGGCGCACCGGCTGAACGGCGCAGGGACAGCCAACGAATCCGAAGTGGCGCAGAACACTCTGCTGGCGTCGGATATCAAACGGTTCCTGGAACGTCCGGCGGAGGTGGTGAAAATGATCCCGCCGGAGACTGCGCCGCCGGGAGCGCCGATCGGTGGCGATACGGGAATGGATTGGCTGGCGCCAGTCCCAATGTGCACCTGGACCAGCCGGCACCCCGAATGGTGGTCCTGGACCGAGCCTCCGATGTAATATCAAAAATCTCTGAGATTTTTCCGCCGGCGGCCGGACTATAGAGAGGTGTTAAAAGCATTCGCGATTCTCTGTATAGCATCGGCCGCGTTGATCGGTCAGGCTACAACCGCCAAGAAGGCTGCTCCCACGCCGTCCGGCGCCAGCGTTCAGGAAGACAAGCAGATCGAGGCGACGATCCGCGCCAAGCTGGCCAAATCGAAGATCGGCAAAGACGGATTTAAAGTGCGCGTGCAAGGAGGAATCGCTTATTGGGAAGGCTCGACGGAAGTGGTGCAGCATAAGGGCTCCGCCACGCGCATGGCAAAGACCGCGGGCGCCAAGTCCGTGATTAACAACATCAAGATCAGCGACGCCGCAAAAGAAAAAGCCGCCGACAACCTCGACCAAGGCCGCCGGCGGGCGCAAGTAAAACGAAGCGATCCACGCACCGAAAAGGCGCAGGATAAATAAAAGGAGCCGGCAGCCGTGTTTCTCCTGGCTGCTGGCTCCTGGCTACTTCTTCTCATCCCCTTCCAATCAGTGACAAGATCAAATCCCGCTCAGCGATGGTGAAATTGCTCCCTGGCGCGAAGTTGTAATTCTTGCCGCTCATCAGCCTGATATGGAAGGCCATGAGACTCACCTGGCCGTGGGCGAAGAGACCCACTACCTTGTCCCTTTTGGCTTCTTTTATCTCGCCTTTTGAGGCTTTGAACGAATCGGATCCGCCTGCGGAGATAAACGACACGCTCGAATTGGAAACCATCAATCTGCCATCAGAAGCCACCGTGAAATTCCCGCCCCCGCGATCGTGATGGACATGGAAGGTGACCAC
>JBEKPC010000031.1:0-38703 GCA_049521155.1 Bryobacteraceae bacterium
CGTGGTCGACGATGCGGTGGATGACGTCCTTCATATCGTAGGGCTGGTTGGATTCGGCGGGGACTATTGAATCAAGAGCCGCGTCCTGGCGGTCGACGGGATCGTCGCACGGGCGCTGGGGGCCGTCGTCGCGATTATTCTGCGGCAGGTAGGCGAGCAGGGCGCGAATCATTTGCAGGCACTCGGTATCATTGTGGGCCAGAAAATGCGCGACGCCGCTGGTGGAGTTGTGGGTGGTCGCGCCACCCAGCGTTTCCTTGGTGACGTCTTCATGGGTGACGGTTTTGATGACGTCGGGTCCGGTGACGAACATGTAGCTGGTTTTATCGACCATGAAAACGAAGTCGGTGAGGGCGGGCGAATAGACGGCTCCGCCGGCGCAGGGTCCCATGATGGCGGAGATTTGCGGAACGACTCCGCTCGAGAGAACGTTGCGCAGAAAAATATCCGCGTAGCCTCCCAGGGACACCACGCCTTCCTGAATGCGGGCGCCGCCGGAATCGTTGAGGCCGATGACGGGGGCTCCGGTCTTGAGGGCGAGGTCCATGATCTTGACGATTTTCTTCGCGTTGGTTTCAGAGAGCGATCCGCCAAAGACGGTGAAATCCTGCGCGAAGACGTAGGCGGGGCGGCCGTGAATGAGGCCGTAGCCGGTGACGAAACCGTCGCCATCGACGATCTGTTCGTCCATGCCGAAATCGCGGGAACGGTGGCGAACGAGTTTGTCGAGCTCCTCGAACGAGCCTTCGTCGAGGAGGAGGTCGATACGCTCCCGCGCGGAGAGCTTTCCTTCTTTATGCTGGCGAGCTTTACGTTCTTCTCCGCCACCAGCTTCGGCGTTGGCATGGCGGCGGCGGAGTTCGGAGATGCGATCGGACATAAGAGACTAGGGTAACGCTATTGGGGTGTGACTCGTCCCATGAATGTGCCTAAATCTCTCTCACGGAAGGCTTGCGTGATGTGCGCGCTCACTGTGGCGCTGGTGGCACAGGATTCCATTCGGACGAACGTCCATCTGGTGCTGGTGCCGACTACGGTGACGTCTAAGAGGGGCGACTTGATTGACGGGCTGGCGGCGGGGGATTTTATTGTCACCGACGATGGGGTGCGGCAGAAGGTCCGCATGGATACTTCAGATACCGTGCAGGCGCCGGTGTCGCTGGTGGTGCTGGTGCAATCGAGTGGGATTTCGACGCCGGCACTGGCTCGCATCCGGCAGGTGGGGCCGATGATTCAGCCGCTGGTGATCGGACAGCGCGGGCAGGCGGCGGTGATCGCTTATGACACGGACGTGCGGGTTTATCAGGAATTCACTTCCGACAGCACGAAAATTCGCGAGGCGTTTGAAAATATCGTGCCGCGCACGATTAAACAGGCCAAGTTGATCGATGCGCTGATCGAGGGGATGAAGATGCTCGGCACACGGCCGGAGAATTACCGGCGCATCATGATCGTGCTGGGCGAATCGCGGGACAGAGGGAGCAAGCAGAAGCTGGCCGAAGCGGTGGAAACGGCGCAAAGGGCGGGAGTGGTGATTTATTCCTTGACCTATTCGGCGGAGGGGCAGGCGTGGACGTCAAGCTCGGAAGACGACCCTTCGATGCCGGGCGATGCGGATTATATCGGGGCGATTAAAGAGGTGTCGAGGCTGGCGACGAAAAACGATGCGAACGCATTCGCGCGGGCCACGGGCGGGCGGCATCTTTCCTTCCTGACGGAGAAGTCTCTACAGGCGGCGATGGCTCGGCTGGGCGAGGAGATTCATAGCCAATACCTGCTGAGCTTCGTGCCGACGGATACGAAGAACCTGGGGGTGCATCGCATCGAAGTCAAAATCGCGAAGTTTCCCAATGCGGTGGTGCGGGCGCGGGCGGGGTATTGGCCGGAGAGGTGAGATACCAGATCGTCGATCGTGAGGATAAGTCCCTCGCTTATTCGAACCATTTGGCTAGCGGGATGCCGCTGCCCTCGATGATTGCTTTCATCGTTCCCAGTGGAAGCACCCGGCTGCGGTGATAGGGCACAATTGCCTATCTGCCACTCGACACGTTACGCCGCTTCTGGTGGCTGCCGGTCTGGCCGGCGAGTTGGAAGCCGTGACGCTTGAGAATGGCAACTACCTGATCGGCAGAAAGGCGAGGCGTACCTCGCTCACCCAATCGTGATCTCAACGAGCTTTGCGTTGTCCGGCAGCGTTATTTCCGCAGGCGCCAGATAGAGTTTGATCGCGTCTTCTATGTTGTGACGCGCTTCTTCTTCCGTATCCCCCGCTGAGGCGCAGCCGGGGAGTTCGGGACAGACAGATGAATAGCTTTCTGTCTCCAGGTCGAACTCCAGCACGACGCGGAACTTCATTCGAACATGAACAGCGGAGTCACCGGGACGGGGGTTTCCTCCGGCGCCGCCGGATCTCCCGACGCTACCACCGGCTGCTCGACTGGCACGAGGGGACGGCAGTAAATGCCGCCTTCACCCAGGTACACTTCGAGCTCCGACGGACGCGGCAGCGTGCCTTGGATGAGAGCTTCGCTGAGCGGGTCCTCGATGTATTTTTGCAGGGCGCGGCGCAGCGGACGGGCTCCGTAGCTGCGGTCGGTGCAGGTCTTTTCAAGAATGTACTTGGCGGCGTCCTCGTTCAGACGGATCTTGATCTGCTTGGCCACCAGATTCACGTTGATCTGTTCGGCCAGCAGGTTCATGATCTTGAGGAGATCCTCGTCGGAGAGGGCGGTGAACAGAATAATCTCGTCCAGACGATTGAGGAATTCCGGATTGAAGGCCTTTTTGACCTCGCCCATCACCTGATCCTCGATCTTGGCCGACATGCCGGAGCCGGGGGCGCTGAAGCCGATCTGGCTGCGCTTTTCGAGGAATCTGGCCCCGAGGTTCGAGGTCATGATGATGATCGTATTCTTGAAATCGACCGTGTTGCCGAGACCGTCGGTCAACTGGCCGTCTTCGAAGACCTGCAACAGGATGTTATAAATATCCGGATGCGCCTTCTCGATTTCGTCGAGCAGGATGATGGAATAAGGCGCGCGCTTCACGCGTTCGGTGAGCTGGCCGCCTTCCTCGTATCCGACGTAGCCCGGAGGCGAACCGATCAGCTTCGAGACGCTGTGCTTTTCCATGAACTCCGACATATCGAAGCGGATCAGTGATTTTTCGCTGCCGAAAAGAAACTCGGCAAGGGCGCGCGCGACTTCGGTTTTGCCGACTCCGGTGGGGCCCAGGAACAGGAACGATCCGGCGGGGCGCTTGGGCGATTTCAGGCCTGCGCGCGAACGGCGGATGGCGCGGGAGAGAGCGGAGATGGCTTTTTCCTGGCTGATAATGCGGCGGTGAAGCTCGCCTTCAATCCGCAGCAGCTTGGCCACTTCTTCCTCGCGAATCGCCGTCATGGGAACGCCGGTCCAGCGGGCGACTACATCTTCGATGTCGTCCTTGGTGACGATGCCGGTCGAGGTGTCATCGAGGTTATATTTCTCGCGCAACTGGCGTAAATTTTCGCGCTCCTTGCGTTCCTCATCGGAGTAGAAGCGCGCTTTTTCGAATTCATGATTGGCGATCGCGTTCTCCATCCGGTGCACGATGAACTTGATGCGCTTCTGAATGTCGGCCACTTCACCGGGCAGAGTCGTCTGGCGAAGCTTGACGCGCGCGCCGGCCTCATCGATCAAATCGATGGCCTTGTCCGGCAGGAAGCGATCCGGAATGAAGCGGGTGGAGGTGTAAACGGCGTTTTCGATGGATTCGTCGGTGTAGGAAACGGCGTGGAATTTCTCATAGCGCTCCTTAATTCCAAAGAGGATGCGGATGGCGTCGGCTTCATTGGGCGGCGGAACTTTTACGGCCTGGAAGCGGCGTTCTAATGAGCGATCCTTTTCTATCGATTTTCTGTACTCAGAGGGAGTCGTTGCGCCGATGCACTGGATTTCGCCACGCGAAAGGGCCGGCTTCAGGATATTGGCCGCGTCGAGCGAACCTTCGGCGGAGCCTGCGCCGACGAGCGTGTGTAGCTCGTCTATAAAGATGATGGCGTTCTGATTCTCCATCAACTCTTTCATGATGGTTTTCAGGCGCTCTTCAAACTGGCCGCGATACTTGGTGCCGGCGACGATCAAGGATAGATCCAGCGCAAGAATACGCTTGTCGGCGAGGAAACTGGGCACATCGCCATCGGCGATGCGCTGGGCGAGTCCTTCGACGATGGCTGTCTTGCCGACGCCGGGCTCGCCGATCAGGACGGGGTTATTCTTCGTGCGGCGGCAGAGGATCTGGACCACACGTTCGAGTTCATAGTCGCGGCCGATGAGCGGATCGAGCAGGCCATCCATCGCGGCTTGCGTCAGATCGCGGCTAAACTCACTGAGCAGAGAGCTTTCTTTGGGGCGATTGGAGGACATTTTTTCTGAGCTCGAACGAGCAATCTCCTCGCGGACCTGCGAAAGACGTAATCCGCGCTCATGTAAGATGTCGGCTGCGAAGCATTTTTCCTCACGCAACAAGCCTAAGAGAAGATGCTCAGTTCCGATGTGTTTATGATTCAGCCGCTCAGCCTCCTCCGCGCCATAGGCAAGCACGCGCTTGCATTCATGACTAAGAGGCAGGTCGACGGAGGTCGATACTTTTTCGCGAAGCGTGGTATGCGCTTCAATCTGCTTGCGGATGGATTCGACAGACGCACTGGAGCGGAGGAAGCGATTGGCCAGGGCCTTATCCTCCCTCAGCAAGCCGAGCAGCAAGTGCTCAGTTTCAATGCACGGACTGCCGAACTGGCTGGCTTCATACCGGGCGAAGAAGATTACCCGGCGGGCCTTTTCGGTATAACGTTCAAACATAATTCGTGCCCTGTTCAAAATCGGACGGATTCAGAGGAGCCCATCGGCTCCGGAATTGGACTAGATCAAAGCGTTGTTCGAGGAGAATCTGCGAGGCGAAATAATTCTCCAAATGCAGCAGCCCCGGCACAAGATGCTCAATTCCAACATTTTGCCGGTTCAGCTTCGTAGCCACCTCCGCCGCAGCGGTAAGGGCACTGCCGGAATCGACGCTTAGTAGCATGTTGGTAGATTCGGGCAATTTCGCTCGCTGAGGGGAATGTGCTTCCACCTGCAGATGGATTCGCCGTTCAACGCCGTCCCCAACGAATGAGCGGGGAAAATAGTTCTCCAGGGAAGGGTCCGCTTTCAGCAGCCCAAGCAAGAGATGTTCGGGTTCAATGCGATCCGCGCCCGCGTCGCCGGCTTCCCCGCGGGCGAAAAAGACGGCTCTCCGCGCCTCGTGCGTGAGTCGTTCAAACATCAGGTCCGACTCCCGATATATCGGAAAGCTGTCCGCGCTCCAGCGCGAGAACCCGGTCCGCACGCCGTGCGAACTTCAAATTGTGCGTTACATGAATAGAGGTAAGATTCCGCGAGCGATGGAGGTCCTCAATCAGGCCCACGATCATGTCGCCGGTCTTATAATCGAGGCTGCCTGTCGGCTCATCAGCCAGCAGGACTTGCGGATCCCCGACCAGGGCGCGGGCCAGAACGACCCTTTGCTGCTCTCCGCCGGAGAGCTCTCCCGCGCGATGCGTGGCGCGATTCTTGAGGCCCACCTCATCAAGCCGGGCAAACGAAACAGGCTCCGCCTGATCCCGTGATTGCCCGCGAATGAGCAGCGGCATCATCACGTTCTCAAGAGCCGTGAACTCGGCGAGTAATGTATGAATCTGCCAGACAAAACCCAACTCCCGGTTCCGAAAATCGGCCAGCTCATTTTGAGGGAGCTTGCAAATGTCCTTCTGCCCGAAGTATATCGCACCCTCCGTCGGCCTGTCCAGACCACCCAACAAGTGAAGGAGGGTACTTTTGCCCGCCCCGGACTCGCCGACCAAGGCAAGCCGCTCCCCGCGCGCGACGTCGAAATCGAGACCGGCGAAAATGACCAGCTCGGCGCCGCCGGAGCGATACGACTTGGCGAGGCCTTCGGCCCGGATGGCAATTTCGTTCGAAACAGACATATGCTGAATACCATCTTATCCTCGGACCCGTTCCGGAGCAGAACAGGGTATTTAAAACATTATTGCCCGGATTTGTTTCGTTGTATGCTGAATTTGGAGCGTCAATTGCCTCATTGGAAGTCTGTCATGGAGAGAAATTTAATGAATATCCAAAAGTTCTCAATGTTTGGGACCATGTTGTGCCTGCTGGGATTGGGTTTTTCCGACACAGCGACGGGGCAAACACTCACCGCATCGCCAAAATCGCCGTTGAGTTTCACGGTGCAGAGCGGGGGCGCCACGGCGACTCAGACTGTCTCCGTGACGGCCAGCAACGGATCGACGACGCTCTTCGTTGATTTAGAGAACACGCCGTCGTGGCTGACGGTGAACAATCTTACCTCTCCCAACAGCTTCGATATAAACACAGCGAGTAATGGCACGGCGCCGCTCTCGGTGACGGTGAATACGTCGGGCTTGACGACGGGCCAAGTCTACGATGGCACCTTTACGGTCCAGATCAATGGACTGGCGAGCAGCCTGATCACCTATGAGGTGGTGCTGACCGTTGGGAATCCGTCGCTGCTGTCGGCGAATCCGGCGGCGCTTACGTTCACCGCGATTCAGGGCTCTTCGGTGGGAACCCCGAGCTCGACTCCCGTGATCATCAGCAGCAGCGGAGCCACTTTAGGTTACCTGGTGAGCGTTGCGACCCAGAACAACAGCGGGAACTGGATTCTCCTGACGACGGAAAGCGGAACCACCAATAGCAGCGTGCCGGGTTTCACGGTCCAGGTGAACCCTTCCTTGCTGGCGCCTGGAACGTACACCGGGACGGTGACCGTGCAGAGTACGACGACCGCGGATTCAGTGACGATTCCGGTGACGCTAAGCGTGACGGCGGGCTCAGCGCTGAACGTCACGGGGACGCTCAACAATTTTATTTACCAGTTCAATTCGGGAGAGGCGGGATACTCGCCGGAAACACAATCGCTGATGATCTCGACCACGAATGGGACACTGAATTATCAAGTGGGGGTGACGTTCGCCTCCGGCCCGGTGCAGACCACCAACTGGCTATTGGCACCCACTGGGGGCTTGGCGACGACCACGCCGCAGCCGGTCACGCTGAGCCTGGCGTCTTTCGCGTCGGTGGCGGCGCTAACCGCGGGGACCTACGTCGCCGATGTCACGATTTGTCCCACCGGGGGTGGGACGGTGTGTCCGTCCGGGGCCAATACGACGGTGGTCCCGGTGACGCTGATCGTGAGTAACGATGCGCTGCTCCACGTCAACACCAGTACGCTATCATTCTCAATACCTTTCGGCACGGTGACGTCGCAATCGACGCTCATCAATGTAACCAGTTCAGGTACCAATATTCCCTACACGGTAACGACGAATCAGCCTTGGCTGACGGTCATTCCGGCCAGCGGCACCACGCCGAGCGCTTTTTCGATCACTGTTAACGCCGAGAATCTGAATGTGAGCGCGAATCCGTACGTGGGCGTCGTCACGGTGTTTCCGAATAACGCCGACTTTGGTTTGTACAATATTCCGATTACCGTTTCTCTGACCGTGACTTCGGCCAGTACGCAGATTTACGCCGGTCCCGCTGCGCTGCTGTTCGATTATGAGACGACGCAAGCACCGCCCAGTCAGCCGCAGTTGGTCCAATTGACGAGCCCGACGGCCGTGGCGTTCACGGTCAGCACTACCACCACCGGGCCGTGCCCGGCCGCCAACTGGCTGAATGCGACGGCGTCTCAGAACACCACGCCGGCGACGCTCTCTATCAGTGTCACCACGTCGGGAACGACGGCCGCTACCTGCACCGGCGCTGTGGTCGTGACGTACAACAACGGGGTGACCGCGGGCACCACGCTCACGATTCCGGTGACCGTAGATATCGCGGCGAAGTCTCTTTTAACCGTGACGCCTGACTTCGGCTTCGGGGTGGTCACGGCTACGTATGGATCAACCACGCCTCTGCTGAGCAGGATATCGGTCAACAGCACGGATGGATCGGCGCTTAGTTTTTCGGCCAGTGCGTCCACGCCGGGCGCTCCTGTTTCCTGGCTGTTTCTGGCATCCTCTTCCGGCACCACGCAGCAGTATATAGAAGTGGAAGTTACGCCCAGCGGGCTGCCGGTGGGGGTTTACAACGGGTCGATCACGATCAGTGCGACCAACAGCGCCAATCTTCCGAGCGGAAGCTTTACGCTTCCGGTAGTGTTGACAGTTTCGGCGAATACGACGGTAAGCGTGTCGCCCACTTCGCTTTCCTTTACACAGGCGCAGGGCGCGACTCCATCGACGTCCCAAGCAATTACCCTGACGGCTACTGGCGGGAGCACTACTTACACCGCGTCGATTACGCCGATCACGGGCGGGGATTGGCTCGCCATTTCGCAGTCGAGCGTGACAGTGGGCAGTACGCCCAGCACCGTCACAGCGAGTGTTGCCCAGAATACTCTGTCGCCGGGCACATATCACAGCAGCATCACGCTGACGTATCAAAGCGCGGCCACGCCAACGACTACCATTCCGGTGACGTTGACGGTGACCGCGGCGCAAACGGTGACTGTCTCACCGACCGCCCTGAGTTTCAGCTATCAACTGGGTAGCGCGGCGCCCACGGCGCAGACCTTGAATGTGACCAGTACCGGAGGCGCGATCGCGGTCACGGTTGCGGCCGCCAGCAGCAGTGGCTGGCTATCGGTGACTCCGGCCAGCGGAACGACGGGAGCATCCGGAGGCGCATTGGTTTTGACGGCGTCAGTGGTGCCAGCCAGTTTGACGACGGCCCAAACGTACAGCGGCACGATTACCATCACTCCGGCGGGTCAATCGGCGATCACGATTCCGGTAACGCTCACAGTGACGGGTTTTGCCGTGCCGGTGCCGGCGACCATCGCCAATAGCGCCAGCGGAGCATTCGGCGCGATCGCACCCGGGGAACTGATCACGATCAAAGGCACCAACATCGGCCCGGCCACGGCTGCGTCGTTTACGGTGGCGACGGGCAACACGGTGAGTAACACGCTGAGCGGTGTACAAGTGTTGTTCGACGGGATTGCGGGCACGCCGATCTATGTTTCGGCGACGCAGATCAACGTGATCGTACCCTACGAGATCGCCGGCCGGTCGTCCACGAATGTGGTCGTATCCTATCAGGGACAGCTATCGGCCGCGATTCCACAGAATGTCGCGAATGTGGCCCCCGGGATTTACACCTTCAGCGCTACGGGAGCCGGACAGGCGGCCGCCCTCAACCAGAATTTAAGTCTCAACGGACCGTCGATCGGGCTGGTGATTAACGGGACCACCATCAGCACGACGCCTGCGGCGCCAGGCTCGGTGATCGTAATTTACATGACCGGCGGCGGACTGACCAATCCGGTGGGTGTGGACGGATCCGTCACGCCGTCGAGCCCTCTCGAAGAGATTCCGCTGGCCAATGTCTCGGCGACCATCAATGGCGTCAACGCTCCGGTGCAATTCGCGGGCGCGGCGCCGGGCGAGGTCACGGGCGTCATTCAGATGAATATCACGGTGCCGGCGGTTACCGGCGACGCACTACCGATCGTGATCACGATCAACGGGGTAGCGACGCCGGCCGGTCCAACCGTCGCGGTGCAGTAACTTCGTTACTCGAAGATTTCGTCGAGCGGAACTTCGAGCGCCGGGTCGCCGGTGCGCAGCACGCCGGTGACCCGATGGAGATCCCCAGCCGCCGTGGCGTGATAAGCGCAGCGGCGGGCCGGATCCACCACCCACACATTGGGAACACCCATCGCGAAGTAGTCGTCAATGCGATCCTGCACCCGGCTCATGCGATCCTCGGGCGAAAGAATCTCTACGCAGAGAAAGGGCGGAGCCGTAAAGATCTTCTCTTTCGTTCCACCCAAAACCACACACACATCGGGGATACGGAACCGGTTCTGGCGCACCTGCACCCGCTGTTCCGTGAAGACCTCTAAGTTCCAGGTCTTGCGCCGCGCGAAAAAAAATGCCGCCAGCGCCACTTGAATATAGCTGTGATCCCGTTCGCCCAAGTTGCGCTCCAATACTTTCCCATCCACGTAGTCGCAGTCGGGACGGTACACGGTCGTCAGGTACTCTTCCACCGGGATAAGCGTCCGCGTGGTCATATGCTTTACTTTACGACGATATTGACAAGCTTATCCGGCACCACGATCACCTTCACCACCTGCTTACCCGCGATTGACGCCTGCGTCTTCGGATCGGCCAGCGCCAGCCGCTCCAATTCTTCTTTGGACGTGCCGAAGGGAACGGAAATGTGCCCGCGAACTTTGCCGTTCACTTGCAGTACCACCTCCGCCGCGTCTTCTTTCTCCAGCGATTCCTCGAATACCGGCCACGATTGTTTGAACACCGGACCCGTCCGGCCCATCTGCTCCCACAATTCCTCCGCCATGTACGGAGCGAACGGTCCGAGCAACAAAACCAGCGCCGGCAAAATCTGATCCAGCGCCGCGCGCGAAAGCCGAGCCTCTTCTTCGCTCAACGTATTAATCAGCTCCATCAACGCCGCGATCGACGTATTAAAATGCCAGCGATTCTTGAAATCGTCGGTGATCTTATGGATGGTCCGATGCAATTTGCGCAACGCCCGCCGGTCCGCTGCGGGATCGCCCAGACCTGCATCGCGGCTAATGTTGGAGGTGACGAACTTCCACACCCGTTCCAGGAACCGGCGCTGCCCGCCGACGCTCGCCTCGATCCACGGCATGTCTTTTTCCGGAGGCGCGGCGAACAGAACCACTAAACGACAGGTATCCGCGCCATATTTTTCGATCATCTCTTCCGGATCCACCACGTTGCCTTTAGATTTCGACATCGCCGTGCCGTCATTGCCCAAGACCAAGCCTTGCGTGAACAAATTCGCCACCGGTTCGTCATTCGCGATCAGCCCCAGATCGCGCATCACCTTGGTAAAAAATCGCGAGTAAATCAGATGCAGAATCGCGTGCACCACCCCGCCGATGTACTGGTCGATCTCGAACCATTTCGCAATCTTCGCCGAGTCGAACGGAGCCTTGCTGTTGTGCGGATCGCAGTAGCGATAGAAATACCAGGACGAATCGACGAATGTGTCCATCGTGTCGCTCTCCCTCTGCGCATCGCCTCCGCATTCAGGACACTTCACGTTCATGAACTCCGCATTTTCCGCCAGCGGCGAACGCCCCACTCCCCCGAATTTCACGTCGTACGGCAGTTCCACCGGCAGATCCTTCTCCGGCACCGCAACCACGCCGCACTTCGGACAATGAATCACCGGAATCGGCGTGCCCCAATAGCGCTGCCGCGAAATGCCCCAATCTTTAATACGAAACGTGATGGCAGCCTTGCCGAACCCTTCCCGCTCCGCCCGCGCGTTCATCTGGACCCGCGCATCCGCGCTCGCCAGCCCCGAATATTCGCCGGAATGTTCAACGATGCCATCGTCTCCGAAAGGCAACTTCCGTTCACCATCAGTCGACTGCACCCCCGGCCGAATCACCGGCACTATCGGCAATCCAAACGTAGTGCAAAACTCGAAATCGCGCTCGTCATGCGCCGGCACAGCCATAATCGCGCCAGTGCCGTAGTCCATTAATACGAAATTGCCGATCCACACCGGCACTCGCGCCCCGCTGTACGGATTGATCGCGAACCCACTGGTCGGCGCGCCGTCCTTCACCACATCGCCCGGACCCTTATTCGCCCGCGCCTCGATCATCTCCTTCGCCCGCGCCCGCCCCGCATCATCCAAAAGCTTCTGCGCCAAAGGATGCTCCGGCGCCAGGATCACACACGTCGCACCGTAAATCGTATCCACCCGCGTCGTGAATACCCTGATCTTTTCCCCGGTACCCTCCAGCTCAAAATCAATCTCCGATCCTACCGATTTCCCAATCCAATTCCTCTGCATCGATAGCACGCGGTCCGGCCAGGAGCCTTCCAGCTTCTCGTCAATATCGCGCAGCAGTTCATCCGCGTAATCGGTGATTTTCCAGAACCATTGTTCCAGCGCCCTCTGCTCCACCAGCGTCGATTCATGACGCCAGCAGCACCCGCCGACAACTTGCTCATTGGCCAGCACCGTTCCGCATTCCGGACACCAGTTCACCAGCGCGCGTTTCCGGTACGCCAACCCGCGCTCCAGCATTTTCAGGAAAAACCACTGATTCCACCGATAATATTCCGGCTCGCACGTCGTGATTTCCAGGCTCCAGTCGTACGCGAAGCCCATCCGGTGCATCTGCCGCGTCATCTCGGCGATCTTCGCCATCGTCCAGTCGCGCGGATGCGCGCCGCCCTTAATCGCGGCATTTTCAGCCGGCAATCCGAACGCATCCCAGCCCATCGGATGCTGCACGTTGTACCCGCGCATCCACATGTAACGCGCCAGCGCATCGCCGATCGAGTAATTCCGGACGTGCCCCATATGCAGCCGCCCGCTGGGGTACGGAAGCATCTCGACCACATAGTATTTCGGCTTGGACGAATCCGGATTGGCGCGATAAAGCTCCGGGTCTTTCCAGCGCTCCTGCCACTTCAGCTCGATTTGGTTGTGGTCGTAGACTTTTTCTTCCATTGGTTTTTCCAAAGTGCCTTCAGCGTGTCCAGGTTCCGTTGCTCGTCGCCCTCTTTGTCCACCGGCGTCTCAAGAATGAAGGCTTTGTTGCGAAGCTTCGGGTGGGTGAGAATGCGACGAAACCCGTCTAATCCAATATAACCTTGCCCGATGTGTTCATGCCGGTCGACATGCGACCCCAGCGGCGCTTTCGAATCATTCGCATGAATCACGCGCACGTGATCCAGGCCCAGAATCCGGTCCGCCTCGGCCACCGTTTTATCGACCCCCTCCTCCGTCGAAACATCATAGCCGGACACCAGCAGATGGCACGTATCCAGACAAAATCCCACCGGCAAATGCGTCATCTGCGCCGCGTACTCGCGAATCACGTGCAGTTCTTCCAGCCGTCCGCCGATCTGCGCGCCCGCGCCCGCCGTGCACTCGACCAGCAGCATCAGCTTGTCGAAAACCAAGCCCTCCGCCGCCGTCGCCACGCCTTGCAGAAAATGAAAAATCCCTTGTTCGATCGTCTGCCCTTTGTAATTCCCCGGATGCGCCACCAGATACTCCGCGCCGATCGCGATCGCGCGAACCAGTTCCCCGCGAAACGCCTCGATGGACTGCTTGCGAATTCCTTCGTTCGCCGACGCCAGGTTGATCAGATAATTGTCGTGAATCACCAGCGGCGTCAGGTCATATTTGGCGCGCCACACGTTCAACAGCTTGATCGCCGGCACGCTCGGCACCGACGCTTTCCATTGCCGCGGACTCGACGAAAAAATCTGAAAAGTGTTCGCGCCCAGTTCCCCCGCCGTGATCGCCGACCGCTCCAGCGCCCCCGCAATCGACGTATGCAGCCCGATTCTCACGAGTGAAAATCTTTAACCCAGGCGTGTTTTTTCAGCTTCTCCACCAGCTCCGCGGGCAGCCCGCCCAAGTCTGAAACGGAGCAGCTCGATTCCACCGTGCTCACCCTCCGCATCCCCGGAATCACCGACGATACCGCGTCATGGGACAAGCAATACCGCAAAGCGATCTCCGGCAGCGAGCCTTTCACGCCCGTTAAATCCACCCGTAGCGCGTCCACGTGTTCCACCACCTGCCTCTTCCGGTCCAGGCCGCGAAAATACCAATCCCGAAACTCACCCTTCTCGAACACCGTGTCTTCGGTGATCGTCCCAGTCAGAGCGCCCTCATCGAGCGGCACCCGAGCCAAGACTCCGACCTGATGCTCAAGCGCAAGCGGCAGCAAATTCGCATTCGGCGACTGATCGAAAATGTTATACACCACCTGCACCGAATCGCACAGCCCGGTGCGAATCAGCTCCAGCCCCGAATCCGGATCGCCCGCATTCAACGACACGCCCACCGCCTTCGCCTTGCCCGACTTCTTCAAATCCTCGAACGCCCGCTTCCATTCGTCGCGCTCCGTCCACTCCGTGTTCCATACGTGAAGCTGTTGCAGGTCCACCGCGTCCAGCTTCAGATTGCGCAGGCTCTCCTCGGTCGAACGAATCACGTAATCATAGGGGAAAACATCCTCGATCCCGATCCCCGCTTTCGCCGGCCACTGTTTATTCATCGGAGGCACCTTGGTCGCCACATAAACCTTACTCGCAGCCGACCGCACAATTTCCCCCACCAGCTCTTCGCTATGCCCATCTCCGTACGCGAGTGCGGTGTCGATAAAATTGACGCCCAATTCCAGCGCGCGCTGCAAAGCCGCACGCGATTCCTCATCCGATCCGCCGATCCACTGCTTCCCGCCGATGCCCCAGGCTCCAAATCCAATGTCACTGATTTCAATGCCGGTACGTCCAAAAGCTCGATAGCGCATTCCTCCATAATAAAGGTAGGCAGGACCATGGTTTCCCGCGTCGCAGTTTTCTTCATATTCGCCGCCGCTCTATTCGGCGGAGTCACCCGTCTCTACCTCAAGGACGGCACCTACCAGTTGGTCAACGAATATAAGGTGGTCAAAGACCGCGTCAGTTATTTAAGCTCGGAGCGTAGCGAGTGGGAGGAGCTTCCTCTCGAACTGGTCGATCTCGAACGCACCAAAAAGGAAGCCGTGCAGCATGAAGAAGACCTCAAAACCGACGCCAAAGCGCAGGCCGAAGAGGACGCCGCGGAGCGCCTCTCGGTAAAACAGGTGGAGCAGATCCCCGCTGACCCCGGCGTTTATTACATCCGCAACGGCCAACTGTTGGAGCCGGTCAAGGTCGCCGAATCGAAAATCGTCAACAATAAACGGCGTCAGGTTCTAAAGGCCATCTCGCCGGTCCCTCTGGTGTCTGGTAAAGCGACCCTCGAAATTGACGGCGACTCTTCCTCTAGGGAAATCGCCGAGAAACGGCCTGAATTTTTCTTCCGTCTCTCCACCTTCGAACGCTTCGCCATCGTCAAGATCACCCCGACCAAGAAGGGATCGCGCGTCGTCGAGAATATTCAAATCATCCCCGTCTCGAAAGAAATCGCCCAGCAATTCCAGGAAGTCGAGTCTTTTAAGAAACAGGAAGGCGACAACGTCTACAAAATCTGGCCCCAAAAAGATATGGAGCCCGGCGAGTACGCGCTGATCGAATACACCGAAGGTCTCGACCAGATCAACACGCAAGTTTGGGATTTTAAAATCGTGTCAAAGTAGACGAATGCTCCTTCCGTTCTTCGCATTCCTGCTGGCTGCAAACTTCCACGAGCACGTCATCGCCACAGACCTGAAAGGCGGCTACCAGGTCGTCGCGGCCGATCTCAACGGCGATGGCAAACCGGACCTGATCGCGCTCGGCACGCAGATGGGCGACCTGGTCTGGTTCGAAAATCCAACTTGGGAACGGCACGTAATCGCCTCCGGCCTCACCGGCATGATCAATCTCGCCGTCTGGAACAACCAGATCGTCCTCGCCTACGGCTTCACCATGCAAGCCGCTACCAGCAAGGGCATCGTCGCCGTGCTCAAGCCGAATGGCGATCCGCGCCAGCCCTGGACGCTCACCGAAATCGACCGCCTGCCGACCTCCCATCGCATCCGATTAGCCAATTTCGACGGCTCGCCCGTGTTCGTAAACGCTCCTCTCATCGGCGCGAATGCCGTCGCCCCGGATTATCGCGATCACGTGCCTCTGGTCTACTACAAACCCGGCGAATGGAAGCGCGCGCAAATCGGCAACGACAATGAAGGCATTCAGCACGGCATCACCATCGTCGATTGGGATGGCAAAGGCCGAGACTCCATCCTGACCACATCTTTCCTGGGAATCGACCTCTACCGCTTCGCCAAGGATCATTGGACCCGCACCGAAATCTCGAAAGGGAGTCCTGAGCCGTGGCCGAAAAGCGGATCGAGCGACGTTGCTGTCGGTCATACCGGCAAGCAGCGTTTTCTAGCTGCAATCGAGCCGTGGCACGGCAATCAAGTCGTGGTATACGTCGAACACAGCGGCCAGTGGCGGCGCGAGGTGATCGACGATTCGCTCCTCGACGCCCACACCATTCTAACCGCGGACCTCGACGGCAACGGCCGCGACCAGATCGTAGCCGGCATGCGCGGCAAGCCCTATCAAGTGTTGATCTACTCCCGCACCGACAATGAGTCCCGCCGCTGGACCCGCCAAGTCCTCGACACCGGCACGATGGCCGCCGCCTCCTGCACCGCAATAGATCTGAACGGAGACCACCGCATCGACCTGGCCTGCATCGGCAGCGCCACCTCAAATCTCAAGTGGTACGAGAATACCGAACCCTGACCGTAAGGGAGGGGATACCAAACTCCGGTAGAATAAGGTAGCCAATCAATGCCGGCTCAAACCGACCTAACCAGACTCAGCGTCCGCCAGTTCGCCGAACGATTCCGCGGGGAAATGATCCCGCTCAGCAGTACTTTCTCCTACTTTTGCGCCTCCGTGCCCATGACCGAGGACGATCTGAAGGAATATCTGCAAGAGCCCGTCGCCGCTCTCCCACCGGCCCTCACCGCGGCGCTACCCAAGATTTCGATCCTCCTCGTGCCTTATCTTGAGCGAGCCAACGGAGCCCGCTCCAAAACGCCGCCCTCCGATTTTATTTCCATCGAAAAACCGCCCGAAGGCAAGACCTCCACCTCGACGCAGCTCCGCCTGGGCGACGAAACCGTGCTCGCGTTCGCGTTGAAGGACCAGGAAGTCGCCGAATATCACTATCGCTTCTATCACCTGCTGGCGACTCTGATGGGCGACCACTGGTCCGACGAAACAGAATCCGCCTACGGCCGCGTTTTACGCGAAGAGTTGAACGCCGACGCCCACGGAGAAGTTGATGAGCCGAGTTGGCGTTTGAAGCAATCGCTGCGCCGCGTCCAGAATTCTCGCGGCGGCGCGGTGAAAAACAGCAAGACCTTCCGCGCCTATGCCCGCCAGTCTTTCATCGATACGCTGACGCTCTATCTCCATGGCATCTGCTGCGATATCGACGTCGATACGGGTCCGCGCCAGTTGCCGAGCCGCTATCTCCGCAAACGCCTGATGGCATTGGAACAAATGTTCCCACCGCCACATGGCTACGCCGTTTTCCCCGAGCAATTGGAGCCCTGATGTGTGCGGGATAGCAGGCTTCACTCACACCCAACCCGTTGATTCTTCAAAGATATGGGAGATCACGCGCTCCATCACCCATCGCGGCCCTGACCAGCAGGGAGTTTGGGAATCCGAACAAGTCTCTTTAGGCGCGGTGCGCTTGAAAATCATCGACTTGGAGCACGGTGCCCAGCCCATGATCAGCGGCGATACGGTGTTGGTGTTTAATGGGGAAATTTATAACCACGCGGAGCTGCGCCAGGAACTGGAAGGCCTCGGCCATCGTTTTTGTTCTCATTGCGATACCGAAGTCTTGCTGCACGCTTTCCTCGAATGGGATACCGCTGCATTTCGGAAATTGCGCGGTATGTTCGCCGCCGCTTTTTGGCAGCAGTCGCGCCGCCGCCTGGTGCTGGTGCGGGACCGCATGGGGATCAAGCCGCTGTACTTCGCTAAGTTGAACGGAAACATCTACTTCGGCTCCGAACTGAAGACGATTCTGCATCATCGCGAAATCAGCCGGCGCATCGATAGATTCTCGCTCGATCGTTATCTCTCTCTAAACTATGTGCCTGGGCCGGGCACGATGATTGAGGGCATCGAAAAATTGCCTCCCGGCCATTTCATGGATTCCGGTAAAATCTCGCCCTATTGGACCCTCGAATTCAAGCCCGATGCTTCTTTGGATCTGGAGGTAGCAAAAGGCGAGCTGGACCGCTTGCTTCGGTCTGCTGTGCGCGAACATCTCGTTTCAGATGTGCCTCTTGGCGTGTGGTCCAGCGGAGGCCTCGATTCGTCGACGATCCTGCATTACGCGGCAGAATCGGTGCCGCACCTCAAGACATTTTCCATTTCTTTTCAGGGACGGGAGTTCGATGAAAGCCCCTATTTCCGTGAAGTTGCCGCGAAATATGGCACTGATCACCACGAGTTCGACCTCAATGCCGACATGGACATACAGGGCACGGTGGAGCAACTGGCTTTGTTTTCCGATGATCCCAGCGCGGACGCCGGCGCCATTCCGGTATGGTTTCTTTCGCGCATGTGCCGGCGGGAAGTGACGGTTGCGTTGTCGGGCGATGGAGCGGACGAATTGTTCGGCGGATATAATACGTATCTTGCTGATGCCTATGCACAAAAGCTGCGCATGATACCTTTTGGAATTCGTAAAATGGCGGCCGGAATGACCCGTTTTTTGCCTGTTTCGGACAACAAAATCGGGCTCGATTATAAAATCACCCGCATGCTGAACGGATCTTTACTCGATCCGGTCGACGCGCATTTTTTCTGGAACGGAACATTTAACACGGCGGAAAAACGGCGGCTACTTCTCGATCCTATCGAGCAGCCTCCACTGGAGGCTGACAACTTCCTTTGGCTTGATCAACTTACGTATCTTCCGGACGACATTCTGCACAAGTGCGACCGAATGAGCATGGCGCATTCACTCGAAGTGCGGCCGCCGTTTCTCGATCACAGGGTGGTGGAGTTTGCCGCTAAACTACCGCAAAATATGAAGATACGCGGTAGCAAATTGAAATTCGTGCTGCGGGAACTGATGAAAGACAGGCTGCCCGAATCTGTTCTATCTCGAAGAAAAGAAGGGTTTGATATTCCGGTTCATCACTGGCTGCGAACGGTTCTGCGGCCTCTTTTGCTGGATACTTTGAATGAGCGGGCGGTCCGCGAGACTGGTATTTTTTCGTGGCCGGCGGTTCAGGAAGCGGTCCAGGCACATCTCGAACGGCGCGCGAATCTGGGGTATCATTTGTGGGGTCTTCTGATTCTGTTTCTGTGGATGAAGCGCTGGAATATAGAGACTAAAACGAGCATAATCGCACCAATAGCGGCTCTGATGACGCCTTAAATGACCATAATAGTTGACGCCACATCAACGCTGGTTCGCAGCGCGGGGGTCAAGAATTATGTCTGGCATTGGCTGCGCCATCTGCGCCGCCAAGCTGATGAAGACATTGCCATTCGCGCGTTTCCTTTCCTCAATGACGTGGGTTTGCTGGACCACGAAACCAGCGCTCTTTCGCGCCGGGACACGATTTTGCGGCTAGCGCTGATCAAATCGATGAATGAAAGCGGTTTGCCGCCGCTCGACTGGATGATTCGCGGGGGCGATATTTTTCATGGCACGAACCTACTGCGGAGGGCTCCGCGGCAGGCAAAGCTGACGGCCACGATTCACGATTTGACCTGCTGGCTGATGCCGGAGGTTCACACGCCGGCGAACGTAAAAGCCGATCGCGAATTTGGCGAAAATATTTTGCGGCACGCCGACGGATTGATCGCGGTTTCGGAAAATACGCGGCAGGATGCGATTCGATTGCTGGGCATCGACCCGGATCGCATTCACACGATTTATTCAGGCATCGCCGACTCGTATTTCGAGGCGCCTCACAAAAACCAGGCGGTACGGCGCCCGAGGCCTTATGCGCTTTATGTGGGAACGATTGAGCCGCGGAAAAATCTCAATACGCTGCTCGACGCATGGAAGCTGTTGAAGCCTTCGCTGCGGAGCGAATTCGATCTGCTGATCGTGGGACCGCTGGGATGGGGTTACGACCAAACGCTGCCTCGTGTTCTGACGGAGGCTACCTATCTGGGATACGTACCCGAGGACGATTTACCTGGACTCACAGCCGGGGCGACGGTGTTTGTCTATCCATCGCTCTATGAAGGTTTCGGATTTCCGGTGGCGCAGGCGATGGCGGCCGGGGTGCCAGTGATTACCTCGAACAATTCATCCCTGCCGGAAATTACGGGCGATGGCGCGGTCTTGATCGATCCCAAGAGCGCTTCTGAAATTGCATCCGCGCTGACGCGGGTGTTCGAATCAGAATCGCTACAGGCTGATCTGGCGGTCAAAGGGCGGAAAAGAGTGGACCTGTTCCGATGGGAAAAATGCGCAACCGAATCGTTACATTTTTTCCGTAGCGTTCTCGGGTCCGTTTAGGTTAGCCTCGGACAAGTGTCCAAAACAGTTCCAGCGCGCCGGCCCATCGGGTTTGCCAGTATGCGATGGAGAATCGTGGCGTTGTTCGCGATTCTGGGGCCGGGGTTTATCACGGCCAACGTCGACAATGACCCGGGCGGAATCCTCACCTATTCGCAGGCGGGCGCTGAGTTTGGCTACTCCCTGTTGTGGGTTTTGATTCCGACGACGATCGCGCTGATCGTGGTTCAGGAAATGGCTGCGCGGATGGGCGCGGTGACCGGCAAAGGCCTGGCCGACCTAATCCGCGAGGAGTTCGGACTGCGCGCCACCTTCATTACGATGGCCATTCTAGGGCTGGCGGATTTTGGAAACATCGCGGCGGAGTTCGCCGGCATCGCGTCCGGGATGCAGATTTTCGGGGTGAGCAAGTATATTTCGGTCCCGATTGGCGCGTTCATCGTATGGTTCGTGATCGTGAAGGGCACCTATAAGCCGGTGGAGCGGACGCTCATCATTTTTTCCTTGATTTATTTTGCGTATCCGGTTTCGGCTTATTTCGTGAAGGCGGATTGGCCCACTGCGCTGAAGGAAACGCTGGTTCCGCATCTGTCGTCGAATCCCGATTATGTAGTGATGCTGGTGGCGCTGATCGGGACCACGATCACACCGTGGATGCAATTCTATCTACAAGCGTCCATCGTAGAAGCGGGGATCGACAAGCGGCGCTATTGGATGAGCCGCTGGGATGTAATTATCGGCTGCATTATTACCGACGTCATTGCATTTTTCATCGTGATTGCCTGCGCCGCGACGATCTTCAAATCCGGACACGGCAAGATTACGGACGCTGCGCAGGCAGCCACGGCGCTGATCCCTCTGGCGGGAAAATTCGCGGGCGCGCTGTTTGCCATCGGCTTGGTGAATGCGTCGGTTCTTTCGGCGGCGATTCTGCCGCTGGCGACGGCATACAACGTTTGCGAAGGGTTGGGGTTCGAATCGGGGGTAGAGAAGCGGTGGGGGCAGGCGAAGGTATTTTATGGGCTCTACACGTTTCTAATTGTCAGTGGAGCGGGCTTCGTGTTGATTCCGCATCTGCCTCTGCTCAAGGTGCTGTTCTATTCGCAGGTGGCCAATGGGATCCTGCTGCCGTTCGTGCTGTTCTACATGCTGTCATTGATTAACCGGCGTCATGTGATGCATGAGTATAAGAACAATTTCTTCCAGAATTTAATTGCGGGGGCGACCAGTATCATCATGCTGTTGCTGACGGGAAAGTATCTGTGGTCGCTGATTTCGGATTGGGCTAACGGGAAGGCTTAGAGGCATTTCACAGTTGCCATAGCTCAGCTAGGCCAACACAACGCAGGCGAATCCCTGCCTTATTGACGCCAGCTCGGGGGCATTAAGACTCCGCTCCCTGCGGTCACGGCTCGGTTAGGGATTCGGAAGCGTCGGGGTTTTCATTGCTGTGGTGCGCCGAAGGCGCATCCAAAACACGACGTCGACGCGGCACGCCTGGAGGCGCGCGTCACAAGCGCGCGGGAAGGTGCATATTGAGGGATTGAGCGGGAATTGAGGGCTCGGAACATTTCCGAGGGGTCGGCGTCTAATGACTGATGAAATGTGTGAGAGCGGTTGCGTGCGTGCTCACATTGATCGGGGCGGCGCGGGCGGATGACTGGACTGTCTGGGGTGGGCGGAATCGGGATTTTATCGTCAACACCTCCGGGCTGGCCGACGCTTGGCCGGCGGGGGGTCCAAAAAAACTTTGGACGCGGCCGCTGGGCGATGGCTACTCGGCAATCGCGGAAGAACATGGGGTGCTGTACACGGCGTTCCGGCGCGGGGCAAGCGACGTGGTCACCGCGCTTGACGCGGCCACAGGGAAGACCCTTTGGGAATACGTGTACGTCAATCCGTTCACCAACGACTTTTCGGAAAAAGTGGGGCCGGGGCCGTATGCGATGCCACAGGTGATCGGCGATAGAGTGGTCTCGGCAAGCGGTACCGGCAAGATTCATTCGCTGAACAAAAAGACCGGGAAATTGGTGTGGTCGCACGATCTGTACAACGAGTTTCACGGGACCCATCTTGTTTACGGCTACTCCAGCCACGCGCTGCCGTACAAAGACACCCTGATTTTCATGGCGGGCGGGAACGGGGACGGCGCGGTTGCGCTGCGCCAGAGCGACGGCGCGGTGGTCTGGAAAGCGCTCCAGTTTACAAACTCCTATTCGTCGCCCTTGCTGATTAATGTCGACGGGCAGGCGCAGGTGGTTTTTCTTGCGGCGAAGAGTATTTTTGGATTCAATCCGGATAACGGCACGCTGCTGTGGATGTATCCGCATGAGACTCCTTACGGGATCGCGATCAGCACACCGGTGTGGGCGCCGGGGAATCTGCTGTTCGCGGCATCCGCTTATGGAGTGGGCGCGCGCACGCTGGAGCTGCATCAGGCGGGCGGGAAAACTACGGTCAAGCAGCTCTGGTACGATCCGCATCTGGAATTGCACTTCGGAACGGCCATTCAACGCGACGGCTACGTCTACATTTCGAGCGGCTACAACGGTCCGGTGCTGATGAGCGCGGTGGAGCTGAAGACGGGCAGAATCGCGTGGCGGAAGAGAGGGTTCGCGAAAGCGCAACTTATCTGGGCGGACGGGAAAATCATTCTGGCGGATGAGGATGGCACGCTGGCGCTGTGCCGGGCGAATCCACAGAAGTTCGAGGTGTTGTCGCAGGCGGAGTTGCTCCAGAATATCGCGTGGACGGCTCCGACGCTGGTGGGGACGCGGCTTTATCTGCGGGATCGGAAGACGATTATGGCGCTGGAGTTGGGGAAGTGAAGCTGTGATTTATGAAGAGTCGGCTTCCCTGAAAATAGGGGGCAACGCGTTGGCTACGGGGCAGGCGTCGAGACGAGTCTCGACGCGGCACGCAAGAGTGCGTACGCTACAAAACGCATTTTCATCGCCATCGGTGAGTCGCTCACGGCTCGGTAGTGTTTTCGCTATCGGTGCAATTGGCGCATCCGAGACACGGCTGGCGCGCTAAGCCTCGCCACGAGTGGCGAGGCGGCACGCCGGGGGCGTGCGCTACAAGAGGGCTTTGGCGAAGCGGTGGGCCCAAATTATTTGGGCTGCTGGGTGGGTGATTTCGTCTTGGCGGAATTCTACTTGGAGGTGGGGGAGGTTCCGGCGCAGGGCGTGATACGGGGTGCTGTAATCCACTTCTGGATCCAGGTCGTAGGGTTGATTGTCTCCGACTATGAAGTCGCCGAGATTCTCTAGCAGCGGGTCTACCAGGGTTCGATCGCGATGGCTGGAGAGAGCGATTTGCCAGGGCCGGGGAACTCCGGCAAGGCATGGCGTCATGGAGTGAATCGAGAGCGCGATCGTAGGGAGACTTCGCTCGATCACGGACTCGATGGCTGCGTGGTAAGGCTCGAACCACTGTTCGATGCGCGACTGACGCGCGGGCTCGCTGAGATTCTGATTGCCGGGAATTACGGTCCCATCGCTTACCTCCGGAATCAGATCCTGGGCGTAGAGCTGCCGATTGCAATCGATGACCAGGCGGGAGATGCCGGATAAGATGGTGGGGGCGTCGAAGATTTTCGAGAGCTCCGCGGCGACTCCGGCGGCTCCGATATCCCAGGCGATGTGGCGCTCCAGTTCGGAGGGCGGTAAGCCGAGATTCTCCAGTTCGGCGGGGATGCGATTGCTGGCGTGATCGCAGAAGATGACGAACGGGCCTTTCCCTTGCGGGCGAAGGATGGTGAAGGGGCTAGGCATCCTGCTCGACAGAAACGGCGACATCCATGCCGAGAAACGAGGAAGCCGCGCCGTAGTAGGTGCCCCACAGAGGAAGAGCCTGCCGCTGATCCCAAGCCACGGCGACGGGAATCAGATTGTGGTTTCCCACGATGCTGTTGGTGGGATCGAAATCGATCCAGCCCGCGCCCGGCAGATACGCCTGCATCCAGGCGTGGGTTGAACCGGAGCCGTTGGTCAGGCCGGAGTTGGCGTCCGGCACGAAAACGTAGCCGCTTACAAAGCGCGCAGCCACGCCGAGCGAACGGATGGCCTCGATCATGAGCACAGCAAAATCCCGGCAGCTTCCACATCGGCTATTGAGAGTATCTTGCGGGCACTGCACGCCCTTTTCGGTGCGCCGCGCATAGCGGAAATCCTGCCTGATCCCACTCGTCATGGAGCGGAGCAGACTCATGGTCCCGGTGACGCCGGATGGATCGAGAAACTGGCTCACCCAATCCTTCAAACAATCGCTGGGATGCTGGTTGACCATGGCGCGCGCCAGATGGGGAAGTTCATCGTCTGCATAGCGGAACGGAAAGGTCTTGGCGTACTCTTCGAGCGGATATTCGGGCGAGGTGTTGTCGAGATGTTCCAGAGTGACGCTGCTGTCGAAACGAAGCTCCGTGGTAGAGCCATGGAAGGTGGCGACGGCGACGGAGTTATCGAAGGCGTCGTGTAACCAGCGGATGCGCGCCGGGCTGGGCGAAATTTTGAGGCTTGCTTTGAGGAGACGGAGATCGTGACTCTCCCGCGGCCGGAACATCATGCGATGCTCGCCCAGCGCCACCGGCTCAGCGTACCGGTAGGTGGTGACGTGGCGGACGGTGAGGAGGGACATGGCTAATGAGGCTCCGGTACTTCGTCGGTCCAGACTTTGAAACTTTCGAGAATATTGGGACCGAAGGTGGTGGCGATCGCGACGTCGGCGGCATCGCGACCGCGCGCGAGGAGGACTCGTCCGATTCGCGGGACGTTATTGCGAGGGTCGAAGATGTGCCAGTCGCCGCCGATATAGACTTCAAACCAGGCGGCGAAATCGCCGACGCCATAGGGCGGCAAGGTTCCCATATCGCCGAGATAACCGGTGCAGTAGCGGGCGGGAATATTCATGCAGCGGCAGAAAGTCACGGCCAGGTGGGCGAAGTCGCGGCAGACCCCGACGCCCTCATTCCAGGCCTCCCAGGCGGTGCGGGTGGCGCGCGCCTGTTGATAATCGAAGGTGATGCGCTGCTGGACGTAATCGCAAATCGCCTGCACGCGGGCCCAGCCGGCGGGCGCACGCTCGAACAGGTCCCAGGCGGTTTGGGACAGCAGATCGGTTTCGCAATAACGGCTGCCCAACAGGAAGACCACGGTCTCCTCCGGCAGATCCTGTACAGCATGCTGGCGGGCCTCCGGAACCACGCGATCGGGTTCGCCGGTGTCGCGGATCAAAGCGTCGGTTCTGAGGCGGAAGCGGCCGCCGGGGGCGACCAGGCGCGTACACCAGTTGCCGAAGCCATCGCGATACCCTCTGATTGGGACCGAAGGATCGGTGGTCAGATAATCCGGAATGATGATATCCGAGGCGCGCGAATAATGGATATTCAACGCCAGGATCATGGGTGTCGGTTGAGGAAAGCTGTAATTTAGTTCGTAGCCGAGCCGAATCTGCAAGTATTTTCCTTCCCCTCGACGTGGAAGCGGACCGTTAGTTGATGGTAGCGCGATTCGAGGTTCCGGATTTCCTTTTAAAGATCAGCGCGGATAGTCCGCACGCGGCCAAGAGAACTGACGACGGTTCCGGCACTGTGGCGCTCACCAGGGTTCCGTCGATTTGAAACGCCTGCTGTTCAGACCCGCTAAACGTGATCGGCTGGTTGGGCAAGGCAGACGTATCGGGACCCTGTAGAGCCATATAGGTCGCGTTGTCGGCCGCCGAATCCCACCAAACCGTAATGGTTCCATTATCGTCGGTGAGACTGGCGCCGCCGTGCAGTTCCAACCAATAAGTTCCGGACGCGAGGCTGAGGTCCGGCACAGTCAATGCGGCGAAAAACGTGTTGTCGATGGAGTCGTAGGATGTCGCCGGGGTCAGCGTGCCGGTGAACAGCAGGGAGCCCAGCGATCCGGCGGAATTGGAGTAAATCGCGTAGGTCACGGAGGAAAGGTCAGATTGGTTCTGCGCAGAATACCAGAAGTCGATGCCATCGACCAGCGTGGCGCTCGAAAGAGCAAAATCGTCGGCCAGCCGGAAATTCACGAAGTCCGTGGCGTTATCGTTCGGCGGACTTTGGTCGAAAACGACGGTCGAGGCGCGGGTCAGGAAGCTGATGGCGATCAGGACGAGTCCAATGGAGAAGGGTCTCATGTCGATTCCTGTTTACTTCAGAGACGTAGTCAGCGACGGCGCTCCGTCGGTGCTGTTCCCTGCGAACACATTGTTGCGGAACGAAATTGCGGTTCCACTGTTGAAAATGCCGGTGCCGTTCCCGGAGAACTCCGAATTGGAGATTCGCACCGTTTCCCCGCCCCCGATCACCAATCCGTAGCCAAGATTTTCAAAGCTGCATGTGTCGAACAGCCACGAAGGGGTGGTCGAAGAGGTGGTCAGGGCCACGCCGGTTGTACCGGACGCGCCGCTCCGGAATTTCGAATTGCGGATCGTCCCGTAACCGTCAATGATCTGGACTCCGGGGCCGGTTACGTCGACAACCAGGTTTTCTGCCGTAAATGGAAACGGCCCTCCTGAGGGAGTTCCGTTATTGAGATAGATGCCGCTTCCGGCGCCGACGATGGTGACTCCATTCATATGAACCGCTCCGCCATTCGAGACCGTGCCGGAGATGGCGGCGCCCTGCACGTTCTGGGAAATGATGGTGACGTTATCCATCGTCAGGGATCCGCCGGGAAGGTTCAAAAAAATGCCCTGGGGGGGAATGGAGCCGTTAGCCCCCACCGTGATGATGAGATTTCGTAGCACCCATATTGGCGCTCCACTCCCAGCGTTGAGATAGAGTCCGGCCGCGCCATTGGCCCCTGTCATGAATGCACCATGCTGGCCGCCATCGATGGTCACGCTTTGCGGGAAGGCACCCGCTGCCAGTTGTTGCAGATTGAAATCCACGCCGTCCAGCGCCAGGATCGTGTCCCCGGAAGCTACACTCGATACCGCCGCCGCTCGAAAACTCTTGCAGGGTTGGCCGACCGTGCATGGATTTGAATCGTTGCCAGTGGTCGCGAAATAGAAGATATTCGCTGGAAGTGGTAGCGCCGCGGCCATGACGCATAGCGAAAGTAAAATCATTTGTTTTTTCATAATTTGTCCTCCGAGTAGGGAAACTCCCTAATCTGAAATGCGTCGGGAAATGGAAAAGTTAGCGCGTGATAAACTTAACGATTTGAATGAGAGCTTATCGGTAACCGAGCTGCTGCACGCCTGGAGGGAGGGTGACCGGTCGGCGCTCGACCAATTGGTCCCCTTGGTTTACGCCAATCTGCGCGGCATGGCGGCGTCTCACCTTCGCCGCGAAGCCGGGAGCCAGACGCTGGATCCCACCGCATTGGTCCACGAAGCCTATTTGCGGCTGGTGGGCGATACCGATCCCGAATTTCAAAACCGCGCTCATTTTCTGGGCGTCGCCTCGCGTGTGATGCGGCAGATTCTGGTGGATCGGGCGCGGTCGAGAAACGCGAATAAGAGGCAGGCCGGCGCCCGCGTGCCATTTGAGGAAGAGGTGATTTTCACAGGGGAGCGCGCTTCGATGGTGGTGGCTTTAGACGACGCGCTGCTCGATCTGGAACGCCAGGATCCGGAGAAAGCCCGCCTGCTGGAACTGAAGTATTTCGGAGGAATGACAGCGGAGGATAGTTCCAC
This sequence comes from Bryobacteraceae bacterium, assembly GCA_049521155.1. GTDB lineage: Bacteria > Acidobacteriota > Terriglobia > Bryobacterales > Bryobacteraceae > Palsa-187. The sequence goes on from JBEKPC010000031.1 coordinate 27,744, forward strand.
GCTGCTGGGCGTTCCGTTGCACAAGATCAATCGCCAAATGAAGCTGGCCCAAGCCTGGTTGCGCAGGGAACTGGACGGGAAAACACGAACGCGCCAGAAAAAGTCTAAAGATACGCCGGAGTCATTAGGGGAAGATCTGCCTCTGGCGTAAGATTAGAATTCCTGGCGCGTGTCCGCTTACTTCTTGTGGATCAAAATACTTCCGTTATAAGTCACAAACTGCATCTCCGGCCCGCCCCCATTAATCGACCCATACATCGCCCGATCCAGATGCACCTTGTACTTCCCATTCGTCCCCCGGCTATCTTCCACCACCGGAGGCTTCCCTGACGCGCTGAGCTTGATATCAAAATCGCTCCAAATCTCGCCGTTATTGGTCTTCATCATCACGTTCGCCTTCACATCCGCCGGCAGCGTCACATCCACCGTCCCGTTGAACGATGTAAAGCTCATCGCCTTATCCGGCGAAACCTTGTTGAGCGACACCGTCACCTTGCCGTTCGTCGTATTGGCCAGCACGGACCCCGATACATTCGTGATTGCGATGCCTCCATTGGTATGGTTCGCGTCAATCGATCCCGAAATGTTCTCGACCGTAATCGCCCCGCCATTCACCGACCGCAGCACCAGCGACGTCTGCACCGGAACCTGGATGACCACGTGGCCCGCGCTATCGCCCCCGACCACCGTGATCGTGTTGTTCTCTTCCGTCACGTCGAGTCCCATGCTCAGGTTGTCGATCCTGTGCATCCCTTCCGGCACGTGCGACGGATGCCGCTCATGCCCATTGATGCGCCCGCCCGTTTCGATAATCGCGTCCTTGCCGTCGTACCCGCGGACCGTCACGCTGCCGTTCTGTAGGGAGACCTTCAGGGTCTTCGCCCCCGATGGATCGCGAAACGGCACCGTCACCTTGTCCGCGTCCTGCGCGGCCAGCATCACACCCGCTGCCGCAAATAAAATCACTTGCTTCCACATCTTCTTACCTCTCTCGATTCTTAATCATCACGTCGCCATTCAGCGTCTCGAACTCCAGCTCCGGCCCACCGTGGCCGATGCGCACGCCGGTCATTCTCCGGCTGCTCCACATAAATTTCCCATTGCGATTCTCCGCGGGCGTCGCCGCGATCGGCAGCGCCGATACATCGAAATCCGTATACAACCCGCCATTCATCGTCTTCATCTTCACGTCCGCGTTCAGCCCGGGCCGGAACGCAATGTCCAGCGATCCGTTGACCGTCTTGAACGAAGTCGCGCCCGTCGGATTCCTCGCATACAGCACCTTCACCCCGCCATTTACCGTATGCACCGTCCCGGAGCCTTCCACATTCTTCATCTCGATCGGCCCATTCACATTGCTGATTTTGTAATCGCCAGCCGTGCCATCGACAGTGATGCGGGAGTTGTTGACCGTCTTTAGTTCCAGCTTCACATCGCGCGGCACGCGAATCTTGAAGTCGTAATTGAACTCATAAACCTGGCGCCCGTGAAAACCGACCGAGTTCTCGGCACAGTGGCACCGGAACGGCCCATCGACCAGCAGCCGGACCAGGCCGCCTTCCTGCGTGGTACTGAGGCTGATTTCTTTTTTCGCCAGCGCCAAGCGGTCCGCCGATTCGCCGCTCAGCGTCTTGTCGATCTCCATCTCGACCGCGCTGCCGTTCGTCGCGGTCACTTCAATGAAGCCGCTGATATTATCGATCACCAGTTCCCGCACTCCGGAAAAAGTCTTGCGCTCGCTAGTCTTTTCTTCCGCGCCGAACGCCACGCCCGCCAAAACCAGCCCCAGGAATGCGCGTCTCATTGCAGTAGCTTCCCGAGCGCCCACTTCGCTCTCTCCCGCACGCTGGTGTCGACCGTTTCATCGGCGCTGAGCTTCTTCAACTCCGTTGCCGATTCGGTCACCTTCAAATCCACCAGCAATTCGATCAGAGCAATCTGCACCAGCGGCGCCGTCTGCTTGGGGATCGATTGGATAATCGCCGTCCGCGTCACCGGACTCGCCCCGAACGCATGCAGCGCGTCCACCGCCGCCAGCCGCACATTCACGCTGGCATCGTTATTCACCGTCGCGAGCAGCGCCGATAACACTTCGGTATCGGACGATTCCACCCGGTACGCCCAGCTCACTCCGCGCAACCGCTCGCCCGCCGATTGCTGCTGCATTAACGATAACGCCACCATTTGTCTCATCCCGCTCACCTCTCCACGTAATTGCGCCACTTCCGAACCGGCCGGCCGCACCTCATAGCCCACGCCGACACCGATCACCAACAATGCGAAACTGATCCCCATCTGCCATGCCGGCTGCCGGGGCCACAACGCGGCCAGCTTTTCTCTCCAGCCATGCCGGGCGGATTCCATGCCATGCCGGTACGCCGCCAGCGATTCATAAAACCGGTCCCGCACATTCGAGCCCGGTTCCGGAAACGTGCCGGGCAACAGCGCCAGCCCGCGCCATAACGAACCCAACCGCTCCGCCTCGGCACGGCACGCTTCGCACGTCGCAAGGTGCGAGGAGAATGCCAGCTCCTGTGCTTCGCCCAGGGATTCGTTCAAATATTCGGGTAAAATAAGCCTTGTTTCGTCGCAATTCATGCCGTTTTTTCCCCACTTATGCTCAAATAAGCCTGCTCTAAGGCCCGCATCGCGCGATAAACGCGCACTTTTACCGTGCCGACCTCGCATCCCAACACCTTCGCCAGCTCTTCGTACTTCATGCCCTGGAACCGGCTCAGTACCAGAATTTCCCGTTTATCCGCCGGCAGCCGGTCGAGCGCCTGGCGCAGCAGCCTGAGATCCTGCGTCATCACCGCGGATTGCTCAGGGCCCGCCGCCGGATCCGCCCGGCGCTCGGTAAACTCCTCAATCCCAATCACTTCGCCCTTGCGTTTCTGCGCCTGGTCGACGCTCGCATTGCGTGCGATCTGGTACATCCAGGCCGTAAAGGATTGCTTGGCGTCGTAACTGGCTCGATATCGCAACATGCGGAAAAATACGTCCTGCACCAGATCTTCAGATAATTCGCGGTTCCGGTTCATCGATACAAAATAACGGAACAATCCGCGGTGATGGCGCTCGAAGAGCACGGCGAGTTTTTGCACTTCGCCCGCGCCCACCGCCGCCATCAGGTCGTTGTCCGTTGCGTTCACGTTCACAGGAGGATACCGTAAGACTGGGAGAAAGTTACACCGATTGAATATACACTGGCTGGCCGCCCTACCGGCGTTCGTTCTGGAAGTGACTTTCTACGCATTGCTGGGCTCGGAGCGAATTCGCGCCCGCTTCGAACAGCTTCCGCCGGCTTTATTCGCGGCGCTGCTGACCATTTGCGCGATTCTTCCCTATTGTCTCGCGACGCTCGCCTTCGGAACGTTTCGGGGGCCCGCTCTGGGCTGGATTTTGCTGCTGGCGGGCGCGGTTTCCTTTTGGTACATCCTGCTGCCGAAGAAACCCGCCGCCGATATCCTGCTGTTGGTTTTCATGGCGGCCGTCTGGATCGCGGCGCTGTTCAAGCTATGGTATTTGAGTCCTTATCCGAAACTTTATCTCCCGGTGTTAGGACAATTGATGTGGTTCCGCACCGGCCTGTTCGCGATGCTCTGTATACGGCGCGTGCAAGGGGTTGGATTTGGATTCTGGCCTTCGCCGCGCGAATGGAAAATCGGAGTGGTCCATTTTGCGATTTTTCTGCCGCCGGCGGTGGTTCTGGCCAGGCTGATTGGATTCGCCGGCTTCCGCCTCCCGTCCGGCTGGGAGAAAACGACACTGTTAGCGATCGGGACCTTCTTCGGGATCTTCTGGGTGGTGGCGCTGGCGGAGGAGTTCTTTTTTCGAGGTTTGCTACAGCAATGGCTCACCGCCTGGACCCGCAGCGAAGCGGCGGGATTGATCGGCGCATCGATGCTATTCGGCGCCGTGCACGTTTTCTATCGTGCGTTTCCCAACTGGAAATTCGCTGTGATGGCCGCGCTCGCCGGGATTTTTTACGGCCTGGCCTTCCGCCGCGCCCGCAGCATCCGCGCCTCCATGGTCACCCACGCGCTGGTCGTCACCACCTTGAAAGTCTTCTTCTAACCATCCCCTTCCTGACGGTCGGGGTTCGGTGTCGATGCTGAAGACAACCCAATGCATGCCGTCATGCTGAGGCCGAACCCCGACTGTAAAGGAGGGGATAAGGCCCAAAAGAAAAGGGCAAGCTCGCCCCCCCCCCGTCCCGTGAGAGCGGGGATTAACATACCCAAAAAAAGGGCGAGCCCGAAGGCCCGCCCCATTTTTCAAAACAGGAAATGCTTAGAACGTCACCTTCCCGCTCAACTGAATGATGCGCGGAGACGAATCGAATCCCAGGAAGCTTCCATAAGGACTGGTCGGAGTACCGGCCATCCCCAGAATATTACCGAAAGTCGCATCGCCCACGCCGCTGTCCGGAAGACCGAAATTCGGGTGGTTGAGGATGTTGTAGGCCTGAATGCCGAACTTCATCATCATCCGCTCCCGGATCCTGAAGGTTCGGAAAAGGGCCATATCCATGTCGAAGTAGCTGGGTCCGCGGAATTGATTGCGGTTCTGCGACGATAGTGCCGTATATCCGGCGAAGCCATTGGCGGCTCCGTTGACGAACGCACTCGAGTTCAGGCAGGGCGTGACTGCGGCAGCCTGACCGCAACCGCCGGGCTCGGCGCTTGACACTGTTGCCCCAGGCGCGTAGGTAGCCAGAAGATTCCCTCCGCCGTTGCCCAGCGCGGTGTTGTCATCCCCGACCGAGAAGGGCAAACCAGTATGCCAGTATGCCTTGCCGGTTGCTTCCCAGCCGCCGAGCAACTCATTCAGAAAGTGACTGTTGAGATGAACCGAAGGAACATAAACCCAATCCGCGCTGATCAGATGGCGAACGTCGTAATCGGCGTTGCCATAATTGGAAACGCGCAGCCCTGCCGGATTGATCTGCGACAGGATGGATTCGCCGCCGTAAACGAACAGACCGCCGTTGGAGGCTTCATCCAAGGCATGCGACCAGGTGTAGTTGAAGTGCGCCGTCAGCCCGTGCGAGAGCTGTTTTCTCAACGTGAAGGTCAAACCGTCGTAGTTTGCGATCGCACCGCTCTGAACCTGGCTGAAAGTGCTGTAGTTCTCGTCCGCCGGGGCGCTGTTGATGCCCGCCACGCCCGGGTACAAACCGTACGCATCGTATGCGTTCGGCCAGTTGTTCGCGTAGGGAAGGCGACCGGAGTGGTTGCCAACGTAATTCGCCGACGCCACCAGCGAAGAGCTCAACTGCTGCTGAATCTGGAAATTCCATTCGAATACCCTTGGAGCGTGGATGGTCCCGGTGATGCCGGTTACGTTCGGCGCGCTGAAGATCGAGCCCAGATTGTTGAGCGCCGTCGAGATATTGTTGAAGGTGTTGGAAATACTGAATGCATTCGCCGAAGCCTGCCAGATTGCGGGGGCGCCGGCCGGATCGAAGGGAAGAACACCAGCCGAAGGCCGCACGGTAATTCCGACCGCATTCGGCGGGTTGCTCAAAAGATCGTCCACCAATCCCGCCGCGAGGGCATCGTAGAAGATACCGAACCCGCCGCTGATCACGGTCTTGGCGCTCTTGCCAGGAGACCAGCTAATGCCAATGCGCGGCGACAGGTTCAGGGCATCGACACCGGGGAACGCCTTATGCAGGCCGGTGCTAATGTCGGCGCTATAAGGGACGTCGCCCTGGTCGCTGCTGGTGACGCTCGCCAGCGACGCGAACGGACTCTTGAAGTTCGCGAAGCAGTTGAACTGGCACACCGGGTTCGAATTGTACTCATCACGGAGCGCTATGGTGATTTTCAAGTTCGACTTCACATGCCAGTCGTCGTTAATGTACAGTCCCATGCCCCACAGCGCGATCGGCACATCGCTCGCGATGTTCTTGGACTGAACATACTCAAACGCGACGCCGTCGGCGAAATTTTGCAGGCCATTGGGCGTGACGCCGAACACCGCGGTCGGCGTGGTGTTGAAGAAGTTATGATCGCTCACGTCGTAGCGGCGGAAGTTGACGCCGAACTTCAAATCATGCTTCCCGCTAATCACCGTAACGTCGTCAACCAACTGGTATTGCGTAACATTGCGTCCCTGCGGGAATCCTCCCGCCGAACTGTTGATTCCGCTAAACGGCACCGATCCAGAGTTTGAGACGCCCAGGGGGAAGGCAGCAAATTCATTGGTCGGATCCTCCGCGAACTGCGCCACGTAGTGGCTGAACGATCCCATGAACACGTTCGTCGAACGGGGCCCGAAAATGTGCGTCTCGGACAACTGATTGTCATACGCTGGCTGGTTGGACAGGGCGTCGAAGGCGGAGCTGATGGGATTGAGAGAGGTCGGTTGGACACCATGGTCGAGCCTCCAGCGGAAGTACGCCGTGTCCTTATCGCTAATATGATAATCGACGCGGGCGCTCAGAATCCATTCCTTCGCCAGAGCGGTAGGAGTGGCCTCGTATTGCGCCGCGCAATCCGTCGTCGCCGGATTGAAGCCCGGTAATGAGATCCCAGAGCAGGGGGCGCCGATGTCGAAGGGCTGCGCACCCGCTGAGCCCGGCGCGGCGGCATACAGATTGAACATCTTCTGATAGTCCGCAAATTCGGCCGGCTGCGTGGCTTGAATATTGGCCAGAACCGCGTTGGCAAACGCCGTTGTCGGAACCACCACGTGATCGGTGTTGGGAAGGACGAAGCGAAGCCCTTCATGATTCACGTAAAAGAACATCTTGTTCTTCACAATGGGTCCGCCAATCCCCGCCGCCCACTGATTGGCATTCGAAAATGGCTTGGAGTCTCCGTAAAAATTGCTGAACCAGTCGTTCGCGTTCATGGCGCGGCCGTTCCACTCGTAGTTGAGGTTGCCGTGGAACGCGTTGGTGCCCGATTTGGTGACGTAATTCACCTGCGCGCCCGAAAACGTTCCATAGTTGCCGCTGTACGCATTGCTGATGACCGTGGCCTCCTGCAATTCGTTCGCGCCCAAAAGGAGGTTCGTCGCGCCTGAATTGCTGATGTTGAAATACGGATCCATGTCGTTTTCGCCGTTCACCGTGAACAGATTCGACGTGCCGGGCAGGCCGTTGACGCTGAAGTTACCGTAGCCGCCCATGTTATTCACGACGACTCCCGGAGCGGTGAATGCAATGGTCGTGATATCGCCGCCAGGATTGGGCAGATCCGCAACTTCCATCGCCGAAAAGGCCGTGCTGTTGCTGGCATCGGTGCTCAACAGCGGCGGAGCTTCCGTCACTTCGACCGTTTGGCTGGCCTGGCCGATTTTCAACGTGACGTTACCGGTGACGAGTTGGCCCACGGAAACCGCCAGCGCCGTTTCGACGGTCTCGAACCCAGGCTTGGTCGCCGTAACTTTATATCGGTTCGGCTGCAACAGCGTGAAGCGGTAGTAGCCCTGCGCATTGGTCGTGGTCGATTGAACCGACCCCGTATCGAGACTGGTCAGTGTGACGGCCACGTTCGGAATCACCGCGCCGGTGGAATCGCTAACCACGCCCGCCACGTCACCGGTGGTCAAGGACTGCGCCACCAGTTGTGAGGCCGGAAAAGTGAAAATCGCGAGCAGCGCGAAAACCATCAGCGCTCTACCCGTTAAAAACCGAAGATTCGATCTATTTATCATCTACAGAACCCCCAACAAGTTCAGTCTTTTGAGATTCGGCTGATCACTATGAATGACCGCCATCCCGCGAGCCTGTCAGCCCGTTTACTTCACTCTTTTAAAGAAAACCCCAACGAATAGACAACCCACGAATGCACGGCAACCCAGCCGCGATCCGTCCTTGTAACAATTTCTGTTGCCGAAGCAACGCAAGTTACCCTACTTTATTCCCCTTTTTACGCGAATGTCAATACTGTTTCAGGTCCGGATAGGCCGGAAAGCAGTATTTGCGCAAAATACGTTTTTCCCTACTGCTGCTTCCAGATACCATATATCCCAGGCCCCAGACACTGGAATGTGTTCGCCTGAACTGAGTCATTACCCACACTCAGGTGGTAACCACCTGTAAAATCATCTGTGTACAAATAAAAAAAGGGCGAGCCCGAAGGCCCGCCCCTTTTCCAAAACTAAAAGAAATGCCCTAAAACGTGAACTTCCCGCTCAATTGCAGCACACGCGGGGAGGAGTCGAATCCTAGGCCGGATCCATATGGACTGGTCGGCGTAGGAGCCAGAGAAGTCACCTGGCCGAACGTTGCATCGCCCACGCCGCTGTCCGGAAGTCCGAAATTCGGGTGGTTGAAAATATTGAACGCCTGGATGCCGACCTTCAGCGCCATACTTTCCCGCAGCTTGAACGTCCGGTAAATCGCCATATCGCTATTGAAATAGTTCGGTCCGCGGAACTGGTTGCGATCCTGCGTCGACAACCCGGTATAACCCGTGAATCCCGCCACAGCCGAATTCACGAACGCATTCGCGTTCAGACAAGTCCCTCCGCCGGGGACAGCCGCGGTAGCCGCGCCGCAACTGCTCGAGGCGCCAGCCATGGTTCCCGTATACGTCGCGAAAATCTGACCGCCGTAGTTCCCGAGGCCGCTGTTGTTATCGGTAACCGAGAACGGAAAACCAGTCCGGAAATAGATTTTGCCGGACCATTCCCAACCGCCGAGCAACTGCTTCACGAATTCGTTCCCGAAGTGAATCGACGGAACGTAGACCCAATCCCCACTCAGGTTATGGCGAATATCGTAATCGGCATTGCCATAATTCAGAATCGACAGGCCCGCCGGGTTGAGCTGCCCGCCGGTGGTGGTATTTCCGCCGTATTGGAAAGCGCCGCCGTTCGATACATCGTCCAGCGCATGGGACCAAGTGTAGTTAAGGTGCGCCGTCAGCCCGTGCGCGAACTGCTTTCTCGCCGATAGCGTCAGCCCGTCGTAGTTTGAGATTCCCCCGCTCTGCCACTGCGTGACCGTGCCATAATTCCCATCCGCCGGAGCAGTGGGGATGCCCCTCACGCCGGGGTACAGGCCGAACTCATCGTATGCGTTGGCCCAAGACGAGTTGTACACAATGCGGCTGGCGTGGTTGCCGACGTAATCCGCCGACACCACCACCGAATTGCTCAACTGCCTCTGGATCTGGAAATTCCATTCCTGCACCCTCGGCGCGTGAATGGTTCCATTGATCGAGGTAAAATTCGGCACCGCGAACGAGGAGCCAAGACCGGCCAGCGTCGAAGCGATCTGGCCGTAGCTATTTTGGATATTGAACGCATTCGCCGAAGCAGCCCATGTTGCAGGCGCGCCGTTCGGATCGAAGGGAAGCGTTCCCGCCGTGGGCCGGACATTAATCCCGACCGAAACCGGCGGGTTGCCCAGCAGGTTATCCAGCAATCCCGCCGAAAGGGCATCGTAGAAAATTCCATACCCGCCGCTGATCACCGTCTTGCTGTCGTGGCCCGGAGACCAGCTCACGCCAACGCGCGGCGATAGATCTAACGCATCCACGCCCTGGAACGCTTTATGCAGGCCATCGTTGATGTCGCTGCTATAAGGAACATTGGCCTGGTCGCTGCTGGTCACGCTCGCCAGGGAGGAGAACGGACCGGTAAAGTTCGCGAAGCAGTTGAACTGGCACACCGGGTTCGAATTGCGCTCCGTCCGCAGCGCCAAAGTGATCTTCAGGTTCGACTTCACATGCCAGTCGTCGTTGACGTACAATCCCAGGCCCCACAGCGCGATCGGAACATCGGTCGCCTGGTTCAGCGTCCGTGCATACTCCCACGCGGTGCCATCGGCGAATTCCTGGAGGCCGTTCGGCACCACGCCGAACACCACGGTCGGAGTGTTGTTGAAGAAGTTATGATCGCTCACGTCATAGCGGCGGAAGTTGGCGCCGAACTTCAAATCATGCTTCCCTTCGATGATCGTAACGTCGTCGGAAAACTGGTACTGCGTCACATTGCGTCCTTGCGGGAAAGCTCCCGCATTGCCGTTAATATTCGAAAACGGCACCGATCCGGAGTTTTCTATTCCCTCCGGGAAGGCGGCAAATTCGGCCGCCGGATTCTCGGCGAACTGCGCCACGTAATGGCTGACTGCCGCCAGGAATACGTTGGTCGACCGCGGTCCGAAAATGTGCGTCTCTGAGAACTGATTGTCATACGCCGGCTGATTGGAGAGGGCGTCGAAGGCGGAGCTGATCGGGTTGACAGAGGTCGGTTGCGTGCCGTGGTCGAGTCTCCAGCGGAAGTACGCCGAATCCTTGTCGCTGATCTTATAATCCACCCGGGTGCTCAGAATCCATTCCGAAGCCTGAGCGCTCGGCTGAGCCTCATACTCCTGCGCACAAGGGGTCGTCGCCGGATTGAAACCCGATAAGGTGAGCGTGCCACAAGAAGCCGTGTTGAGAGGCGTGACATTGTTTTGGCCCGGAGCGGCGGCATACAAGTTGAACATCCTCTGGTAAAGGTTGAACTCGGCCGGCTGCGTGGCTGCCACATTGGCCAGAACCGCGTTGGCAAACGCCGGCGTCGGAGAGATGACAAGGTCAGTATTGGGAAGCACGAAGCGCAGCCCTTCGTTGTTTACGAAAAAGAACAGCTTGTTCTTGATAATGGGCCCGGCCAGCGCCGCCGCCCACTGATTGGCGTTCGAAAACGGCCGCGGATCGCCGAACACGTTGCTGAACCAGTCATTCGCGTTCAAGGCTCGGCCATTCCATAAATAAGTGGCGTTGCCGTGGAAATCGTTGGTCCCGGACCGGGTGACGTAAGATACCTGCGCGCCGGAAAATGTCCCATATTGTCCGCTGTACGCGTTGCTGATCACGGTGGCTTCCTGCAATTCGTTCTGCCCCAGCGTGAGGTTGGTGGCGCCCGAATTATTGATATTGAAGTACGGGTCCATGTCGTTCTCGCCGCCACGAATGATGATGTCCTTGATCCGGCCGGCGGCGGTATCCGACAG